>QHXS01000085.1 GCA_003223975.1 Acidobacteriota bacterium
CCGGCATCGCCTTTTTCGCATCGGTGGTTTTCATGCTCGTGATCGGTTGGGGAGCTGATCTGCTTTTAGGCAGTGCGCCATGGGGAATCGTAGGCGGAATTGTCCTCGGCTCCGTCATAGGATTTGTCCAGTTTTTTCGCATTACGTCGCGCATCTTCAAGCCGGCCACAGATAACTCGACACCCAAGTCGCTTTTCGATAGAAACGACCCGGAGAAATAAGGGTTACGCTTTTGAGTTTGAAGCAATTCCTTTGTAAAATTTAAGTTTGCCGATGACCGGGAATCCCGAAACTGTGGATGCGGACAACGTAAAAGTAGTGCCGCAGTCCCACGACCGGATACTCGTGATAATGGCGGTGCTCGGTGTTTTGGGCACTATTGCGGGCGTTGCATTTCACTCGGTAAGTTTTGGTATTGGCGTGTTGCTTGGAGTTGCTTTAGCGTTCGGCAATTATTACTGGCTCCGATATTCGCTTAAGAAGGTTTTCGCAGAAGCGGCCGAGGGTGAAAAGCCGAGAATATCGGCGATCAGATATATTCTGCGGTACTTTACGCTGGCAGCGGTGATCGCGATCATTTTCGCGATCGGGATTTTGCCCATAGTTCCGGTGATTCTGGGAATGGGCGGCTTCGGGTTTGCGGTCGTCGTGGAAGGAGTTATCAGGATCTTTCAAGGTTCGGGAAATGCAGAAGCTTGACCGTAAGGAAGGGCTAAATAGACCGTTTAGCCCTTCCTTACGGTCAGGCTTCTGCGAAGAACTAATACAAAATGTTTCTTTTAGCAGAAAGCGGCGAACATCACATACCGCTGATCGTCGAATTCATAAACCACTATCTGGGCGAGCCGGTTTACCGGATCCAGATGCACACGACGTATCCGATGTGGAAGTCGTTTTTCGCACGGTTTGGGACCACACCGGAAAAGGTTTTTGGCGTCGAATATTCGCCGGAAAACGCGATTCCCTGGTACTCGATAATGTTCGTGATCGCATGCATTTTGACGATCATCATAATTTGGCTTTTTAAAGGCAAGCTTTCCGAGGACGACCCTCGGCAAGGTCAGATGACGCTTGAAGCGGGTTTTCTCGCGATCAAAGACATGATCTCGAGTATCATCGGCGAACACGGATATCGCCATTTGCCGGTGGTTGCAACATTCGGAATATTGATCCTGGTCTCGAACCTGATGGGCCAATTCCCTTTGTTCATGTCGCCGACCGCGTCGGTGAACGTGACGTTCGCTCTCGGTATTTCGTCGTTTGTTTACTACAACTACGTTGGTATCAGCGAGAACGGCCTATGGGGCCACATCAGGCATTTTGCAGGGCCGAAGCTCCCGGCATTGATGCTGCCGATCACCTTCCTGATCTTCTTTATCGAGCTTATTTCGAATTCGATCAGGCCATTTACGCTCGGTGTACGTTTGTTTGCGAACATGTTCTCGGACGAACAGGTTTTCGTCCAGATCACAAACCTTTATCCGCCGCTTACGCAGCTCTTGATACCGCTTGTATTAACGGGCCTTGGAGTATTCGTTGCGTTGGTACAGTCATTTGTGTTCACGCTGCTTTCGATGATCTATATCGGCGAGGTTTCGCACGCTCATGAAGAGCACCACGCCGAAGAGCATCACGGCGATGAGATCGCCGTTGAAGCTGTAGCGGCTGCATAGTCCGGGTGACAACACGAGCCCTGGACGCAACAAGAATTGGACATCATGGGGTGTTCATTGCCGGCAAAGAGCCGGAGTTTTTAGGAGCGATTTGAAAATTCGCGTTATATAGGAATCGGGAGCCCACCGTCACCGGTCGGATTCTGACACATATGCCCGCACGCAACAGGCGAGCTTGACTCTTTGGGAGTATAAAATCAAGCGAATACCGGAAGCGAGGCGAAATAATACAAGCAAGCGAGTTTTCGAAACATGCTCCTGGAAAACGTAAATAATCACAGGAGAAGAAAATGGATAAATTCAAATATGTGTTCTATTCAACGCTCGCATTGGCGTTGATGGCGATCCCCGCGATGGCGCAAGGGGCGGCGGACAACGAATCGTCCGTGGCTGCTGCTAAGGCGATCGGTGGTGGTATCGGATTCGGCCTTGCCGCGGGCCTGGCAGGTATCGGACAGGGTCTTGTTGGTTCGCGCGCTGCCGAAGGTGCTGCTCGCAACCCTGGTGCCGCAGGAACAGTTCAGACGTTGATGATCATTGCGCTCGCACTGATCGAATCGCTCGTTCTGTTTGCGCTGCTTATCGTCTTCGTTAAGCTTTAATTCGCGTACGAATATATTGTTGCGGATGAAGCTTGCACGGCTTCGTCCGCAATTTTATTTTGACGTTCCGCAACTGCAAGATCGAATGGTCGGCGAGATTTGCGGCAACCTTGAGCATTGATCGGCGTTCTAAACCCTGATGGCTAATTCACTTACGGGCACCATAATTGCTGAAAAATACCGGCTTGGCGAACTCGTTCGCAGCGGCGAGTTAGTCGATCTTTATGACGCGCGGCACGTCCTTATGGACAAGCCTGTCTCGATCCGGCTCCTCCGGCCCAGCCTTGCCACAGACACCGATAATGTTGAACACTTCTTTGCTGACGCTAAAACCGCATCGCAGATCGACAACCCGCACGTGCTTAATGTCAGCGATTTTGGAAGCGACCGCGAAGGTTTTGTTTACTCGATCCACGAACCGTTTTCGGGCAAAACCGTGAGTGAAGTGGTCGCGGAAGACGGAGCTTTCCCGGTGCACTCTTCGGTCGAGATCGCGCGTCAGATCGCGGAAGGATTGGCGGCGTCTCATTCGTTGGGTCGTATCCATGGAAATCTTTCGACAAAGAATATTGTAATAACCGGCGCTGGCGGGATCGCAGCAAAAGTCCTTGATTTCGGTTCAGCAAACCCGATCGATCGTGAATCTACCGATCCGGCAGAATTAGCTTACGTCGCACCAGAACAATGCGCGGGTTCGGAAAAGGCGGATGAGCGCGGCGATATCTATTCGCTCGGGGCGATACTCTACGAAATGCTCGCCGGCGTGCCTCCGTTTGTTGGCGAAAAACCGAGCGAGGTAATGCTCAAGCATATGGAGGAAATGCCGGCCCCGCTTGCGTCGTATCGTGTCGACCTGCCTGATGGGCTTGAAGCGATGATGGTAAAGGCGCTGTCGAAGAATCCCGATATGCGCCAACAGACCGCACGGGAATTTGCAAATGATCTGGCTCCGGTTGGGGTTACTGCGAATGCAATGGCGGCCGATGGATCGCAAAACAATCTTTGGAAGACCGCGTTCATCGTATTGGTCGGCATGACACTGCTATCCGCTTTCCTTATCTATGGTACATATACGAAACGGACGGACCCCACGACTGTTTTACAGCCTGATGCGAACGGTTTGCCGGTCCAGCCGATAAATCCGGCCACCGGAGCGGAAGAACAAAGCCTCGCCGCAATGCCGGCCTTAACTGCTGATTCGCTTGCGAATTCGAACCTTGCACAGCAGCCGCCGTCGACACTTCCGGGCGGCGACGGATACAACCCCTGGGCGAACGGCGGAGTCCCGCCGGCTGGAGCTCCCAATATCCCGCCAGGCGGCCAGGTTGTAACGGTTCCAAGCGGCAGCAGTCCGTTTATGCCTCCAGAGTGCATCATGCAGCCGAGCGGTATCTATCTTTGTCCGGCCCCGGTTAACGCGAATGCGTCGGTCAAGCCGACACCCACGCCGAAACCTCAAACGGCGAATTCAAACACTGTTCCGCAAACAACCCCGACACCGCAAGTTACGTCGACTCCGGTGAAGCCAACCGCTTCTCCGTCGCCTCGCCCGACAAGGTCCCCACGCCCGGTTACAACAAAGAGCTCAAATACTAATGAGGAAAAGGAAATCGACTAACTTTAGATCGCCAGATCGAAAACGGTTTTGATTGCAAGCAGAAGAACCGCCAAGAGGAAGATACGGCGGAGCCAAACCTCATTCATTCTCGTCGCAAATTGAGCTCCGATATAAGCCGCTACAAACATCGTAACCCCCAAGATCACGCCGAGACGAAAATCCACAAGCCCCTGATAAATAAATACCGCGGTGGCGATCGACGATGAAAAAATGTTGATCACTTTAGTGGCAGCGATCGACTCCGTATACGACATCCCAAAAAACGCGATAAACGTTGCGGTTAATACCGTCACGTAACCGCCGCTATACAGGCCGCCGTAGATGGCCAGGAGAAATGTAAACGCGAATCCAAGGAGCATGTGTTTGCTGAACCTGGCAGATTTGCCATCCTTTTCGGCTTCAACTTCATTGCTGAGCGCGCGGCGATCGTTTTTCAACAAGGTGAAAAGTACGATCACGATCATTGCGACGGTAACGATCACTTTGATCGATCGATTGGTTATTAATCCGACGATCGCAGCACCGATCGCAGACCCAATGATGGTCATCACTATCAATGGCGAGAGCCGACGAATATTGACAGTTCCCTGTCGTATGAACGGAATCGCTCCACCGATCGCCATAAAAACGAGGCCGAACATGTTGGTGGCAATTGCGACCTTTTCATCGATACCCAACTGAAACATCGCGGGCACCGTGATTAGCGAATTGCTTCCGGTAACGACGCCGATCGCACTTGTGAAAAAGAAAACAAGGATCAGTATGAATAATTGAATATTGGACATCGGCTATCGATTCTACTTTGCAAGTGGCTCCTTATAAAACGAAAAAGGAGGCCGTTGCCGGCCTCCGAAAAGACTTTAGAAAAAGTCAGAGTTTAGAACGTAATGCGAAGTCCAAGCTGGATAACGCGATTTGCAAGGGTGATATCGGTATCGTTGCCAAACGCGTTGCCTTCAACGCCCGCATTGAGGAGTTGAATAGTCCCGAAGGATCCACCGCTAGCCACGCCAAAGCCCGGATTCGGATGGTTAAAGGCGTTGAACGCCTCAGCACGGAACTGCATCCTGACCTTTTCAGTTAGCCTGATGTTCTTGAAAACACTCAGGTTGAACTGGTTAAAGATCGGGCCAATTTCCGAATTACGAGGGACATCTCCGAACGGTGTGTTAAATATCTTAGCGGCACCAGGGCCGTTAATGATGTAACGCACATCGTTACGTGTAACTGCAACCGACGCACCCGTATTATTGAGTTCATTCACAGACCAGAATCCGGTATTGGTATTGCACGGTGCCGGATTGCAAGCAATTCCGAATGCCAGAAAAGCATCGATCTGGCTGATCCCGACCAGGGTTGGATCAACGTTCGGGTTGCCCCAGAACGGACGATCGCCAGCGGTCAGGTACGTCGAGCCAAGAGCAAATCCCAAACCATTCGCCGGTGTGTACGCCGCTCCTGATGTGAGGATGTACACTCCATTGATCTGCCATCCGCCCAGGATATGGCCCAAGACACCTTTCTGATCCTTATAGAATGGAACGTCGTAGAGGAAGTTAGCCGAAAACGCGTGCGGACGGTTAAGGTTCGACAACGACTTTTCACATTCTTTCAGGCAGAACGGGTTCTGTGCATTTGGCGATGCGATATCACCGAATGAAAAGATCTCGCTCGAATTATCGATCGTTTTACTGAACGTGTAGGTCGCCCCGAGACGAAGCGAATCATTGAACAGGCGTCCGTTGTATCGGGTCTGCAAGCCGTGATAGCTGCTGAAACCGTCATTGCCTCGGGTAGTTATGCTGTTGTGTACGAACTGTCGTCCGTCGCAAGCAGCCTCATTATCGTAAAGGGTTGCCGGATCGTTAACACAAGTTTGTGCGGTCGTCCCAGCCGGAAGCAGGCTCGCAAAACTGGGGAACGTGATGCCGGAACGGGTGAAACCCGATAACAGCGGCCTCACGAAGAAGTTTCCGTTCAGGTTTGTGAACAGATCTTTACCTTTATTTCCGACATAACGAACTTCAGCAATGTGATTGCGGCCAAATTGCCTCTGGATACCGAACGACCACTGCTCCGAATGCGGTTGCCGGAAATCCGGCGAGACATTCGTCCAAGTTAGCCATTTCGGGTCCTGAACGC
Source organism: Acidobacteriota bacterium (assembly GCA_003223975.1). Lineage (GTDB taxonomy): Bacteria > Acidobacteriota > Blastocatellia > Pyrinomonadales > Pyrinomonadaceae > OLB17. Next base: position 6,036 of record QHXS01000085.1, read on the forward strand.
CGGTCACCAGGATGTTGTTTGCCTGAACCATGTTCCTAACCGCTGCCCCGAAGGGGTTCTGCGGCAGGGGCGCCGGACTTCCGGTTGCCGGGAGATTTGCCGATGGAACCACAAGTGCCAGAACGTTCGGAGTCGAGGAGATGATATTCAGGAGGATATTGTAAAAACTTGGTTCATACGCCCATGAATAACCTCCGCGAAGTACCGTCGCGTTCTCACCAAACAAGGTCTTAAGGAATCCACCCGACGCCCGAGGGGACCAGGCAAAACCAATACGCGGTGCAAAGTTGTTGTTGTCCGCCGGAACCTCCGGAACGATCCTTTGGTCTAGAGGGATCGAGGTCCGAAAGATCGCTGTCGCCGGGTTGCTTTCGCGCGCCAGCGTTTGATCGTGAAGCTGATTGATCGGCTGGCCCGCATTCTCATACCGAATGCCAAGGTTCAGCGTCAGGTTCGGCATCGGCTTCCAGTCATCCTGGGCAAAGAAGTAGTAGTCCTTTTCATTGAAGTGATTTATCGGAATACCGATCGCTACCGTAAGGGCGCTGGGTGCATTGTTCTGAATTCTCGTAGCCGAATTGAACGTGAAAGCGCCATTATAGTTCGGCAAAAACGGGACCACCGTGGGCTGCGTCTTGTACTCTGCGCCAAACCTGATCGAATGTTTGCCGCGGACCCAGTTCAAGGTATCGGCATACTGGTAAACGGTAACGGTGCGGCCCTGCGGTATGTTCGTCGCCGGTCCGAGGGTCGGCAACGTTGATGTTGTCTTGGTGACACCTAAGTTAGACCCGGCAAACGAAATATTCGCGAATGCCGCGCCGATATCGTTACCGGCAGGTGTACATGACGGCTGGCCTGTGCAGCCACCGCCAAAGTCCACGAAAATGCGGTTATAGCTAGCCCGGAAATCGTTTAACAGACTATTGCTAAACGTATGCGACCAGTTGCCGCCCAGGTTCCTGCTTGTGGCAGGAACGTTTCCGGCCCACCCCGCCGAGATGGTACAACATGCGTTCGTATTGATCGTATCCTGATCGTAGAAACGAAATGTGACGTTGTCCTTTTGCGTAGCGACTACATCGAACCGGAATACGACGTTGTCCTCGTTGTAGGTAGTATCACCTGTTCTTTCATAGTTAGCGGCCTGGATCAAGATCGGTGCCGCTGCCGTGCCGAAATTGAGCACGTCATATGGCCCGCCCGTAAGAAACGGCTGGCCGGTTGCTGGATTGATCGGCGTTGTATAACCGGTACAGCCAGTCGGAGGCGTTGCTCCTACCGCAACAGCCCTCGGGCAACCAGACGCAGGAGCAAGGTTCAATTGAGCCGATATCGTCGTGCCGGCAACCTGAGAGTTGACCCGAGCCGGGCCGAAAATGTTCGATGCCCCGATCGCAAACGGTCCGTACCGTACAACCGTATCGATCAAGTTATTTCCCGGAAATGACGCCGAAAGCCGCGAAAACTCGCTCGGCAGGACCGCAAGTGCCGTCGATCGGCTTATGAACTTTCCTGGATTGCGTGTTCCCTGGTATCCGACAAAAAAGAATGCCTTGTCATGTCCGTCCCAGATGCGCGGTCCGCCTTCCCCAAACGCAGGAAGATAGATGGGGCCGCCCAAAGTGGCGCCGAATACGTTCCACAAGTTGAAATCGTTCTCTGTGCCGCCGAACGCCTTATTGATATTGTCAAGGCTGTTCAGTGCTGTTGCATTTTGGTGATGCCAAAAAGCGCTGCCGTGAAAATCGTTGGTTCCGCCTTTCGTCACATAATTAATGATCGCACCCTGGTTGCGGCCATATGCTGCGTCGAAATTGTTGGTAATAACCTGAAATTCCTGCACGGCATCGGCAAAGCCGATGAAGAGTGCCGGGCCGCCGACCGAAAGGTCATTGTTATCGGCACCGTCGATCTGAAAGTTATTTGCACGGCCTCGGTTTCCGTTAACGGAGAGACCAGTACCGTTCGTATTCGTTCCGCCAACGCGGTTAGCGACCACGCCGGGGATGAGAAGTGCGAGCGTGTCAAGACCGTTTCCTGCTCCGTTGGATGGAAGGTCCTGAACCCGACGGGAATCGATCGAGCCAGAGATCTGAGATTGTTCGGTTTGCAACACCTCTTCCTGGTTCGACGTGACCGTAACGGTCGCATCGAGAGCTCCGGGTTCAACCGCGACATCAACGCCGCTCACAAGGCCGATCTTTACAGCGATGCCAGTTTGAACAAATCGCTTAAATCCTGCCTGCTCGACCGTTACCGTGTAGCTACCCGGTATCAACGAACCGGAAGAGAAAATTCCCTGACTATTTGTCGTAGTGGTTATTTCGCTGCCGGTACCTTCATTTTTTATCTTGACTGAGGCTCCGGCGACAACGGCGCCGTTTGCGTCAGCGATCGTTCCTCTGATAGTTCCCGTCGTGGCTTGCGCCGTGATCGAGATCGCAGAGAACATAACGGCAACCAAAACGACAATCGCCGATAAGGTTACCGTTCGAAAACTCCAATTTCTCATACCTATTTCTCCTCTTGAAAAACCAATTAGGGGGTTCGAACAATATTTTGGTGAATACAAAAATGACTTGCGGGTAGAAATTAAGCAAACATTATGCCAATTGACACTGTTTAATAGTGATTAAACGGTTCGTCCCACTCCCGCCTGGTCCAAAACGTCTAAACATTTAATTTTATATACAGTTACGAAAATCCGCCCGTTCAAAGAAATCGCAGAACATCGACGCAGCCGTTCAAAAAAGCATGGGTTGGAGCCGGGCGAATTCAAGAAATTTTGGACGAAATCCAAAATCTCATTCATTTTTACGGACGGGTCATTAGACGAAGTTAACTGACGAAGCGTCAGTTAACTTTACTTCTGGAAATGGTCGAATTGAACTGGGACCGCTCAATTCGGGAATTGCATTCGGACAGAAAAGACAAAAAAAGGGCGTCGCCATTTTAGCAACGCCCGCGAAAGATAATCGACCCGCCTCGTTAGAAGTTGATCCTTACCATAAGATCTAACAGACGCCCACCCGGATCGTTCGATCCGCTCGGGTCCTGATAAGCCCATCCGCCAAGCATCTGGCCGAATTGACCGGTGAAAGTCGAGATGTTATTCACGTTACCGGTCCAGCCGCCCAAACGCCAATTCGTGTGGTTCAGAACATCGAAGATGGTGGCGCGGAATTGAATGTCACGCTTTTCGCCGATGTTGAACTTCTTCTGGATCGCAGCATCGATCTTGAAGAAGCTCGGACCATACAACACTAGCTTGCGGAAACCGCAAAGTTCGCTGACGCTGCGATACTGACAATTGCCGTAACCAGCCGGAGCGATGAACTTGCCTGTCGGGGCCTGTCCTGCTCCATAGCCGGTAGCGGTGGTTGCCGTGGTCGTAAACGCACGGATCGTGTTGTCGATGATATCGGCAGGCAGCCACGTGACGTTTGCTACTATCGGGGAACCAGTGCCGGTTACCGTCGTATTATAGTAAACACCGATCTTCTTTTGCAGTTCTTTAACGGTCATTCCGACGAGTTGAACGTTCTCCAGCAGGACGGGTGACCCACTCTGCCATCTAACGGTCGGTACGATGCTCCAACCGCCAACGATCGCATTTACGACCCCGTTTGACGATGAAAGGAACTGACGTCCCGTTCCGAACGGAAGATCCCACGTCGCATCGAACTTGAACGCGTGACGGAGATCGACCTGAGCAGGCGATTTGTCGATCGAACGATCGCGAAGCGAATTGTTCGCAGCGTTGCCCTGGTCGCCGGCACCGAGCCCAAAGAACGAAGTGTTCGCCGATGCGAAGGCATTGGTGAACGCTTTGCTCCAGGTGTAACTTGCCTGGAATCGGAATCCGCTCGAAAGCCTGCGTCGCACTTCAATAACGGCTGCGTCGTACCAGCTCTTTTCACTGTTATCAAACTGGAAACAGAAGCCAACAGTGGTCGGGCAGTTATGTATGAAGTTTGTCGGACGGCCGTTTGCGGTCCCGTTGGTACGGTTCGCTGCGAGAGTCTGAAGGGCGTTCGCAAGGCCCTGGACGCTCGGGTTGGCAACCGAGAGGAAGTTAAAGTACGTCGACGATGAAAAGTTCGCGTTCGAATAGGTTGCGGCCACATTAGGATCAGGATTTCCTGCCGGACCGGGCGTTGCGCCGTGTGGAACTAAATACGAAACCAAAATTGGCAACGGAGATGTGCCTGTCCACAAAGGCGAATAGCCAAACGTGTTACCGCGGCCAGCAGCGATATTCAGCTGCAGGTTCTGCTGCGCAAGCCTATACTCAGAACCAAAACCATTTTCTATGGCATTGATCTCATTTAGGTTATAGATCGACGCCATTTCCTTACCGCGGTTGCCTACATACCTGGCTTCGACGACTGTATCCTTACCGATCTGACGCTGATAGCCAAAGCTATAGGAATCGACATAACCGGAATGGAAACCCGGCTCGAAACCATATTGGTTGTCGGAAGCCGTCACAGTACGCGGAAACACCGGTGCTTCACTAAAGCTTATCGGCGTAAGATTCGGATTACCCGCCGTACGGAACAGAGTTCCCACACTTAGTGTTCCCGCACCCGTTGATCGGCCCGCAGTGAGATTACCACCACCCGGATTACGGCCAACACTCGTCTCAACGATCAGTGTGCCCTCACGGATGAAAGAACGCGACCATCCGCCGCGGAACACGCTGGTGCCGTTATTTCCGAAGACCTTGCCGAGAAATCCCGGAGCTGAATTCGGACTCCAGACAACACCTACACTCGGTGCAAAATTGTTGTAGTCGTTGTCAAACGCCCGTTCGCCGGGCGCATTTAACCTGACCGTTGGAACCGGCTGTGTTCCCTGAACGGTTGGTGTGAAGGGAGGTTGCGGACCTGTTGTATCCCAGAGCATCTTCGGATCGGACAGCAGCGTATAGTTCGTTGAGTTCATTTTGGCTCCGAGCTGCGGCTGCCACCGAATACCGTAATTGATCGACAGGTTGGGACGGATGCGCCAAGTGTCCTGTGCAAACAGACCATTCGTGTTTTCCTGGATCTCAAAGTGACGAGGTCCATTAAGCACGTATTTTCCGTCTGCGCTCAGTACCGCATTCGCGCCAAATGCACTTATACGTCCCGTTAGGGTCGCGAAAAGCTGCTGTGCGTTTGTGCGATCGGCCTCGGTTGCACCCGGAAAGGCCGAAAGGGGCATTGCGGCAATTAAAGGATCACCGGTCGCAACGCTGAGCGTTACTGTCGGCTTGAAAAGGCCGGTATCGTCGGATATCGTTTCGATCTTCTTCAATTGGCCGCCGAAGGTGAACGTGTGGTTGCCCTTGACCCAGGTCACATTGTCTGTGAAATCCTGAGTCGGCGAAACGCGCGAACTGAAAGCATTACGAATTGTCGGGCCGGTTAAACCGGCGCCAAACCCAAGGCTAAAACCTTTCATCTGATCGAACCATTCGCTGCCGCCCACAAGGTCGAAACGGGTAGCACCACCCAGCCAGCCTGCAAGCTGCGAATACCGAAACTGGTTGACCACGTTCGTGCCGAAACTTGAGCGGAAACCGATCGATAGAGAGCGGCGATCAGACTGCTGAGTTCCCGCGTTGGCAAATCCCGGGAAGTTCGGGTCCACGGTGTTCAAGAAGTCAGCGGTTGAACGAAACGGCTGGTTGTTGAAGATGCCTTCGATCGAGTGGTTTTTGCCAATGTTTGCATCGATGCGGACCGCAAGGAACGCACGTCGCTGATTTCCTGGATTAGCGAAGAGGTACGGTTGGCGAAACCACAAACCACCCGTACCCAACGGGTCAAAGGAGCCCGTCGTTGCTGTCGCGCTACGGATCAAATTCAGCATGTTCTGGACCGTCGGATCGATGGTGTTTGTAAGACCCGCTGCCCCGCCGAGCGCGAAAAGATCTCGAGTACATTCCATTGTGTTTGCGACGCCAGACACGGCTGCACAACTAAGGCCTGGCACAGCTGCCGGAATGCCTGTTCCCGGTATTGTTCCGCGGTATCTGAAAATTCCGTTCTGACCTTCACTCGTCAAAACCTGGCGCGTTCGGACCGGTGAATTTTCATTCAAATGGAATCTTTCGTAGTTGACGAAGAAGAATCTCTTGCCTTTTCCGTTATCCCAAAGGGGCCCACCACTGTCGCCGAAATTGAAGAACGGGATCGGGCCGCCATAGCTTCCTCCGAACTGGTTAAGGCGAAGCTTGGTCTTTGCTAATTTTTGATAATTGTTCTGAAAATTGGTTGCGTTCAGGCCTTCATCACGATGCTGCCAAAATGCAGAACCGTGATAGTCGTCGGTACCACGGCGGGTCTGGAAGCGGATGCCGACCGCACCGTCACCGCTCGATTCTGCGCCCGGAACGGCTGTCGAAACGGTAACCTCGTCGATCGCGTCAATGCGTGGACGAATAAAAGTAAAGAAGCCGTCGGACGATTTCAGGTAGCTGTCCTGAACGTCGACACCGTCGATCTGAATCGTCAAAGCGCTCTTCGGCAAGCCGTTGATGGTAGATGTACGGACCACACCAAGGGTGGCCGTACCCGGCAATAACGTTACCAGGTCAAGGGCATCACGCGACTGGATCGGTGTCTCAAGGATCTGCCGTCCGGCAATGGTCGTTCCGACGGTTGCCGTTTCAGTTTGCAGCACCTCGGCACCGCTGGTTACGACAACTATCTCGCTTACCTGACCGGCGGTGAGCGTCACACTGACACTTGCCGGGGTCGCCACGTCGACCTTCACGTTTTCGACGACCGAAGTCTTAAAATTCTTTGCAGAAACGGTGACCGTATAAGTCGGAGTTCCAGCCAAGACGCCTGGAACGATGAAGAATCCATCGTTATTTGTCGTGGCTGTAAACGTACTTCCGTTCTGCCCTTTGATGGCAACCGACGCGCCGGGCACAACTGCGCCCTGGCTATCGACTACCGTTCCGGAGATTGAACCGGTTTGGGCCTGGGCAGCGATCTGGCAAAACAGTATCGCCAGAGCAACGCCCATGAAAAAAGTCAACTTTCTCATTTTTCCTCCTCTCTGAGATGTCGAGTTTCTAGGGATAGACAACAAGTGCCCTTCAACAGCGCTCCGACACAATCAACAGCTGATAGCGGTCCAACAGCCAATTTATTTTATATTGAAGGGGATGAAGTGCACTTTCAGCGTGAGAATTCGCAACTTTTGTGCCACGAACCGCCGCTGGCGGCGATTAAAGGTAAGAGATTGATTTTATTTGGGATATGACTATTCATGCGGAATAGTCAAAAACCGGAATGAACGGTCAAGAGTTTGGACGAGCGACAATTTGATTTTTTATCCATATATATGGATTGAAGCTTCTTCCCCTAAAATCTATCCAATTGAATTGCGTAGGTCTTTATTTTGGAATTTAATGTCGTAGCGTTTAGTCCAAGAAGGCGGGCGGCACGGGATTGGTGGCCGCCGGTCTGGTCGAGCGCGCGACAAATAAGGTCTATCTCAAATCGTTTCACTTCTTCATAGAAATTCACGCCTCGAGCAATATCGATGTCTCCGGAAGCGCCTTCCGTCTGCTGGATCATATTCGCGGCAAGTTCCGGGTCGCGAACCTCGGGCCGCAGACAATCAACAGTGATCTCGTCTGTGGTCGCGATCACGACTGCCCGTTCAATGATGTTCTCGAGCTCGCGAACATTTCCCGGATACTGATAGTTTTCCAGCAGCGAAAGAACCTCGGGCGAAAGGGTTTCCGAGATAGTTCGCCCATTCTCTTCATTATATTTTCTGATAAAGTGCGTCGCGAGCGGAAGCACATCTTCTTTACGCTGTCGAAGAGACGGCAGCTCGATCGGCACGACGGACAATCGATAGTAGAGGTCCTCACGAAACGTCCCGTTTTTGACGGCGTCTTTCAGGTCGACATTTGTCGCTGCAATGATCCTGACATCAACGTTAACTATGTCGGTCTCGCCCAGCGGAGTGAACTCGCGCTCCTGTATGACACGCAGCAAACGGACTTGGGTTTCCGGACGAAGATCGCCGATCTCGTCCAAAAAGATCGTTCCCGTGTCTGCGACCTCGAATAAACCCTTTTTTGAGGCGACCGCACCTGTGAACGCGCCCTTTGAGTGACCGAATAGCTCTGATTCGAGCAGGTCAGACGGAATATTGGAGCAATTAACTACGACAAACGGATTGTCCACCCGCGGGCTGGCTTCGTGGATCGCCTTAGCGACTAATTCTTTGCCTGTTCCGCTTTCGCCGGTTATCAATACCGTCGAGCGGGCCGGCGCGACGCGATCTACGAGCCGGAAGATCTCTTCCATCTTTTCCGACCGGCCGATGAAGCCTTCGCGCTTTACCGAACGGGTCATCACCTGCCGGAGGACTTGCCGCTCTTCCTCATTGCGTTTTTTCCTAATACCTCTGGCGACGAAGGAAAGAATCTGCTCATTCTGAAAAGGTTTGCGGATAACGCCAAAAGCACCCTTTTCCCATGCAGAGATCGCTGTGTCGAATGTGGCATAGGCCGTGATCATCAGTACAACGGCCTCGGAATCGATCTTTATCAGTTGTTCAAGGGCGGTTAGGCCGCCGATGCCGGGCATGGAAACATCCATCAACACGACATCAAAAGGCCTGTCTGAAAAGGCGGCGATCGCCTCTTCACCTGTTTTTGCTAATTCGACTTTGTACCCGGCGGACGAAAGTATAGTCTCGAGCACATCGCGCATGATCTCTTCGTCATCGCATACAAGTACCGAACCTTTCTTACTCATAAACTTTCAATATAACCTAAAGTATTTAGAGCAGCGAAATGTACGTGCTTCGCTTGTTTTGTTTAAATTAATTTCAAATGGCGATCTACGACAAGTTCGCTCAACATTACGATTCATTTTTCGCACCGCTCGAGCGTTTAGGCCTTTCGCAAAGCCGCCAAGAGGCGTTGTCACTTCTGCCCGTCGACGCCCGCATCCTTGAGCTCGGCTGCGGGACGGGCGCGAACTTCGAATTCTACCCACCGAGCCAATTGGCGCTTTCGACTGAATTCTCGATCGAGATGATAAAGACCGCTCGGTCAAAAACAACAACAAACATTCTAGTGAACGCCGACGCTCAATATCTTCCATTTAGTGAAAGCGAATTCGATGCGGCATTTGCGACACTGGTCTTCTGTTCCATCCCAGATCCTGTTTTGGCGTTCAATGAGATCAAACGTGTCGTGAAACCCGGCGGCAAGATCATACTTCTCGATCATGTTCGCCCGAACGGAGCGTTAGGGTACGTTTTCGATGCACTTAACATTTGTACCAGGTCCTTGTTCGAAGACCATTTCAACCGTCGTACCGCAAAGATCGCTGCATCATGCGGCATCGGAAATATCGAGGTCAAAAGTAAGTTGCTCGGCATCGTCAACCTGATCATCGGTACGGTTTAATTCGTTTCTACCCAACATCAAATCAAACTTTCGCGTTAGAATGTTCGTACTAGATCGTTAGTAAAGTGCCGATCGCGCAAGGCGATCCGTTCGTAAAACCTAATCAAATGGCCATCTCAAAAACATCAAAAATACTTCTCATCATCGGCGGCGTTCTTCTTCTCTTTTTCGTGATCGGTATCGTAGCGATCATCGCGATCTTAAGCGCGGTCGGTAAGCCTTCGATAGCAACGAACAGCGTACTTTCGCTGAATATTTCCGGCGAGCTTCCGGATTATGTCGCCGAAGACCAATTCGCGAAAGCCGTCGGTTTGCGGCAGGAGCAATCGTTCACGAGCATCCTCACGCAGCTTCGGAAAGCGAAGGTCGACGATCGTATCAAGGCCGTATTGCTCAACATCAATTTTCCCGGCATCGGCTGGGGAAAAGCATATGAGCTGCGAGAAGCCATCGCTGATTTCAAAACATCGGGCAAGCCGGTTTACGCCTACATGGAGATCGGAATGAATCGCGAGTATTACATCGCGACAGCGGCAGACAAGATCTTTCTCGCTCCGGCAGGCGACCTGTATGTGAACGGTTTCGCCGCTGAGGCAATGTTCTATAAAGGCTCGCTCGACAAGCTCGGTATCGAGGCCGAAGTTATACAGATCGGTCCGAAATACAAGAACGCGCCCGACCAATACACGAAGAAAGAAATGGGTGAAGGCCAGAAAGAGGTCATCAACGCCGTCCTCGACGAATATTTCAAGCAGTACACGACCGCGATCGCCGAGACCCGAAAGAAATCGGTCGAGGACGTAAAGGCGATAATCGACGACGCTCCCTATCATGCGCCTCAAGCAAAAGAGATCGGCCTGATCGACGGAGCATCGACTCGTGACGAAATGCAGGCAGAACTCAAGAAACAGCTTGGTTACGGCGACGGCCAGGAACTGAATATTGTTCACGCAGGTGCTTATAAAGAAATTCCTTCCGACTCGCTGGGCCTCAACAACGGGCAACGCGTCGCCGTGATCTTTGCGTCCGGAGCGATCACGATGGGCAGCTCGAACGACGGCACCTTTGGCGGCCAGATGGTCGGATCTGACACGTTGGTAAAAGCGATTAACGATGCTGCTGACGATAAAAGTATCAAGGCGATCGTTCTTCGTATCGACTCTCCTGGCGGATCGGCGCTCGCCTCTGACCAGATGTGGCATGCCATCGACGCAGCGAAAAAGAAAGGAAAGCCGGTCGTCGTTTCGATGGCCGACGTTGCCGCTTCAGGGGGCTATTACATCGCAACGAATGCCGACAAGATCGTTGCCGAACCCTCGACCATTACCGGATCTATCGGCGTCTTCATGGGCAAGCCGGTCATGAAAGGCTTATACGATTGGCTCGGTGTTACGAACCAGTACACGATGCGAGGAAAGAACGCAGGCATCTTTCGCGAGACCGAAAAATGGACGCCCGAAGAGCGAGCCAAGATGGTCGACCAAACCAACAAGATCTATTTCGACGATTTCGTTCCGAAGGTCGCCGCGGGCCGCAAGCTCTCTGCCGAGCGTGTGAACGAGATCGGCCAGGGCCATGTCTGGACCGGAACTCAGGGCAAAGAGAACGGGCTCGTTGATGAATTCGGCGGCTTCGAAAAAGCGATCGAGATAGCGAAACAGCTCGCAAACCTTCCCGCCGATAAAGACGTGAAGCGCGTCGTCTTTCCCGAACCACGGCCGTTCTTTGAAACATGGTTCAAAGACCCGGACGCTTCGGAACTCAAAGAAGCAAAGGCTAAGTCCGAGTTGGTCGAAGCGCTTCCCGAGGACATCCGACGTGCATTTCGCTACATGGAGATCTTCGAACAGATGAAACACGGCGAAGCGATGACAATGTTGCCTTTCGAGCTCAATATCCGGTAGTTGAACCATCGACCGAAAACCGGGTCCTCGGATCCGCTTTTTTGCGGTTATTTTTCCTTATCTTCGTGGTCTGATTTTCTATAATCGCCTCGCGTTCATCGCAATTCCTGAGGTACAATTTATTTACATTTAGCTCCGATCAAGAGCCATATTTCGCACTTCATCAAAAACGGACTTATGTTGCGTATTGTCTTGGGCGTTATTGCAGGGTTTATTGCGTGGTCGATACTTTGGGTCGGCGGCAACCAGGTTTTCGACCAATTGTCACCTGGTTGGTACGGCGCGCATCACGATAAGGTTGCTGTGGCAGTCGCTAACGGGGCGCGTTTTGAATCGGACACGACAATTATTTTGATCGGATTGGTTCTGAGCATTATTGCCTCCTTAATGGCGGGCTTCCTGGCCGCCGTAATAGCAAGAGGGAACAGAAACGCTCCATTATTTCTGGGAATACTTCTATTAATTGTAGGCGTCGCAGTTCAGGCTCAACTTTGGAATGTATTTCCGGTCTGGTATCACATCATTTTTCTCGCGTTGCTTATCCCGATGTCGATCCTGGGCGGACGATTAAAGCGACGTGCGTAGGATTTGTTTGACCGCGACCGGGAGCGGCAAAAGTGTCAATTCGCCGTATACTCGTTCGTTCAGGTTCGCGATCTCAGTCTCCTTTTCGGTGAGAAGCTGATCGGGAGGGAGATCTTCTTTTCGTTCATAACACGCGTGGGCAATGCACGGCAACGGCTTGGCTATTTCATGCACCAGGCACCCGATTCCCTTTTCAAAAAGCGGACAAGCGTAGTTTTCGAACGATCGTCCGTCAAGGCCATATTTCTCGACAGCATTTTCGATCCGAAGATAAACTTTTTCCTTAAGCTTCGAAGGCATCGATTTAAGCGCATTCCCGATGGCTTTCGCTTCGAGACGCGTTATCCGAACATTCACAAAATGCTCATCCAGGCAGCATGCTCCGGGCGTCTCGCACGTCGCGCATGGCTTTGCCTTATTCTCGTAAGAACGACGAATGTCGCCTGCGAATTCTGTGCGGATCGCATCTAGCTTTATTAATGCCTTCGACTCGGAAAGTGGTTTCACGTTACAATCCTAAAAGATACTAAATATTATGCTAAACGAAGGCGACAAAGCACCCGATTTCACATCGAAAGATCAGGACGGCAAGACAGTTAAGCTCGCGGATTACAAAGGCAAGCGCGTCGTGCTTTATTTTTATCCGAAGGACGACACGCCGGGTTGTACGAAGGAAGCTTGCTCGTTTCGCGATGCGGACGATGTTTATAAAAAGAAGGGTATCAAAGTTTTCGGCGTTTCGACAGACAACGAAAAATCGCATCAGAAATTCATTTCGAAATTTCAATTACCATTTGATCTGCTCGCCGACACCGACAAAGACATTGTCGAAAAGTACGGTGTTTGGGGCGAAAAGTCGATGTACGGCAAAAAGTATATGGGAACGATCCGAAAGACGTTTTTGATCGATGAAAAAGGCAAGATCGCCAAGGTCTTTGATAAGGTAAACGTCTCCGAACATGCCGACGAGGTCCTGAAGGCTTTCAACGAGGCCTGAAGAAAGATTTATGAAGAAGTTGATCTACAGTTTTACAATTTTCGCCGCTATCGCCGGACTATTTGTCATCGCTGCATGTACGGATATTGCCGAACCGATCGCAGTAAGTGTGTCGCCGACGCCAGCGCCCACCGCTGCGCCCAAGTCGGATGGTCAGGACGCGCCGCGCATCTCGCTTGCCGAAGCCAAGAAAGCCTTCGATGAAGGAACCGCAACGTTTATCGATACGCACCCAAAAGCTACGTATGACGCTGGGCATGTCCCCGGCGCTATCAACATAACCG
>QHXS01000086.1 GCA_003223975.1 Acidobacteriota bacterium
TTCATGCGCCAGGTAGGCGCCTCGACCTGGGATGAGCTCTACGAATTCTCCATCCGCGATGTCGAGAAATTTACCGAAGAGGTTCTGAAATTTCTCGACATCAAATTCGATCCGCCGTACGAAAAACTTCTCGATACTTCCAGCGGCATCGAATTTCCGAAGTGGCTTTCAGGAGCCGGCCTAAACATCACGGAAATGTGCCTCGACCGCTGGGTGATCAACAAATGGAATGATCAGCCTGCCATTCTTTGGGAAGGTGAAGATGGTAGCACTCAAGTTCTGTCATATTCGTTCCTCGCTGACAACGTCGCCATCGTCACGGCGACGTTAAGAGAGTTAGGGATCGGGAAGGGGGACGCAGTTGGAATTCATCTTCCAATGATTCCGGAAACAGTACTTTCTTTGCTAGCGATAAACCGGGTTGGCGCAATCGCGGTTCCGGTTTTTTCAGGATACGGAATTGAGGCAATTGCAAGCCGGATGCAGGCGGTACGGGCAAAGGCACTTATCACGTGCGAAGGATTCTACAGACGAGGAAAGTTCATTGATACGTTGAGTATTACCGCTGAGGCAGTAACAAGAACAGAGTCGATTACGCGCGTACTCGTAACGAGAACCGCCATTTCAGATCAAGAGCACCTCGAACAGGTAAATGACGCACAAGGACCATTCAGATTTGTTCAATTCCAAGACCATTTAGAAAAAACATTTCCGGGTAAAACTGTGAGGCAATTCGGAGTTACCCATAACATGATCGATCTGCTCGGTGCTGACGAATTGGGTCCCGAACCAACTTCCGCCGAGGATCCTCTAATTATCCTTTACACTTCGGGCACGACGGGTAAGCCGAAGGGTATCGCGCACACGCATGCGAGTTTTCCGATCAAGGCGGCTCAGGACATGGCGTTCGGAACGGATGTCGGTCGCGGCACGCGGATTTGCTGGTACACGGACATCGGCTGGATGATGGGTCCATGGCTGATCTACGGAGCTCTCATAAATGGCGCGACCATCTGCATCTACGACGGCGCCCCGGATTATCCAACCCCCGACCGCATGTGGGAGTTTTGCGCAAAGCATAAGGTCGAGATCCTCGGCATCTCGCCGACGTTGATAAGAGCTCTGTCGAACTGCGGCGACCACCTGCCAAAAAAACATGACCTATCGTCGTTGCGAATGTTCGCCTCGACCGGCGAACCTTGGAATCCCGCCCCGTGGTGGTGGCTGTTCGAGAAAGTCGGAAACAGCAAACTGCCGATAATCAACTATTCGGGAGGAACAGAGATAGCCGGCGGCATTTTAATGGGTAATCCACTGCTGCCTATAAAACCCTGCTCGTTCCCTGCACCGTGTCCGGGAATGGACGTCGATATTCTCGATGAAGAAGGCAAACCCGTGGGCCCCGGTAAGGTCGGTGAACTTGTCATCAGACAGCCGTGGATCGGCATGGCACGCGGATTTTGGCAGGAAAAGGAACGCTATCTCGAAACCTATTGGCGCCGATTCAAAGACATCTGGGTGCACGGGGATTTCGCGATGCGTGACAAAGACGGCCACTGGTTCATCCTCGGCCGCAGCGACGATACGCTAAAGGTCGCCGGCAAGCGCGTCGGGCCAGCCGAGGTCGAAAGTCTCCTCGTAGCACATCCGCTCGTTACGGAAGCCGCGGTCATCGGCGTCCCCGATGAGAAAAAAGGTACGGCGATGGTCGCATTCTGCGTCTTAACAAATTCTTCATCGCAGAGTCGCAAAGACGCAGAGGCGCCAAAGGCGGAAACACGAGCGGTAGCGAGTGTGTCACGCGCGGACGAGGGCGTCCGCGTTCCGTCCGTCGACGAATTGAAAGCGCTCGTCGCAAAAGACATGGGCAAGCCCCTCGCACCGTCTAAGATCCATTTCGTTTCTGCGTTGCCAAAAACCCGCAATGCCAAAGTGATGCGCCGAGTTATCCGTTCCGCCTATCTCGGCGAAGACCCGGGCGACCTTTCCAGTCTTGAGAATCCTCTGGTGATCGAAGAAATTCGAAAGCTCGGTCGTTTCTGAATTCCATTGCAATTTGCTTGCTATTCCACTGTATACCTTATACGCTTAGGCTCACTTTTTGACCGGGTTCGATAAACTTTCTCAACTTGATATTCAGTTGGTCTTTCGGTCGCTTTGTGACTCGAAGCTTTTCGCTTTTTGGGGTGCAGTATGAAAATAGGAACGTCACTCGTCTTCCTCTTCTTCGTCTTAATTGCCTCGACCGTCGTAGTTCCCCAGAAGGAACTGACCCACACGACCACGGCCGCCAACACCAATGGAATAATGTCGTCGATCGATCTGCCCGGATTGACCGGCAATCCGCTCGCGATCATCGTTGCCACGCCGTTGGGAAACACCAAACTGCTCAACACGCATCCGCTTCAGGCTTGGTATTATTCGGGAAAATGGTACCTATCAAACAGCGATGGGGAAAGATTACCCGTGGGCTGCAAATACCAGGTCCAATTCTTTACCGAACCGGGCACGGATCACTTTCTTCACATCTTTACAAAGGAAAACATCGGGGCCGAAGGTTCCTACATCGACCACCCGGCACTTAACGACAACCCGAACGCGAAATTCAAGATCCTTCAAAACCATGCGCCCGAAGCTCGATCTTATTACCTCAACAGATTTGAAGCGCAGGCCTCATACAGCACCGCCGCAGGTCGCTGGTACATCGCTAACATAAATAATCAACCGATAGCTGCAAAGACCGCTTACAACATCGTCATAACCGGCGGATCGAGCATCGGTGCTAATGCGCCGCCGGGCGAAACCGACAACAAACCGCCGGCGAATCCGGTCACACAGCCGCTGGAGCCGATCGTGATCGGAAGCATCAAGAAGCCGACTGAACCTTTAAAAACTCCGGTCTCCACGGCGAATCCTCCTTTCGCACCGGTACCGGCGCCTCAAGACATTCCGAAACCAACCGGTAAAACGCCTTTCAGAGATTGGACGCTCCGCCCCGATCGCGTCGCTTCAATAGGGCCGAATGCGGAGATCATTCTTTTTATCCATGGTATGGATTCGCGTGCGGAGGAGGCCGACGACATTACGAAAGCATTGTTCGCACTTAAGGCCGGTGGGACCGCAAGTCAACCGGCTCCTCCGCCCCCTAGTACATCCGGACCCGACCTGCGAAACGTCCTCGGCCTGCAGCAGATCCTCCAAAAATATGAAGGCTGCATCCTGGAGCGGTACGAGACCGTGATCGATATGATCAACCGGCACCTGAACCCGAACCTGTCAGCGCTGGCTACCACGTCCGGTTTGCAAGACAGGGACCAGATCCAATGCGTCGCGGGCAACACGTGTTCGCGCGCTTTCCGTAGCAACACCTTCAATGCGTTGAAGGCACAGGCAGCTACCGGTGACGCCTCGAACTTCGAAGCGCGCCTCAAGACGATCGTGCCGCGAGATTGCTTTGACTGTTCGAAGCATCTGGAACGCCACACAAAACACGTTCATTGCACAATGGATTGCGGCGGCAATCAGGGATTCGACGCTCTGCACCCGGAACGAAGCATTGGCGTCTGTTTCGAGACATGTAAGGCCGGCGTTGATGCAGTGAGAGTGTTGACAGAGATCATAAATGAAATTCATCTCACGGTGGCGGCGGTCAGCGGAGGCCCGCCAACTGCGCCGGCAGCGGGCCCTTCGACGATCGCGGCAAACTTTTCGACCGTGCAATTCAATTCCTGCCCGGTTCCTTCCGAGGGCTGCCCCGAGACTTGCGATAATCCCGATGATTTTTCTCAAGGCGCTAGGAAGGGCGTCCTGACATCGCAGTATTACGAGCCGAAGATCCCGGTCGTAATGTTGGACAGCACGTCGCCGGCCGGGACAATATTCAACGTTCCGGCCGCTCGCAATATTGGCTCTAACGAAGGGCGCCTGAACAACGACTTGCGTGCCGCGGCATCGGATCCCAGGCCGCTCCACAGCCTCGGCCTGGCAGCATATACGTTCGCAGCGAACGATCCCCAGACGGTCAATATGGCCACCGCATTTGCGGACCTAAGCGTCACGGGCCGGCGCGCATTCGAAGATTTCAAGGCAGGCGGCGGTCCAAAGGGACCATTTTGTCAGGGGCTGATCAGCGGTCGTCCAGCTGCACTGTCTGAAGCAGCGGTTTTGGAGGGATGCGGAAAGGCACTGGACAGAGCGTACCGCGTGGCAAACTTCCTCCGAACCGGCCAGGTCGCAGAGACTGCGGCGGAGAGATCTAAAAAGACTGCTGAACGAGCTGCGTTGGGTTGGATCGCGGTATCGGGCGAGGACGACCAACCGCATCGCCCCGTGAACGTACCGTCGAGCGACTATCCGCAATATGACTTCGACGTGTACGTCGAGGCGCCGCTTAGCCAGAAGGCCAAAACGGTAAAGGTGCACGCCCGATATACGATCGCGCAATCGCAAATATCAAATCCCGGTACCCCTGGCAAAAATCTCGTGATCATAAGCCTCGATCTGCCTTCCTCCGGCTATACCGACAATATCGATTACGAAGATGTTTCGCCGCTTGCCGAGATCGGCACGGTGAAGTGGGTCCCGGTCCCGGACTTTCAAGCTACAGGGAGAACGCCGATGCTCGATTTTATCGAGACCTTCATCGTGCGTTTTGCGGAAACTCTCGATACAAAAGTGCCGGTCAAGAACAACTTTAAGGCGGTAATGGGCGGCAGCCTCGGCGGCAACATGACGTTTCGGTTGGGCAGGCGCAAAGAAACGCCTTGGCTGCCGAAATTCATCGTCTGGTCACCGGCTTCGATCTGGTACTCGCTTGGCGAAGGCCCTGACCCGCTTAAGCATTTCGGTCCTCGTTCCGCATATGAGGGCGCCGATGCCGCGCTCAAGAATTCTCGTCCGGGCGACCGAGCTGCTTTCTTTGGGAGTTGGGACAAAGCCGTGCTTCCATTGGTGATACCGATGGCCCAGTCGGACACATGGACGAGCGAATACTATCCATGCAAAAAATCCGCGATCGCGGCCGCACGCCTCGACCGGCACGAAACCTATAATGCAAAATTCCTAGCCTGGCATTGGCGGCTCGGCGGCGAACAACTCCTTTACAGCCACCAGACGATCGATACGGATACCGGAAAACCGCGTTATATGTCGAACCAAAAACCGATGCTGCTTGGATGCGGGCTCGAAGACACCGTCGCTTTCAACGACATATGTCCCGCCACGCAGAATACCGCCCCGAAGATGATCTCGACGCCGGGAAAGGCGATCTTTCTGGCGAAGACGGGCCACTCTCTCGATAATGAACGACGGAACTTTTGGGCCCAACAGATCATTGAATTTCTCGGGCTTTGAGGTCCATTACTTTAATCGAGTTGAACTATGAGAATTTCAGCAATGTCGCGAAAAATGTGCTTCGGTTTATTTGTCCTGCTGGCGCTCGGATCGTTCACAAAAGATGTCTCTGCACAGGAGACTCTCGGAACCGTTTCCTATGCCGCACCGACCGGCTGGTCCAAGACGACAAAGACGAACATCGTCGCTTTCTCTAAGGTCGATCCTGCCACCGGCAAATTCTGCATAATTACGCTCTACGGGACAACGCCTGGGACGGGAAAACCCGCAAGTGATTTCAAACGCGAATGGGCGAATCTCGTTCTCAAGAACATGAAGGCGGACGCCGAACCGAAGACTGAGAGCCAGGTGCAGAATGGCTGGACCGCGACCGGCGGCGGCTCCGAGGTGGATACCGATGGCACAAAAGCGTTCGCCCTGCTCACGGTCATGAGCGGCGGCGGGCGTGTGGTGAGCGTGTTAGGGGTTTTCAACGACCCCGGTTACATGTCCCAACTTGCTGAATTTAGCGACAGCATCAATCTCGGAGCAGCGACCGCCGCGGCGCCTGCGGAGCCGCCCCGCGAACCAGCCGTGGCCGCGCCGGCGATGAACATCAACGCCCTGGCAAAAGAGTTTCAAGACAACGAGGTCCGCGCGAACCAGACCTGGATCGGCAAACGGGTGCGTGTGATCGGTGTCGTGAACACCGTCGTTATCGCGAAGGACGGGAACGTCGAAGTGACTTTCAAGACCTCGATAACGAATTACAACATGGCCAAATGTTTCTTCAGCCAATCCCAGAGCTCCGGCGTCGCCCGCCTGACCGCTCATACCGAAGCGATCGTTGAAGGAACCGTTAAAGGCCTCGGCGGCGGCTTCGACAATTCCAAGGGGTTCTTTTTAATGGAAAGCTGTGTGGTTCCTTAAATCTCATAGAGCCGCATGCCGGTTTGGCCGCCGCGAATCTGGGCGAAGATCCCGGCGGCCTTTCCGCGGTCGAAGACCGCGATCCGTTGAGGCGATACGATCGGTTAGTACAGAGGATCAACTACAATCGAAATTAACGCGAACGATTTTCGGACACAAAAAACATCTTCCTATTTCGAGCGCCTCGAACTATAATTTCCGCGTCACTACACTCTATTCAACGGTTCAGCGTTCCGCGCTCCGATCGAAGTTGAACCTCGCAGGCGCATATGAAGTTTAAGCTGCTGCCAGCCCTATCAATTCTTTCCGTTATATTTTTCACTGATTCAACCGTTGATGCGCAGGCGAAAGCGCTGCGGCTCGTCCGCGGCAAGAAACTTGTTCTGAGCGCGGCTGTGCGAGATGGCGACGACAAGATCTTCATGTTCAAAGCCCGCGAGGGACAACAGCTGACTATAAAGCTCATTGGCCGCGACGCTGCGTTCTCCCTTTCCGGCGGAGCGACCGATGCCGAAGACATTGCTACGGAGACCCATTCGTGGGCCGGCAAGTTGCCGGAGCCCGACGAAGACGGCATGTACCTTCTTAAGGTCACATCATTTTATAAAGTAGCTACCTTTCGGCTGGAGATACTACTGCAATGAATGATCGATCCAGTATGGTTAAACGGATGGCTCGGCTCAAACAGATCGTCACACTCGTTCTGTTCTCGACAGCAATACTAGGCTGCCGCACTTGTAGCCCGGCTACAGCGAAAAAAACGGATGAAATCGTTTCTCCCGCTACTGAGGTCGGAACTCCTGCCGGCGACGCCGTGACGCTCAGCGTCGGGCCCGAAGGAGGCATTTTGGCAAGCGCCGATGATCGCTTTGTACTAGCTATTCCTGAAAACGCCGTAAAGGAGCCTGTCACATTTTCCATCCAACCAATTACAAACACGGCAACCGATGGAATTGGATCTGCTTATAGGTTGGGCCCAAGTGGGTATCGCTTTGAAAAGCCGCTTCTTATCTCTTTCAAATATGACGATAGCCAACTGGGCGAATTTCCGCCCGACATGTGTTTGATCGCATACCAGGACGACCAACACGCATGGCGAAGTATTGACACTGCTTACATTGATGAGAATGACAAGATCTTTACAGCTTTGACAACACACTTTTCCGACATCGGTTTTCAGAAATATCGCGGCGGTCGTGATCTAAGGGCAGATCCTCCTAAACCAAAGGAAAAAGTAAATCCCTTCCAACAGCAGTTTCACCTTACTCCGGAAAAGGCAACGATCTACCTCGGAGAGTCCGTGTCAATTCAGCTTACCGGATGCGAAAAGCCTGGGCTTTTAAAACAGCTGAACGATCGTTTATTTTATAGTTCCGCCAGAACGTGTTGGTACGGCAATGGTGCAGGCCACTTGCAAGGACCAACATATTGGATCAGACCTCGCGTGGGGAATCTCACGAGCGACTACGGAACCGAAACCACCATTTATAAATCGCATCTGCATGATAGACCCGGCGTTGTAAAGGTATTCGCCGGGGCCAAATTTGTTCCGGAAGACGAGTCGGAAGTTCTGAATACGATACTTGGAGTCACTGAGATCACTATTTTAGACAGAGGCTATCGGGCGAGCGGTCAAGATGGCCGGGTCTCGTATTCCGGTCTCGTTTGCGATCTGGAGAAACCCTTTTCGATCGCCACCGTAATGGGACCAGTATCATTTTCTACAAATTTTACTCCCTCTAAACGGGATGCCGGCACCGCAAGCTGGGGGGCTACCTATGGCGCCTTCGGTTCAGGCAGCGGCCCGTACTGGATTGAAGAACAAGGCGACGGATACCAAATTCTCGTACAACTTAGCAGCAAGGTCAGCCTTGCCGGTAGACAAAGCGTCGGCAGCGGAGCCGCGCACATTACATTAACGCGACTTACTGGCGATGAATGTCGGGCCGAACGAAAGTAAAGATCGTAAAAAGGAGTTCGCAATGAAAATTAACTTTCGCATTCTTAGCTTTCTAACCGCTTCGATACTCATGCTTTCATCCTATTTACCTGCGTCCGCCCAAACCGAAACATTTGGCGGCGTGACCTTTACCCCGCCGAAAGGCTGGACAAGATCGACAAAACCCGGCGTCGTTATTTTCAGTGATGTCGATAAGGCGGCCGGCCGATTTTGCTTTCTCACGGTTTATGCGGCGACCGCGAGCATCGGAAACCCGCAAACCGATTTTGGGAGCAACTGGAACGAGGCGATCGTCAAGCCATTCAACGCGCCCGCGAAACCGGAGACACAAACTCAAACAGCAGACGGCTGGACCGCTGTTTCCGGTGGCTCGCAAGTGGATTCTGGCGGGACAAAGGCTGTAGTTATAATGACCGTGTTCAGCGGCTTCGGAAAATCGGTCGCGACTTATGCGATGTTCAACGATCAATTGTATATACCGCAGCTTGACGCGTTCAATGCGACCATCAAGATCGACAAAACTGTCGCGGCTACTCCAGGGACAGAGAATTCCGGTGTCGAATATATCGCCGATCCGTTTCCGGATCAGCCGGGTTACCAACCGCAACAGCCTCTTCTTGGACAGATCAGAAAATCGATAACGACCGCGGACCTCGCCGGCCATTGGACCGCGGGAGCTGCAGCTGTCACAAGCTATTTCAGTACGGCGACCGGAAATTACGCTGGAACCGACACGGTCTTCTGGGGCGAGTCGTACGATATTAATCCCGACGGGACGTTCGAGTCCCATTTGACCGCTCGCAGCGGCAATCACACCACTCGCGAAACCGACGCCGGAAAGATCACGATGTCGGGACCGTTCATTACATTCACATCGAAGACCCACATGCAGAAAAAATATCAGTTCGTTGCTTATATGGAAATGCCAAAGGGCGGCGCCGTACTAACGATGATAGAGCTCGGTATGAATGAACCGGCAATGCCGTTTGAACGCGTAAGGTTAAATTGTGGTCACGCGAAGGGCTACATTACTTGCGTGAGTGGTGAGGTACTTTCGCGCGTTCCGGCTAAGTGATATGCCCGCGCAGACGAGTTGTGAGGTGAAACAGTTTCAACGGAGATAAGAATTAAATGTTGTTACGGGCAGCTATTCGGATTATTGGCGTTTTGCAGATAATTTCCTTGTTGAGCCTGGTACCGGGTATGTGCCAGGCGCAGGTGGAAAAGAATATTACGTTTACGAAAGCAAAGCCGACGGTAACATTGCACGGAAAGTTAACACGAAATATCGGATACTACGACGCGTACTCCTTTCGAGCGCGAAAAGGACAGCGGATCTCCGTGAAACTCACGACCACCGAACCAGACGCGTCGGTCGCGATTTACGAGATAAAACAGGAACTTGGGCCTGACGAGGATCAGATCGTCGAGCAGAACATCACGAAACGTGTTTTCAGCGCCACTCTTCCCGTCACCAGTGAGTACGCCGTGCAGGTCTACGGCAAGACTTCAGATACGAAAGGACCGACGTCCGGGGCGACGTATGCAATTGAGATAACTTTGAAGTAGGTCGGATGGCCGCCACCTGTGAAGTCTTTTCACGCATTCCGGCACAGAAGTAAGAATCCGAGGTAACCTTCTCCCGTTACTTTTCTGATAAACTGCGGTAATCGTGGCAAAAGCAGTTCAGGTCGCAGCTCCGACCAACGCGGGCGATCCGCAGGAGTGGCTCGCGTGTGTTTTGCGCGAACGGTTCGCCGAGGTCGTCTCAAATCGCGAGGCCGCACTTAGCGAGTCCGGTGTCGAGGGCGTTCATGACATGCGTGTCGCAATTCGGCGGCTTCGCAGCATCATCAGCGACTTTGCCGAGATCGCCGAAAAATTCCCGCTCAAAACTGTACGAAAAGACCTGAAACGGCTTGCCGATGCTCTGGGCGGAGTTCGTGATGCCGATGTCTCGATCGAGGCTCTCGAAAAACTTCGCGAAAAAGCCGACGATGAAAAGGTCATCGCCGGTATCGATATTTTCACCGAACGCTTTCGCGAGAAAAGAACCGAGGCGTTCGACCGTTTGAATTCGCATCTTTCACCCGAATCTATCGATGAGCTCGCGGCGCAATTCGAAAAGGCGCTTGATGCATCGATCGAGCAGCGAGAGCTCTTCACGGTAACAAACCTTGGGGACGCTCAAGCCGAGATCATATCAAACCGCGTCGACGAGTTTCGTAAACTCGCCGACGCGTTTTACGATCCGTTCTCGGTTAAACGCCTGCATCGTCTGCGCATCGCCGGAAAGCATCTGCGGTACGCGATCGAACTTTTCCTGCCCGATCTTCAAACCGATGCAAAGGAGCTCGCCGAGTCCGTCGCAAAAATGCAGACGCATCTTGGCAACGTCCACGACCACGATCAATGGATAACCGAAATGCGCTCGGGCCTGACCGCAAAGAAGAATCGCGAGCTAAAAGGCGACGAACGAAAGGCCGCCGAATGGCTGCTCGCCCGTTTCGCCCGCCGCCGAAGCAAGTCGTACAAGTCGGCACTCGAACTTTGGAGCGAATGGGAAAACAAGGAAGTTCTTCAAAAATTGAATACGATTCCCGAAGCCAATTGAAGGTTTTCTCTTGCTGACCTAATTGCGTTCGCGAAGAAAAATAATAGACATCAATAACGCTGCAAGTTTATACTCCCGCAATCGTTCAAGTTTTTTTGCGATCATGGAGAAACTGGATATGGGACGCTTTGTGTTAGCTTTGCTCGTTGTTTCGTTCTTTAGCCAATCCGATGTTGTGATGCGCCGTTCAAATGGTTGTCCACTCAGCTCTGGCGGTTCCGAATGCAAACCCTGCCTGCGTCCCGGCTCCGAACCGGGCAAAGAGACCTACAACAAATCGCCTGACGTGACCGAGATCACACTGGAAAAGTCCGAGCTTCATATTCCGCCTAGGAAGGAAAACGAACCAAGGCCCGTTTTTTCAGATGAATTGATGGTCGGCGTCACCGTCACGGCTGAGGACCCGGAAGGCGATGTGCTCACCTACAACTACACGATATCCGGCGGACGGATCGTCGGCACCGGCAAAAAGGTTTCATGGAGCCTAAATGGCCTTCAGCCCGGCACTTATACAATAACCGCCGGCGTCGACGACGGCTGCGGTGTTTGCGGAAAGACGAAAAGCGAAACGATAACGGTGATTCAGGATTGATGTGAAGATCTTTACGATCGGACACGGCCGCCACCCGTTCAATTATTTCCTTGAACTTCTGCGGCAATACGACATCCAATTTCTCTGCGATGTCCGCAGCGTTGCTCGGTCACGTTGGCCGCAGTTTAATGGTGCGGTTCTGAGGGAATTGTTACGAGACAAAGGCATCGGCTACGAGCATTTGCCCGAGACCGGTGGGAAAACAAGGCCGAAACCCGAAGACCTCGCACGCGGGGTCGACCGCATCGTCGAGATAGCCTCCGACATCAATACTGTCATCATGTGCTCAGAATCGAGACCGCTTTCGCAGCACAAAGTTCCGCGTGCAAACTGCCACCGCGTCGGCATGCTCGCCCCGATGCTCCGCGCCAGAGGCATCGACCGCATCATTCACATTTTGCCGGACGGAACGGCGATCGAGTTCGACGAATCTGCAGTGCCATCTATCTGGTGACCGTTCTAATTACCTTTTCGATCCGCTTTCGCAAGCTCTCCTTTTCGACCTCGTCCAACCGCGAGGCAATAACCTTTACAAAATGGTCTCGATTAGCAGCGTTCACGACCGGAATGGCCTTTTCGGCATACATCGGCAGTTGATTCGTGGGACATCGCAGCATTTGCTCCAGCAGCAGCGGGAATGTCTCGTGAGCATACGAGGTTTTGGCGGAAAGACTTATCAATATGTTTATGCAATGGTCGCGGGTGATCACAGAGCCCTTATTTGCGGCGTCGATGATCTTCGGGAGTGCGGCGAATATCTCCGCCGATTTTTCGTTCGCAGTACATCCCAACGCAATCATCGCTCCCCATTGCATCCGGTTGTCTTTGCTGTCGAGCAGATTTAGGAAAGCGCCTGTATGCGCCGCGATCAGTTTTGGTTTCGCATACCCAGCTTCGTAAAGCACCTTGATGCAGTCGTAACGAATCCCCTTGTTTTTGTTCTCGAGGTTCTCCACGAGCTCATCGATCGCGTAGGTGTCATTGTCTTTCACGATCTCCGCTGCAAGCACCTGATTTGCCACTTCGTCGCGCCGCCCCAAAGACGTTGCGAGCTTGGAAATGATGTCCGGCGGCATTTCGCGAGATTATATAGACAAACCGTCCCATCTTGAAACAATGACGGGACGGCGGGACAGCCTGAGACGAGAATGAAGCGGGGTTGTTACTGGATCTGCAGTACTTCGAAGATGCGTGGGTCGTCGGCGTTGAGCACGAGCGGCGAGTCTTTGGGATCGAATCGGTCGCGAATGAGTTCGACGGCTTGGTCTGCCGGAGCCGGACGCGAGAACAGGTAGCCTTGGCCAAACTGGCAGCCGAGCTGTTTCAGATGTTCGAACTGCTGGACGGTCTCGATGCCTTCGGCGACCACTTCGATCCCGAGGTTTTCACCGAGCATCAAGATCGTCTTGACGATGGCACCGCTCTTGGTGTCGTCGCCCATTTTTTCGACGAACGACCGGTCGATCTTCAGCCGATCGAACGGAAACTTTTGAAGGTAGCTAAGACTGGAATATCCGGTGCCGAAATCGTCGGTCGAAAGCAGCACGCCAAGTTCCTCCAGTTCCTTAAGAATGCTCAGCGATTTTTCGCTGTGCTCCATAACTGTGCTCTCAGTTACCTCAAGCTTAAGCTGCCTGGGCATCAGGCCGGTCGCATCCAGGATTTGGATCACTTGTTTTGCAAGCGACGGATGCATCAGCTGTTTCGCCGAAAGGTTTACGCTGACCGACAGGCGGGTTGAAAAGCTTTTTTGCCATTTCGCGATCTGGCGGCAAGACTGTTCGAGGATCCAGCGTCCGATCTCGATGATAAGGCCGGTCTCCTCGGCGACGCCGACAAATTCGTCGGGCGTGACGAGCCCGTGAAGCGGATGCCGCCAGCGGATCAACGCTTCGAACTCATGTATCGCACCGGTTTCGAGATGGACGATCGGCTGATACTGGACCTCGAATTCGTTTCGTTCGACCGCATGGCGAAGATCGGTCTCGACCTGAAGAAGGTTCATGTTGCGAACGTGCATTTCACGATCAAAAACCTCGTAGCGAGCTTTTCCAGCCTCTTTCGCACGGTACATCGCCGAGTCGGCGTCTCGCAGAAAATCGTCGGGTTCACGCATTATCTCGTCAGAAACGATGATGCCGATGCTTGCAGTCGAAAAGACCTCGTAGTTGTCGATCCTAAAAGGCGTGGCAAGGCTTTGCTGGACGCGTTCCGCGACCTGCTTCACTTCTTCGAGGCCGCCGGTGCGGTTTAAGAGGATCGTGAACTCATCGCCTCCAAGACGTGCGACAACGTCGCCTGGACGGACGCTGGTTCGTAAACGTTCGGCGATCGCGATCAAGAGCTTGTCGCCGGTCACGTGGCCAAGACTGTCGTTGACGACCTTGAAGCGGTCGAGGTCGAGGAAAAGCACGGCGAACCTGGTCCGGTCGTTATCCGTCGCTCGCTCGACCGCAGCTTTGAGATGATTCATGAACTCAACGCGGTTCGGCAGGTTCGTCAGCGTGTCATGTCGTGCGTAATAATTGAGCTTTTCCTCGGTCGTTTTCTGGTCGTCGATGTCGGTGTTCGTTCCGAACCATTTGGCGATGTTGCCTTCAGGATCGCGGCCGCACGTAGCTCTGGCCTTATGCCAACGATACGAACCGTCGTGCCGCTTCAGGCGGTATTCGATCTCGTACTGTTCGCCCGTTTCGGTGGCGCGCCGCCATCTTCGAACCGTCTCAGGAAGGTCGTCCGGATGTACCACGTCATGCCAACCGTCGCCGATCAATTGCTGCGCGGACTTTTCGAAATAGCCTTGCGTGCGCTCATTGACATAGTCCAAGCGGCCGTTGGAATCGGCCGTCCAGACCTGGTGGGATATGCCTTCGCCGAGCTGGCGATACCGGTTTTCGCTGTCTTTCAACGCACGCTCTGAACGCCGACGCTCGGTGATGTCGCGGCCGATACCCTGAACGCCGACAGGTTCGCCTTGACGATGGATCAAACGCGTACTAAGTTCCAACGAGACGCGCCGTCCGCTCTTTGCGATGATATCGATCTCATATGTCGTCGGAAGATCGTCGGAAAGTTTTTGCCGCGTCATTTCCTGCGCGGCCTGAAGCGAGTCGGGAGCTACGACGTCCGCGATCCGCATCGTCAACGCTTCTTCACGGCTGTAGCCCGTGATCCGTTCGCCGGCTCGGTTGAGTGATGTGAAGTTTCCCTGGAGGTCGTGCGTGTAGATCAGGTCATTGGCATTTTCGAAAAGGTCGCGATATTGCTGCTCACGTTCCCGGATCGAATCCTCGGCATGTTTGCGTTCCGTAATATCGCGGGCAATGCCCTGGATCGCGACTGGTACGCCGTTTTTCAGGATCGAACTGCTGTTCACTTCGAGTGTAATGCGGGTTCCGTCCCTTCGAAAACAGTCGATCTCGTAAGCAGTTTGCTTTTCGCTGCCTGCGAGTTTTCGCTTCAGTTGCTTTCGCACGAGATCGAAGTGCTCCGGGGCGGTGACGTCTCGCATGTTCATGGACAAGGCTTCATCACGTGTATAACCGAAGATCCTTTCGGCAGCGGCATTGATCGAAATGTAATTTCCATCGAGGTCGTGAATGTAAATGATGTCGCTCGCATTTTCGATGATATTTCGAAATCGTTCCTCGCCGTTTCGAAGCTCTTCTTCGACGAGTTTGCGATCGGTGATGTCGAGCATAACGCCTTCACGGCCCACGACATTGCCTTTAGCGTCGTTTATCAGGCAGCCTCGATCACGAACCCAATGAATTTTGCCGGCAGCGTCGATGATTCGGTATTCGTAATCAACTTCTTTGCCGCTTCGGGTCGAAAGCCGCGTTTGTTGAAATACCCATTCGCGATCGTCGTCGTGAATTACCTTGGTGAAAATATCGGGATCGGTTGTCCAGTCAGACAGTGGATATCCAAAACGCGCAAATGCGGGGCTTACATAAAAAGGCGAAAAAGGCGGTTTCGTATCGACCGCATAAAATAGCACTGGAAGATTTTCGATGAAACTTCTGAATTGGGGATCATTCAGATCACCAAACGCAGCCGAAGCTGAAGGTCCGTTTCTCGAATCCGTCGGAAATTTGGATGGCATATCAGGTACGAGCGCGTGAGCTAATGCCGGATTTTGTCATTCATGGAATGACGAAAACTGAGAGAAACCGTTGGAATTGGATAAGCGTGGGGCTTGCGGAATCGGTCATACGACCTTTGAAATGTTATACTTAGCCCGAAAACACACCGGTGGGCCAAGCGTTCTGTAAGCAATTTATGTTCCGTAATTTGCTCAAACACAACATTTAACAGGATGCCCATGAATCGCGGATACGGAGTAGATATGAAAATTAATTCCTCACTTTTTTTTGTAGTAGTTTTTTTGCTTATTTGTACCCCCACTTTTGGCCAAACGATGCCGCAGGGTGCGGACCCTAAGATCTGGGCCGAGGCACTCAAGATCCATCGAAAAGCGATCATCGTAGATGGCCACAACGACATCCCATCGCCGCTTACGGACGATGATCTCGATCTCGCGACGAACACTGCCGGGATGATCCACGCGACAGATGGAACTCCTTATCACACGGACCTCGCGAGGTTTAAAGCCAGCGGTATCACTGGAGAATTCTTCTCGATCTACGTCGGCGGCGATACATGGAAAGCGGGCCACGCGATGCAACGCGCGATGGACATGATCGACTCAAGCTATCGCGAAGCGGAACGGCATCCGGATCAATTGATGATGTGCACGACGGCTGCCGAGATCAGACAAGCAAAGAAACTCAACAAGGTTTGTGTCTTGATGGGAATCGAGGGCGGATATGCGATCGAGAATTCTCTGCACGCGCTTCGCAACTTCTACCGGCTTGGAATTCGATACATGACGCTCACGCACAACGTATCGCACGATTGGGCGGATGCTCACGCCGGCGAAGTCAAGAACAACGGCCTTTCCGATTTCGGGAAGGAGGTCGTCCGCGAGATGAACCGTCTGGGAATGCTCATCGACATAGCGCACGTGTCCGTAAAGGTAATGAACGACGTTCTGGATGTTACAAAAGCCCCGATCATCGCTTCACATTCGTCGGCCCGCGCTATTCAGGACCATACGCGCAATGTGCCTGACGAGGTTCTCAAACGGGTTGCGCAGAACGGCGGCGTGATCATGGTCAATTTTTATCCCGGCTTTCTCGATGCAAGAACGAACAACGAAGAAAATGCACGAACAGCAAAGCTTAAGCCGCAAATGGACGCACTTGCCAAACGCTTCGAGAATGATCCTAAGGGCTTAGGTGAAGCTCAGCGAAAGCTGCTGGCAGAAAATCCGATCTACATCGCCGACTACAAACGCATAGTCGATCACATCGACCATATTAAGAAGGTCGCAGGCATCGACTATGTCGGCCTTGGTTCGGACTTCGACGGCGTTCCTTATTTGCCGAGCGGTATGAACGGGATGGAAGATCTCGCATTGGTCACCTATGAAATGTACCGACGCGGCTACACGGAACCTGAGATCAGGAAAGTGCTTGGTGAAAACTTTCTGCGAGCATTCGCACAGGCAGAAAAAGTTGCGGGTAACCGGCAGATAAGCGGCCAGGGAAGCTTGGTACGGATCAAAAAGTAGAGCATGTGGACAAAACACCAAGATGGTTAGGCATCGCGGACTTTTCTACAGCCCCTTATTCCACCTCGTAATTGTAGGCTCGCTTTCGTCTGTAATTTTATTTTCTAACCTGCATCGCGGCGGCCTAAGTGGTTACGACGACGCGATCTTCGCGTACGAAGCCCGGCAGATGGTCGTCTCGTCGGACTGGTTGACGCTCCGGGCAAACGGCGAGCTCCATTTCGATTACCTTCCAATGTTCTATTGGATGGAAGCGGTTTCCATGGGCGTCCTCGGGTTTACGGATCTCGCCGCCAAGCTTCCTGCCGCGATCTGCGGCCTGCTTTTAATAATCCTCACTTTCTTTATCGCCCGTGAGTTAACCGGCGACGACGTTATAGCGATAATTTCCGCCTGGGTACTAATGCTGACGCAGTACTTCATGAAATACGCTACGCACGCGATGTCGGACGTTCCTTTTGCATTGTTTTTCGCATGTGCGCTGTTCTTTTATCTCAAAGGATTACAAAACAAGAATTATTTCCTTTTGTTCGGCGTGGCCGTGGCGTTCGCCATCATGACCCGGACGGTGCTGGGCGTTATCCCATTCGGCATCGGGCTTACGCATCTTGTTTTGATAAGTCGATGGGACGTTCTTCGCTCAAAGGAATTCATAGGTGGAACGTTTCTGGCGATCGCACTTCCAATGCTGCTTTACGTCGCTTATTACTCTATGTACGGCGACCTGTTTTTGGAAAAACATTTTTCGTTCATTTGGACGAAAACGGTTTCCGGCGAACCGTTTAGCTTTCAGAAGACGATCGCAGGTTTTTTCGAATATCCGTTTCTACTTCTGAAACTCTACGAGCCGTGGTTGATATTTAGCGCGATCGGATTCTGGTGGCAGCTTCAACGCGTCAGGAACGGGCGCGACGCTTCATCGATGCTTCTCGTACTTTGGGTGTGTCTCGTAATACTGCCGTTCAGCATGGCGTCTGCAAAAGTGCTGCGTTATATCATGCCGGTATTTCCTGCACTGGCAATTCTGGCCGCCTTGCCGGTATCTGTCCTGTTGCAGCGGATCGTCAAACCCAAATATCAAACTGCGGTACTCAGCGTGCTTTGTATTCTAATGCTAGCGGTTCCGTTTCTCTCGCGGCCGCGATTCCGCGCCGAAGGCGTTTTGGCGATCGCTCCCGTTATCGGTTCGAAAACCGACGGCACGCAGCGCGTGGTGCTCTATACCTCGGGCGAACTGCATCACGACGTTCTGAACCAGCTCATCTGGTACACGGATCGTCTCTATACGTATCTCGCAGATCCCGGCAAACTTCAGGAAATGCTGCGGTCCGGCGACGTGTTTAGTTTGGTTATCGATAAAAAGACGTTCGATAATGTCGTCGCTCCAACGGGAGCTGGATTTGAGGTCCTCGGCGTGACTGATGACTATGTTTGCATTCGTACAAGACCGCCATTTTCATCGTAGCTACCATGTTGACATGCCTTAACTTCGGGGGTATAACAAAGCCGTCATTAAGTTACCAACTCTGAGCGAGCGTCCGTTAAACGGGATGCAACGGACAGCTTCGAACTGCTCGCACAATGCATCTCTTTTTTACGAGGAGAAACATATGTCGAGAACTATTCCAGCACTTGCATTATCGCTTGCAGCGCTGCTTTTAATGTCATGCGGCGAGCCGGCCGCCAACAATGCGGCTAACAAACCCGCGAATGCCGCCAACAACGCCTCCGTCGCCAATACTGCGGCCGACCCGGCAGCACTTCAAGCCGAACTCAAAAAGATGACGACCGATATGGCCGCGTCGCTCGCTAAAAATGACGTTGACGCCATGGAAAAGATCTACGGCGAAAACTATATGTTCATCGGTCCCGACGGGGCTGTGGCAACCCGGGCCGAGCGGATCGATGCAATGAAAAAGGGTGATACGAAATATGATTCGATCAGCTACG
>QHXS01000212.1 GCA_003223975.1 Acidobacteriota bacterium
CCTCGACCGCTTCGACCATTCCGCCGAAACCGTCGATCTTGTCAAAGTAATCGAAACAGCCGCTGATCATTTTCTCGGTAAGCGATTCGACGAAATAGCTTCCGCCGAGCGGATCGACCGTGTTCGCAACGCCGGTTTCCTCCGCGATGATCTGTTGCGTGCGAAGCGATATCAATGCAGCTTCATCGGTCGGAAGAGCGAGAGCTTCGTCGTATGAATCAGTGTGCAGCGACTGCGTTCCGCCAAGCACCCCGGCGAGCGCCTGAATCGCAACGCGAGCGATGTTGTTCAGCGGCTGCTGGACGGTCAGCGAGACGCCTGCGGTCTGCGTGTGAAAACGCATCTGCATCGTGCGTGGATTCTTTGCACCGAAACGCTCTCTCATCGTCTTTGCCCACACGACACGAGCGGCACGGTATTTGGCGATCTCTTCAAAAAAATCGTTATGGGCATTAAAGAAGAACGAAAGCCGGGGCACGAATTCGTCAACGTCCATTCCTCGGTCGACGCCGTACTGAACGTACTCGACGCCGTCACGCAAGGTGAACGCAAGCTCCTGCAACGCGGTCGCACCGGCTTCGCGAATGTGATAACCCGAGATCGAGATCGGATTGTATTTGGGAACGTGCTTGGTCGTGTATTCGAAAGTGTCGATCACGAGCTTCATCGCGGGCTTGATAGGATAGATCCATTCCTTTTGAGCGATGTATTCTTTTAGAATGTCATTCTGGAGCGTGCCCGAGATCTTGTTGAAGTCAGCCTTTTGCTTTTCGGCAACGACCAGATACATCGCAAGAAAGATCGGAGCCGGAGCGTTTATTGTCTGTGAGACTGTTACACCATCGAGCGGAATACCGTCGAAGAGAACTTCGAAATCAGCAAGGCTTGAGACGGCTACACCGCATTTGCCGACCTCACCTTCGCTAAGCGGCGAATCGGCATCGAGGCCCATCAAGGCCGGAAGATCATACGCGACCGACAATCCCGTCTGCCCGTGCTCCATCAAATACTTGAAGCGTGCGTTCGTGTTCTCAGGCGACGAAAAGCCGGCGAACTGACGCATCGTCCAAAGCTTGCCACGATAGCCCGTCGGATGAATGCCGCGTTTGTAAGGAAACTCGCCGGGGAAGCCGATATCAATGCCGTCACTGTCTGATTCGGTGTAAAGGCGTTCTACAGGCTCAAGGGAGACGCCCTCGAACGACTTCTTTCTCTCAGGCGTTTTATCAAGTACCTTTTCTAGCGTTTCTTCTTCCCAACGCTGTTTTTCCGCTGCTTTCCCCGAGATCGCTTCTTTGGTGTCTGTCGACATATTGGTCAAAACTGTAAGTTATTTTAACATAAGCTAATTAACGCGAACGATGACGCTCGCAAATGCATCCCACGTTTTGCCACCAAGCTGACTTGCAAATCCAATGCGAAATCGGCATCCTAATCAGCACGCTATGGATCTTCTCACCAGGATCATTGCAATTCTCCTGTTCGTAACAGCGATAAGCTCGTTCGGCTGCGGCAATAAGCCCGCGGTGAACGGTAATTCGGCGACGAATGTAAATTCGAATTCGAACACTGCTGCAAATGCGACGAATGACAATGTTGAGGACCTTCGTTCGCTTGTGAAGATCCCTTTTGAACCTGAAGAAGTAGTATTCCGTGTGTTGAGTACGGCAGACAAACGCCAGAGACTATTGGCTGTTTTTGTGCTGACTCCCGAGATACACCGGTCGCTCGAAATCCGGTTGGCATCGTCCGGTCCGGGTCACCCCCAACTCGTAACGGTCGAGCAATGGTTTCCGACAGAGCTTACTGCGATGGCGGAGATGAGCGGTGAGACTGCGATCAGCGGTACTGCGTTTCCCGCGACAGAGTTTTTTCAGCCACCTTACACCGATGGGAATATCGTCTTCATACCCCAAACCGATTACGTTGTCCTTGATCTCCAAGCTAAGTAGATGTGATTCAACAAACGGTTTGTTTGTTACGGTTTGCACTTCAGGCGCTCTTCGACCTTTCGCCGCACTCGTGTTAGCATCGATGTAATTCCAGGGCGTCACGATGCGTTTTTTCTCACGCAAATTTTTTCTACTACTGATACTTTTATTTACGCAGGCATTGGTCGCTCAGCGTACGAATCCGGTCGAGCGTCAGGTCGCAAATCCCATCACCGATACGCCGAACGTCAATCCCATCGCACCGCAACAGGACATCTCGCCCCAAAAACCAAAACGTCCCGGGTCGGTACCGGAAGGCGGTTCCGGTGAGCTGGTGGTATATTCCGAAAAGCAAACGGTCGAAGGACCCGAAGGTAAACGGATAATGACGCACAGCGGTAATGTCGATATTCGCTACGGCGTCTATCGGCTGCAGGCCGACGAGATCGTGGTTTACGAGGAAACAGGTAAGATCGAGGCCAACGGCAGCGTTATCTTTGACCAGGGGAACGATCAACGCATCACTGGTGCGGTGGGCGTGTGGAATTACAAGACAAAGCTTGGATATTTTGAAGACTCGACGGGATTTACGAATCAAACCGACGACGGAACAGTGATCTATTTCACTGCCGAACGAGTTGAACGAATCTCTTTGGATGAGATTCTTATAAAGAAAGGGAAGTTTACTGCATGCGAGGAAGCTGTGCCGAAGTGGTCGTTCACGGCCGATGAGGCGCGCATAAAGGTCAACGAAAAAATTAAGCTGAAGCGGCCAGCTTTCCGGATAAAGGACATTCCGGTCGCGGCGTTTCCCTACATTTCGATCCCTATTAAGGAAACGGATCGAAGCTCGGGATTTCTAACGCCCGGCATCGCGTATTCGGGTGACAAAGGCGTGAGGCTGACGGGTGCATACTATCAGACCCTTGGCCGATCGGCTGATGCGACAGCCCGCATAGATATTTATACCGCGCGCGGGATCGGTTATGGCGTCGATTTCCGAACTCGGTCGAATTCGCGTTCGTACCTCAATGCAGGCTTTTATGCTGTTAAGGATCGCATATTCGGGGAACGCTCCAGTCCTGAGCATCCTGATGAAGGTGGAAGCACTGTCTATGCGGAGGGCGTGCATTTTTTTCCGAATGGATTCACGGCTGCGGTCGATGTCCGGCTTACTTCGAGTCTCGCGTTTAGGCAGGAATTCCTCGACGGAATACAACAGATCATTTCGCCGATCGAAGTTTCGCAGGCATTCGTAAATAAAAGCTGGTCAAACTACACGTTGAATATTCTCGCCCGGGCACAAGTGATATCGATCCCGAACGTGAGCGTAAAGACCAAGAACTTGCCGAGCATCAGTTTTGAACGCCGGCCTGCGAGCATTTCATTTCTG
Organism: Acidobacteriota bacterium; assembly: GCA_003223975.1. Taxonomy (GTDB): domain Bacteria; phylum Acidobacteriota; class Blastocatellia; order Pyrinomonadales; family Pyrinomonadaceae; genus OLB17. The sequence continues at coordinate 3,325 of QHXS01000212.1, forward strand.
AAGAACGTTTATTTTTCCTTCAAGGCGAATTTGGAGGGCGTTGCTCGAAATGATGTAGTGCAAAATATCGAGCTTTACCGGCAAATGACCGGTGGCGATCCGATCGACACGCCTGCGCTTGGGCAGCGTTTAGACGCGTATCCGCAGGTCATGATCCCTTTTCATACCAAGTATGTAAATTTTACTGCCACAGGCGGATTTCGGGTCACCTACTACTCGAATTCGCTGGACAAGGACCGGACCGTCGTCGGCCGCGACCTGATCAGAAAGTACGGAGAGTTCGAATTTGATATTCGGCCGGTCGCATTGGCAAAGAACTATTACGGCAAGAACAATGTGTTTCGGTTTCGTCACGTTATCGAACCGTATGTTACGTATCGTTATATAAATGGCGTCGACGAATTCAACCGAACGATTCGATTCGACCAACTGGACACACTTACGGACACAAATGAGATCGAATATGGAGTGATCAATCGGTTTTATACGCGACGTTACGCTGAGGCCGTTACACCCGAGGCTCAGCTCCGCCTTGCAGCCGAAAAGGGATCGGAGAAGAAACCCCTCTCGGTGCAGCCATACGAGATCTTCAACCTGACCATTCGCGGGAAATACTTCTTTGATCCATATTTTGGCGGAGCGTTGACGCCAGGACGGCGAAATCAAATAGCTCCGATCACGGCACTTACTTTTTACACCTTCGGCGGTGTACCCCGAAACTGGTCGCCATTGAATATCGACGCTACATACCGTCCGCAGAAAACGATATTTTTCAATTCCAGAATGGACCTCGGAATGACCGGAGACGGCCTGAGGGATATTTCGGCGACTGTTGGTTATGACACGCCGCTGTTAAAGATATTTCAGACGTTCTACTATACGCGGGCCGTTACACTTGTACCCTCTCTGGCCCAATATGCGAACGAAGCTGGTAAAGAACCCGGAACACTCCGCGGTTCACAATGGAGCCCGTCAGTCTTTATAGGCGACCGACGAAAGGGTTTCTTCGGAGGTGCGTCGATCTTTTTCGATTTCGAAAACCGTCGGGTCGATCAGCGGTCACCGATGATCAGCTCGCTCTTCCTTGCGGGATACGCGTACGATTGCTGCGCATTGACGGTTCAATACTACACGTTCAACGTCGGAACTCGTTTCGAGAATCGTATCTCGTTCGGTTTCAAACTAAACGGGATCGGAGCGGTTGGGACCGAGCAATTCGGCCAGGGAATAAAATGAGTTAGTTTCCGTTCGCGGGCTTTCGAAAGTTTTGTGCGATCGAATTGTAATACTCTACCGGAGCCAGATCGTCGGTCAAGACAGGCATCAAAGGTCCAAGCTGTGCTCGATATTCATGATCCAGCAATCTCGAAGCCATGGAATTCTTTTCAACCGTTTCGTATTGCCGATTTCCCTTAATACCCACAAGAATAAGATTTTGCAGTTCGGAATCATTTCGCTCCGCGACCACCTTGTAGATTCGCACGTCGTCGAAAACTGCTCGAAAGGTGGCAAGTTCCGCCTGAAAAAATTTGCTTCCTTCACCGGCCAGGGCACCGCCGATATTGGCTACAATAACACCGTCATTCTTCAGTGACCGATGCATTTGTCGAACTGCCTCGACGGTTGTGAGCTGATAAGGAACGGAAAATAGTGTTCCGAATGCATCCATAAAAATCGTGTCGTAAAGGCCATTTGGGAGCTCATTCAAATAAAGGCGCGCATCGGTGTGGATTATTTTCAATCGCGGCTCGTCAATGAGCCGGAATTGTTCCCGGGCGATCTTGGTCATTCCGGGGTCGATCTCGACAACGTCGATCATGGCATTCGGATATTCGTGAAGAAAATTACGTGGAAAAGAATATCCCGCACCTCCGATCATCAGGGAACGCTGCATGTCCGGTTTGAAATACGGCGCGAGATGAAAGAAGCGATTGTATTCAAATACGAGATCATCGCTGTCGAGAAAGATCGCGGATTGAATAAAGTACGGGTCATTTGCGATCACGCGAATTGCTTTGCCAGTGTGTGGGTCCTTTGCATCGAAGATCGCAAGCCGGGCATATTCAGTATCTACATCGATCCGTTCGCGAATACAGCGAAGACAAAAAACACAATGCAAGCGATCGACCTATGTGTTACAGCAAACGGCGCCAGCAAAAGTGAAAGGGCGAAAAGCGTGATCGCGATAACGTAGAGCGTCCGCAAACTTCCGACAAAAGGGATAAGAACGAAACCCGCAAGAAATGTTCCGAGTATACTGCCGACCGTTGAGAGAGCGTAAAGCGATCCAACCGTTTTTCCGGATTCTGCGAGTGTTTGGAGTCGGATCTTGACCGCAAATGGAAGTACGAATCCGAAGGCTATGCTCGCCGGTGCGAAAAGTAAAAGGGCTCCGAAAATAGATTTGAATTCGAGGGCGATCGGCATTGCCGCGATCGATCCAAGCACGACATCTTTGCCAAATGTCGAGATCGAAACTAAACCGCCCGCAAGGAAAATGACGGTCGCCAAGACCTTTAGGTGCGGTTGTCTGTCGGCGAGGCGTCCTCCCAACCAGTATCCGAGGCTGAGTGCAGCGAGGATCACGCCGATCAGGCTCGTCCAAATATATGTCGATGTGCCCAGATAGGGAGCGAGGATTCGCGAGCCGTTGATCTCAAAGATCATTACGAGAGCCCCGCACACGAACACGGTGATCTCTAGAGCGAAGCGTTCGGATCGGTCCCGGAAACTCATCGTACGAGAAAGCCCGTTTGGAAAAGCTAACGCTCCTCAAAACGGGCTTGTCTGCTTAGATCTATGCAGATGTCAGGTCGTGGTCACGCCGAGGCCGTTTTTTTTTCCTCGGAATCAGCAATGAAAGTATGCCATTGGGCCCCGAATGGCGCCGGCGACTGCGCAAGAATGATGTTAAAGAACTTTTCCTGGATCATTTGCGTGATCTCGCCACGTTTTCCACTTCCTACAGTTATACGGTCAACCGAACGGATCGGGGTGATCTCGGCGGCAGTCCCGGTAAAGAATAATTCGTCAGCCAGATACAACGCGGCACGCTGGATATTTGTCTCGACGATCTCGATGCCGAGTTCGCGTGCGATCTGAAGCACAGAATCGCGCGTAATCCCCGGCAGTATCGAGGCACCGAGCGGCGGAGTGATCAGTTTCCCGCCATTTACAAGGAAAATGTTCTCGCCAGAGCCTTCGGAAACATAGCCGCGGTCGTCAAGGGCGATGCCTTCGGAAAACCCGCCCAGAATCGCCTCCATCTTGATCAGCTGCGAATTCATATAATTCGCACCTGCTTTCGCCATTGCCGGCATCGAGTTTGACGTGATCCGCGTCCAGCTCGAAACGCAAACGTCGATACCGTTTTCGATCGCTTCTTCACCCAGATATTTGCCCCATTGCCAGATCGCGATATAAGCATCTACAGGGCTGCCGAAAGGATTAACGCCAAAAGATGGCTTGTCTTCATCAAGTCCGCGCATGATCAGCGGTCGTATATAACAGCTTTCCAGGCCACTGTCCGCGATCAATTCAACAGTCGCATCACAAAAGGCCTGGCGGTCGAAGGCCGAGTCCATTCGATAGATCTTGGCCGAATTCTGAAGCCGCTGCATATGCTCTGTAAGCCTGAAAACAGCTGAGCCCTTTGACGTTTCATAGCATCGAATGCCTTCGAATACACTCGAGCCGTAATTCACCACGTGGGACATTACGTGAATGCGCGCATCGTCCCAATCGAGAAATTTACCGTTCTTCCAAACCTTCGGCCCGATCTTCATCGTAGCCACGTCTTTACCCGCCATTCCAAACCCTCCATCGAACCAAAGTGCTGCTTAAGCAGAACTAAAACTCAGTTCGATGCTTAAAGCACATTATAAACCAAACACACGTCCACTGTATAAGAATGACAACGGAAAAGGGCCGGAGTTCTTCCAGCCCGTAGAATTACCAATGATCCACTTAAAGTTAAAGAATTCTTACTTTCGGAGCCGTATCATCAAGCCTCGAAGTGAAAATAGTGGTGCCCACGATCGTGGAAAGCACGACCGGCTGGTCGCCAGCTAAATTCAAAGATGCGGGAAGCACAAAATCAAGTTGGAAGATGCCCGGCTCGACCTGCACTGCGTTCGACAGTATTTGCGCGCCCGTAATTGTCACCGCTCCGATTCGCACACTTAGTTGAGCCGGGGTCGCGTCCAGAATTCCCGTCGCGCGCATTCGAATAATCGTAGAAACCTTATGACCTCCCTTTTCCTTTATCGTAGTGACGGTAAAAGGTTCGGTCGTATGAACGCGGTTAGTAACGTTTTGCAGATCGGCTCGGCCGCCCGGACCCGGAACCGGCAAGGTCGTGAATATGTCCGGTCTCGACGGTACGATCGCGATCGACCCTTTAATCTCGACGCCATTGTTATTGACTACAAACGGATATGCTGTACCGGTCAAGGCCGAATTCAGCCCTTCAGGTACCACAAATGTTATTTCATGCCCGCCAACAGATTTCATCCCGCACATCGCGCCGTTTATCGACATCGTGACGCCGCTAAGCTCCATCGGAAGATTGAAACTGCGGTCGAGTGAGCCAACTGCCGTACGAGGCACGATCGGCGGGTCGATCCCGGCCGAAAACGTTATGGTCGCGAGCATTCCGGGCGACAGACCCTGGAATGTCGGTGGAGTCACGGGCGTAGGTGTCGGAACCGGCGTCGGCGTTACCGTGGGCGATCCACTCGGAGTTGGTGACGGCGTCGGAGTCGGCGTCGGCGTGGCTGTTGGAGATGGCGTCGGAGTTACCGATGGAGTGGGCGTCGGAGATGGCGTAGGAGACGCGGTCGGATCGATCGGCATTCGGCTCGCACCGGTGAAAAAACTAACAGTCGCTGCTGTCTGAGATGTTACCAGCGGCTTATAGAGATAATAGGATTCTGCCAGAAAATCACGATTTCGCGTTCCCAGTTCGGTAAGCGCCAGGTTGAAAGCAAGTCGCTGTGATGAATTACTGGAAAGCGCTTGAGTTTGTGGCAGCACGAGCGAAGATGCCGCCGGAAAATTAGTAAGCCTGGTGAAGATCGCCGACGTTGGCGGGCTTGAAAGATCGTACGAATAGATCTGTATAGGGCGAAAATCGACCGGGTTCAAACCGTCGGTTTCCGTTGCAGGTATCGTTCCATCGGGTTTGATGTTCAAGCGCGTCGTCATCAATAGTGTCGCGGGATTTCCGTTCGCGTCATAATCGGTAAAACCGGGATACCTTTGAACATCACCACCTAGAGCTTCTGAATCCGCGTTACTACGGGCACCGATCTGACGAAACGAGTTTGCATTGTAATCATAGAGATACGTCGCGAAACTGGGCGTCGGGCTAGGGCTCGGAACCGGACTCGGGCTCGGGTTTGCGAGATCGGCATACGAGTCCAATGCAATGTACCGCCCGTTTCGGCTCATTCGTTTACCGAGATCGAGAACATTTACGATCTCCCCCGGCGCGGGCGGCGTGGTTGTTGTGATCTGACGGCAGCCGGTTGGCGAACCGGATGGATCGAGATTTACAACGAAAACCTCTTCGTTACGGCTTGTAGACGGATTTGAACCGCAGTCGATGCCGGGCGCAGGACTTGGCAAAGGACTCGGCAATGGCGAAGGCGCGGGGGTAGGCTGAAGTACAGGAACGGGATCGTCACCTGTGCTTGCAAATACCACACGCAGCCCGTCTCCAGAAATCGTAGGATTTTTATTATAGATCGGATCTGAAAGTGGCCCTCGCGGCGTTCTGGTCAACTGATGGAAGCCACCGCCTTGTTTGAAAAGGAAGATCTCATCATTGTCGGCTGTCGGAAACGCGTTTCCATTGGCAACGAGATCGCGTGTTGAAACAAATGCAATCGCCGACCCGTCATCAGTCAGGCTCCCGTCATGATTGTCGTCAGCGACAAAAGCAAGGTTAAACGCCGACCCGCCCTGAGGCAAACGGCTTGGGTTGGTGTTCGTTACGCTAACAAATGAGCCGCCGCTCAGTTGGGTAAAAGGAACCTCATCTCCCGACCTAAGATCCGCCGGTGCGTATGCCGGAATTTGATAAAGCCATATTTCCATATTGCCGTCATTCGCGAGCGGGTTTGGCGGCGGAGTAGGCGTTGGGGTCGGCGTTCCCGACGGCGTCGCACTCGGTGAAGGCGTCGGCGTCGGCGATGCAGAAGGCGTTGGACTTGGCGTCGGAGTTGCGGTCGGCGTCGGGGTCGGCGAAGTGAATGTATTTCCGTCGAAGCTTCCAGGATTTGTGGAATCGGGAGCTGTCGGCGTAGACGTCGTCGCATTCGAACTGAATACTATCCACCGGCCGTCTGTACTGATCATTGGCCGCTTGTTCGTGATCAACACGCGGATGTTTTGGAACGCTGCCACGCCCGCCGTGTTGTAGAGAACGCTTTTTGTGTCTGTCAGCTGAAAGATCCGGCGCTGCGCGAAATCGAACAGAAATATCTCGCTGTTGCCATCTTCGTTTCGTGGGTTCTCCGTCGCGAGGTTTCCTTCAGACTCAAACACGACAAACCGACCGTCACCGCTAATACTGCCCGAAAATGACTCTCGAATCGAATCGGTGAACTGTCCGATAACGGTGTTCGCCTGGCCGAATACTGGAACTGAGCTTCCAAGAACTGCTATGAAAAAAATAAAAAAACAATGCCGAAGCGTCACAAATATCCTCCAAACCCTCGATCGACACTCGCAAAAAAAATTTCGCTAAGAGTTGCGATCAATAAAGAGCAAAACACAGTATTTTAAAGATTAAGTACCTGTTCTGCAAGGGACGGTACTTGAATCAGCATCATGGAGAAAGAATACTCTGGTATAGATGCAACTTGCTGTCAGATTGGTTGTAAAATCAGGTATTCGAACGATTGAAGTCCCTTTCTTAATTGATTTATTTAACGATTGGAATTGCCGAAAGAGCTTGAACTAATGATAGTGGCTGGGGAAGCGTCGGGCGATCAACTCGGTGCCGACCTGGTTCGAGAATTACGAGATCTGTGGCCCGAAGTGAAGCCTTTCGGTACACCGGGGGAAAAAATGCGCTCGGCGGGCGTTGAACCCATTATGAATTCGGATGAGTGGTCGGTCGTAGGGCTCGCCGCGGTTGCGGCTTCTATACCAAAATTCCTTTCGATCAAGAAAGCATTGGTGAACGTTGCGAATGAGCGAAACCCGGCTGCGGTCGTCCTGATAGATTTTCCTGAATTCAATTTGAGGCTTGCAAAGGACCTTAAGAAAAGCGGGCAGCGAGTGGTCTATTATGTTTCACCGCAGGTCTGGGCCTGGCGCCGATATCGCCTAAAGTCGATTCGTGAGTACGTCGATCTTCTGCTCTCGATCTTTCCTTTTGAAACGAATTGGTACCGGCAAATCGGAATCGAGCACGTCAGATATGTCGGGAATCCAGTCGCAAAGCGAACACACGCGACACTTTCCCGGAGCGACTTCTGCAAACGTCACGATCTCGATAAAAACAGGACGATCGTGGCATTGCTCCCGGGCAGCCGCCAAAAGGAAATCAAACGGCACCTTCCACCTATGCTCGAATCCGCCGCGATACTGTGCGCCGATCATTCGGATATGCAATTTATAGTGGCGGCGGCTCCCAACACAAAGGCAACGATTAACGAATTAGTTTCGCCGTTCCGTGAAAAACCTGCGTCCAGGAACGTCGCTGTCCGAATAGTCGATGGGGAAACGATCAACGCTCTTGCCGCGGCCGACGCTGCAGCAATTTCAAGCGGCACCGCAACGCTCGAAGCCGGCGTAATTGGAACGCCGATGGCCGTGGTCTATAAAATACCGAAGCTCGATTATGCGATTTTCAAATACATAGTGAAGGCGCCGTACATTGCCTTGATAAACCTGGTCGCGGGCCGAGGCGTGGTTAAAGAGTTAATTCAAGCGGATTTCAATGCCATCGATCTTGCGAAGGAACTCCGTCATTTGATCGAGCCTGTAACTAACACGAAAATGCGGGAGCAACTCCGGGCTGTGACCGAACAACTGAGCGCCGGCGAGCCTTCACGAACCGCCGCGGAGGCAATTTTGCAGTTTATTCAGAGCGGTACTGAAGGAAGTTAAGTTCACCTTCGG
>QHXS01000087.1 GCA_003223975.1 Acidobacteriota bacterium
TAGTCCGTAGGCATTCGAGAAGACCGGTTTGCCATCCTTCGCGATCATTACGACTCCGGAAAATGCATCGGCCTTCGCGAGATCGCTGAACAATTTGTCGGCGGTTGCGGTTGCTTCAGGAATTGTTGTTGGGGCTGCGTAATCCGCGAACTCGTTTTGCTTTTCACCCGGAGCTTCAGCTTGTTCGATTCGAAATCCGAGAAACTTCGTCGTTGTCGGATCGATACCGAATCCGTATGAAACCCATTGGCCATTGACGGACTGTACAAGAACGACGATCTCGTCGGAACCGACCGACACGATCTTTTTGATCTCCGCCTTTTGGATATCGGCCCGGAGCTGGCGATGAAATGCGAGCCTCGGCTCTACAGGCCGTTCTTTCAAAGCTTGGGGCGCGATGTTCTCTAGAAAGAATGAGCGAAGCTTTTCCTCATCGCCCGTATTGAAGGTGCTGAAGTATTCAACGACCCGCTTTCCGGCTTGTGAAGAAATCAATTTCGAGAGGTCGATAGGCTGCGCGGCCGCAATAGCCGTCAGGAAACAAACGAAAGCTGCGATTAAGATGATCTTCATTCTAGGCACACGAATTTACCGACGTGAACGATTCTTCCAGATACGAGGCAGGAAATGATTAAGATAACGCAAAAGAATTGTTAAGAATGTAAAATGTCGTGGAATTCGATAGACACGCCAAAATTTAAGTTGGAAAATTGGTTTCGATGAAGCGTTCCTGGATCACATGGCCGATAGTCGGCGGCGTAATCTTGCTTTTGACACTGTTCGCAGCGATCCAGTATCGCTGGCAGGTGCAGGCGAGCAATGCCGAGCGCGAAATAATGCAAAAGCGCGTCGAGGCCGATACGCGTCAGTTTGCTGAAGATTTCAATCATGAAATTCAGGCGGCGTATTTCAATTTCCAGATCGAATCGGATGGTTGGGAAAATTCGGACTGGTCGGAATTCAACGAGCGATACGACTACTGGCGATCGAAAACCGAATTCCCAGAACTTATCCGCGACATATATTTCGTAAGGTCCGGCGCCGATGAGAGCATGCGTTACGACCGTGAACGACGTGCCTTCGTTGATGCGGAAATGCCTCCTGTCTTTGCGGAACTAAAGAAACAAGCCGAGGACGACAAGAATTTCAAGCCGATAGATCAAGAGCGGTTCGCGCTTACGATGCCGGTCCACGAAACTGGACATCGCAACGTGCAAATACGGATCAAGCCTGACTTCAAACAGGAAGACCCAAAGATGGAGATGCCCAGGCGCTTTGGGCATCTGATCATTTTGCTGGACAAGGATGTCGTCGTTTCGAAGATCCTGCCGCAGCTTGTTGCGAAACATTTTCCAAACGGCGAGTTCGATGTGGAAATCCGAAACAAGAACGGCGATTCGATCTTTCGATCAGCAAGCGAAGTGGCAGTTGCGGATGCATCGGAAACATTGTTGACCATTTCACCCGATAACTTATTCTTTTTTTCCAACCAGAACATTTTGCCCCGCTCCGGGCGGGGCGAACGACATTCGAGCATGATGATCGACCAACATGTCGAAAGCCGGACGTTTAGCCAGGTCGAAACGAATTCGAATTCGAATTCAGATTCAAATTCGACGAAGACATTTACATTTGAACTCAATACAGAAGGCCCAAAGAAGAGAACTGCGGTTTTTACGGGCATTTCCGATGGGAGTGATAGTTGGCAATTAGGCGTCGAGCACGTAAGCGGTTCTGTGAAGGCGTTTGTTCGAAGCGAGCAAAACCGGAAGCTGTTGACCGGCCTTTCGATCTATCTGCTCGTGATCGGTGCGATCATTGCGATCGCTTTCTCGGCAATGCGGTCTCAAAAATACGCGCAACGCCAGATAGATTTTGTGTCATCGGTCTCACATGAATTTCGCACGCCGCTCGCAGTTATTTATTCTGCCGGCGAAAACCTTGCCGATGGCGTCACAAATGAGAGAGGTCAAGTCGAGAAGTACGGATCGCTCATCAAGAATGAGGGGCGGAAACTTTCGGCAATGGTGGAACAGATCCTTGAGTTCGCTGGTGCTCGGTCCGGAAATCGCCGATACAAATTTGCGGGAACCAACGTGAACGAATTGGTCGAACACGCGCTTTTCGAAAACGAGCCGAGTTTGACCGCCGACGGTTTCGAAGTGCAAAGGGATCTCGGCATGGGCATCCCCCCGATCGCGGTCGACACGGAAGCCCTTTTGACCGCCGTTCAAAACCTGATCCAAAATGCCGCTAAGTACAGTAACGGTGATCGCCGGATCAACATTGCGACCTATATGCAAAATGGGCATGTTGCGATCGAGGTGGCGGACCATGGGATCGGGATCTCGCCGGCCGACATGGGAAAGATCTTCGAGCCGTTCTATCGGGCCAAAGATGTCGTTGACGCTCAGATCCATGGTAACGGGTTGGGCCTTTCACTTGTTAAGCAGATCGCCGAAGCTCACGGCGGAACTGTTTCTGCCGTGAGCGAAAAAGGAGCGGGAAGCAGATTTACGATCAAGCTGCCGGTGCAATGAAGATTCTTTTGGTCGAAGACGAAGAGGGACTGATCCTGACACTCACCGACCGATTGGTGAGTGAAGGGTTTGAGGTTGCGTCCGTACGTGACGGCAAAGCTGGATTCGAGCTCGCTTCTTCGGAGAACTTTGACCTGATCATTCTCGACCTGATGCTCCCGAAAATGAATGGCTTTGATGTTTGCCGCGACCTTCGACGAAATGAAGATCAGACGCCGATATTGATGCTTACCGCGAAGGGCGAGACGATCGATAAAGTGTTGGGGTTGAAATTGGGTGCCGACGATTATTTGACCAAACCTTTCGAGGTGATGGAACTGCTCGCGAGGATCGAGGCCTTGCTTCGGCGATCATCAGTAAATAATGGCCATTCTGAGCACGGCTTTCGATTTGGCAATGTAGCCATCGATTTTCGACGAGCGGAGGTAAAAAAAGGAAGCATGGCGTTAGAGCTTTCGGCAATGGAATTCAAGCTCCTTCAGTACCTCGTGGAAAATCGCGGCGCGGTACATACACGGGATCACTTGCTGGATGCGGTGTGGGGTTATGACGCGATGCCGACGACGCGCACCGTGGATGTACATATCGCGTGGCTTCGACAGAAGTTAGAAGAAAATCCGAAACATCCGCAGTTTATTCAAACTGTTCACGGGTTCGGCTACAAATTTGCTGCGTAAGGCACGACATACATCGCTACAGCGATAAAGTGAAGAATGCTGCCCCCGAGCACGAAAACATGAAAGATCGCGTGATTGTGCGGGATCCGATGGAGTGCAAAGAAGACTACCCCGAGCGAATAAGAGAGTCCGCCGGCGACCGCTAACGCTACCGCAATAGAACCCAGCGCTTCGAGCATAGGTTGCAATGCGATGATACCGAGCCATCCCATGACCAGATAAGAGACCACCGAAAGAGCGGGAAGGCGTTCGCGCAGGACAAGTTTTGCCGTTATCCCCACGACAGCAAATACCCAAATGAGGGCGAGCAGTGTTCGGCCAAGCGTGCCGTCCAGAATAACGAGTCCAAACGGGGTGTAACTGCCCGCGATAAGCAGGTAAATGCAGCAGTGATCGACGATGCGAAGAGCGTTTTTAAGTTCTAACGATGTCGTGCAGTGATAGATCGTTGACGCCGCGTATAGAACAACAAGCGACAGCCCATAGATGACGCAGGCGGCCAGCAACAATTTCCCACCCTGCGCCGCGGCGAGAAGAATAAGAAAGAAAAAACCGGCAACGCTCAATATCAACCCGAAGCCATGCGTGATGGTGTTCGCTACTTCTTCGACTGGGAGCTCATTGAATCTTTTCCGGATCGTCGCGGTCATGTCTGACGTTATGTTAGCAGAATAAACCGGATCAAACGCCGGTGGTTACGAAGAGCACATCACGAATCGGCCGTCGAAATATCATCAACGATCTTTTCGAATCGAAGCGCATCTTGTTTCATGGTGACGTTGTTAAAGAATATGTAACTGAGCTTACCTTTTGGCAGGGAAGCCGCTAGTTCTTCCAGTTCGCCGTCTTCGAATGTATACCGCCAACGCGGGATGCCATGCAGCCTGTAATAAACATGCTCCGGGGTCAGTGTCGGACGTGCAAATGGGTTGACGCAATGCCAAAGGTCCAGTTCGTCACAAAGTTCTTTTATTGTCCGATCGTCCCAGTCGCCGCGAGGTTCCCAGACAAAATTCAAGTCTCCCCGGTCGATCTCGGTAAAAAAACGCTTCAAATTCAAAATGTTTTCGGGCAGCGGTTGAAACCGCGCCGGACATTGAAAAAGTATCGTTCGGGCCTTCAACGCTTTCGCGCATTCAATTGTGAGATCGCGAGCGGCTTTTACGACGGTGGTCGGCTTGAAAAATCCTGCTTCTCCAAATTCCGTGTCCGAAAACTTCCGCTTTATCCTTTTGTACGTCGGGCTGGTGCATTCGTGTGTTATGACTTGCCATGCTTTGAGCGTGAATTCGAAATCATTCGGCGCCTCGGCGCGCCACTTTTCCAGCGTCGAGATCATCGGCGGTTGGTAAAAGGTATGTTGGACCTCGGCCACCTTAAATGTCTTCACATACTCCGACTGTCTAAGCCTACCGAACCCGCAAGTGCCTATTTTGACGTCGTGGCGCATACGCAAAACTAACATTAGGCAGTGGTATCATTGGTATCGAAATGAACATCGATGGAAACACAATTTTGATTACCGGCGGCGGCAGCGGAATCGGAAAAGCTTTGGCGACAAGATTTCTTGCCCGTGGGAATGAGGTTATCGTCTGCGGACGTCGAAACGAAGTATTGGACGGGCTGAAGAAACAATACCCTGGGGTTCACACGCGAAACTGCGATGTGGCGTCCGGCAACGAGCGAAAAGAGCTTGCTGAATCGGTAATCCGCGAATTTCCAGCGATAAATGTACTTGTAAATAACGCAGGAATTCAACGCCGTGTCGATCTTACGAGAGAGACCGGGTGGGGCATTACGCGCTCGGAAGTTGACACAAATCTGAATGCTCCGATCAATTTATGCCAGCTGTTTTACTCCCATTTTGCACAAAAACAGTCAGCCGCTTTTATAAACGTCACCTCGGGCCTTTCTTTCGTGCCCCTGGCAAATGTTCCGATTTACTGCGCTACTAAGGCAGCGTTGCACTCCTTTACTCTGTCTTTACGATGGCAGCTCAAGGATTCGCAAATCGAAGTTATAGAGGTGATTCCGCCGGCCGTGGATACGGACCTACAGGCGCCGGGTTTGCACAAATTCGGAGCGAATGTTGACGAGTTCGCCGACCATGTGTTCGCCGAACTCGAGAAAGGCGAAACAGAGATCGCGTACGGAACCGCGATCACGGCAAGCCGCGCTTCACGCGAGGATTTGAATATTATTTTCGAACATATGAACGAGGCCTTTCACTAGAACGCAGACTCCTGGTTCGTGCGGCTTCGTCGCGCGACACCCGACGTATAGGCAGCATCCTCCACCTTCGCAGCAACTGCTTCGGCAACCCTTTTGTCAAAAACCGAGGGAATGATGTAATCAGGATGAAGTTCTTCGTCCCCAATTGTGCCGGCTATCGCATGGGCAGCGGCGAGTTTCATGGCTTCGTTTATTCGTGACGCCCTGCAATTTAGTGCACCGCGGAAAATTCCCGGAAAACATAAAACGTTATTTATCTGGTTGGGATAATCCGACCTGCCGGTTGCCATTACGGCTACGAGTCCTTCGGCATCTTCCGGCATTATTTCAGGAGTCGGATTAGCCATCGCGAAAACGATCGGGTCAGGGGCCATGTTCTGCAGGTCGGTTTGATCGATCGTTCCTGGTGCAGACAAACCAAAGAACACGTCGGCGCCGTTGATGATATCGTGAACCGTCCCCTTTTCTCCCGCCGGATTCGTATTACGAGCGTACCAATCCTTGACCCAATTCATGTTCTCCTTGCGGCCCGCGTAAAGAGCACCAGTCGTGTCGCAGCCAACTATATTTTTTACGCCTGCGGCCATAACGATCTTTGTGCATGCCACGCCCGCTGCTCCAATTCCGTTGACAACGAGCTTAATGTCTTCCATTCGCTTACCGACGATCTTGAGCGCGTTGATAAGTGCAGCGAGCACGACGACGGACGTACCATGCTGGTCATCATGAAAGACCGGAATGTCGAGTTCTTCTTTTAAGCGCTCCTCGATCTCAAAGCATCTCGGAGCCGAAATATCTTCAAGGTTTATACCGCCAAACGCGACAGAAATATTCTTGATCGTCTGTACGATCTCGTGCGGGTCCTTGGTGTTCAGACAGATCGGAAAGGCGTCGATGCCTCCGAATTCTTTGAAAAGCTGGCATTTGCCTTCCATGACCGGCATTGCAGCCGCAGGACCGATATCACCGAGGCCGAGAACAGCGGTGCCGTCAGATATGACTGCGACCGTATTCTTTTTGATCGTGAGATTAAATTGTTTTTCGGGATCCTGGTGAATCGCCTGACAAACACGCGCAACGCCTGGCGTGTACGCCATTGAAAGATCGCTTCGTGTCTTGAGCGGGATCTTGGAAACAACTTCGATCTTTCCGCCAAGATGGATCAAAAATGTCCGGTCGCTGACATTAATGACCTCGACACCATCGACGTTTGCAAGCGATTCAATTATCTCTTGGTCGTGGTTTTCGCTCGCAGCATTTACCGTGATGTCGCGGACAAGAAAATCCTTTCCTACATTAACGATATCGATGCCCTCGATGTCACCACCGGCTTTGCCGATCGCGGTTGTTACCTCGCCAAGTTTTCCGGGCTGATTATGGATCCGAATACGTAGCGTGAGGCTGTAACTTGCGTTCGGTGTTGGTTGTTGGCTCATACAAGTTCGAAAGACGCCCATTCGAAAAGCGAAATGGAAGCGTCTCGAAACAGAAAGTATGACGAAAAAGAATTATCGAGGCAAATAACTCCGGTTGTACGACGAAGATCAGGTAAGCGAACCATTCGAAAAAAGGTGAACGGTCGGATCGGCCCCGGGTTTTGTCGGATGCCTTGAGAAATCGAGGTCCTCCAGTTTTTCTATCAATTCGTTCGCATTTCGGCCTTCTCCTTCGTGAATTTCCATTATTACGTACCGGCAGTGGCGAAGTCTTTCATGATCGTTCCCGCGAAACACGTCGAATTCGGCACCTTCGATGTCGATCTTACAAACGTCAACTGGTTCATCCGAAAAGTGTCGATCGTACAGGCGGTCGAACGTGTATCCATCTATGTCTACTACTGCGTCGCTATCAGATGGTGTGACGTAAATATTGTCTGATACAGCACCGCGGCTCAATCCGATCGACATTTTTTCGTTATTATCGCAGACAGCTGCGTTCAAGGCGTGGACTTCACCAAGCAAATTACGATGCAGATTGAAATGTAGCCGAACAAATGTTCTCGGATTTAGTTCCACGCTGACAACCTTGCGTATTTCGAAACCGTTCGCTTTCAGCAATAACGGAAAACCACCGTTGTTTCCGCCAAGGTCGAGAACATTTATCGGACCATCAAGATCCAATTCCGGAAGCAGATCGCGATACATCGGCGAAATAAGTACTTCCCGCGCTCCGTTGGCATCGCCGGCGTCGTGATCTGTCAGGAACTGCATCCCCCTGTAACGATATACGTGGAGTCGTTCACGGGGAAAAAGGAGCTTCGTTAATATAAGTAAAGCTCGATTATCGAAAGCCAACACCTCTTTCAACCCGGTCCACTTGGTCCTTAAACTCATAATGCGGTCGCGAAAAGTAAGAATAACCTAATGGAAGGAACGTATGAAGTCGGCCGTCATTGTTACGATCTCGCCGGGTCAATTTGGTACAATTAGAATTGAATAGGGGGCCTCTTTCTATCAGCAACGTAACCGGATTTATTCAGGGGCTGAAGCACAATCAGATCCGCCGAATCGAGCGTCTCGCGACACGCCGCGTCCCTTCCGACCAGATCATTTCACAAGAACTTGCAAGGCAAATGTCCGAGCTTTCGAACGAGACCGGCCGGCAGATCGGGATCCTTCTCGACCGGAAAGGCCACGTGGAATACGTGATGGTCGGAAATGCAAAGCAGATCGAAATGCCGGATTTCGGCCGCACACGTGCTGCGACCGACCGATTCCGCGGGCTTCGATGCGTCCACACACATCTTCAGGGTGAGAAGCTTACGCAAGACGATTTGACGGACCTTGCACTCCTTCGATTGGACCTGATGTCGATCATTCAGGTCGAACGGGAAACCGGACTTCCGGGCCTCATTTATTCAGCTCATCTTTTGCCCGCGACTGAAAACGGAAATGAGTCCGACGTCGATGATTTTGAATTTCTTGAACCTGCAATTCCGTCGCAATTAGACGTCGATTTTGTTTCGTTGATAAATTCGCTTGAGAGCGAAATGGCGCGGTTGAGACAAACCGCGCGTGCGAAACAAACCAATCGCGATCGCGCGATCCTCGTTGGCGTCACGACCGGCTACATAGAGGAAGCCGAAGAATCGCTTGTCGAACTTGAGGAACTCGCGCTCTCGGCGGATGTCGTGGTCCTCGACAAGATCGTCCAACGAAGGCCACAGGTCGATGCGAAAACGGTGCTTGGCCGCGGCAAGCTTGATGAATTATTGATTCGTTCAATGCGGCTGGGAGCTGACCTGATCGTGTTCGACACCGAGCTTTCGCCTGCTCAGGTTCGTGTACTTTCCGAAGCAACCGACCTGAAAGTGATAGACCGGCCGCAGCTCATACTGGATATTTTTGCTCAGCGTGCGCAAAGCAGGGAAGGAAAGCTCCAGGTCGAACTCGCCCAACTGAAATACTTGCTCCCGCGTTTAGTCATCGGCCAAAACTCTGCCTTTTCAAGGCTCGCCGGCGGCATTGGTGGTCGCGGGCCCGGCGAAACGAAATTGGAGACGGATCGACGCCGTGTCCGCGATCGGATCTCACACCTTGAAAAACAGGTCGATAATTTAGGACGTCAGCGGAACGAGCGACGAAAAGTCAGATCGCAGAAGAATCTTCCGTTGATCTCGTTGGTCGGATATACGAACGCCGGAAAATCGACACTACTTAATGCGCTCACCCAATCCGACGTCTATGTCGAGAAAAAGATGTTCGCGACTTTGGATCCGACATCACGACGTTTGCGCCTACCGTACGATCAGGAAGTCATTGTTAACGACACGGTCGGATTCATTCGTGACCTGCCCGAAACGTTGGTTGCCGCTTTCCGCGCCACGCTGGAGGAGATATCGGACAGCGACCTTCTTGTGCACGTAGTTGATGCTTCAAACCCGCGGGCACTACAACAGATCGCTTCGGTCGACAAGATACTCACTGACCTTAGCCTTGGCCAGATCCCACAGATCATCGTCCTTAACAAATCAGACCAAGTGAAAGGGCCGGAGATCGTGGCTCTACAACGAGATATCTTGCTTGACAAGCATGCCGAAAGCGTGGCAATTTCAGCTATTCACCGCAATTCGCTCTCGGTCCTTGCAGAACGTGTTGCGGCAACAATCGGGGATTTCGGTTTCGAAAAACGCATCATCGCTGCCCAAGCTAAATGAGCAAACGGATTGAAGACCTGAAGACTCCGACAATAAAATGGCGCGGCCGGATACGATCTGCCGGTTCCTCCATTTTTGGTTTCTTTTCCTCACGACAGCTTTTCTGGTCCGGTTTTGCATTTCTATCTATCGTAACGACGGTCCTGCTTTTCAATCCCATTTGGCGCACGAACAGCGAACTGGCCTACAAAGAGGGGGATATCGCTCGAGAGACGATCATCTCGCCATCGGATATTCATTTTGTTGACGAGGATGAAACCGAAAAGGTTCGCGAGAGCGCAAAGGAAACGATCGACCCGATATTCAATTTTGAGCCCCGCAGGGCAGAAGAGGCTGTGCAAACGTTTCGAACAGCTTGGGAAGACGCAGAACGCAAAAGCAAACCGGCTGCGAACGCCAATAAAAGCAACTCAAATGCCAACAAAGGTGCCTCGAATATTCGGTCGGAATCCAACATCGCAAAGGGCGCAATCGATTTCGCGAAGGTCTTCGCGATGCGCAAATTTAGCCCGAATGAGCTTGAGTCCGTCTCCCGCGTAATTCGCGAAAATGCGAGCGGCGACATTTACGGTGACCAGGACGAGCCATTTCTGCAGGGCCAGATCTCTATAGTTGACCGTCAAAAACCGACCGATTCTCGTGTATCCAGTAACCCCGCGTCGATGATGACCAAGCTCTCCCAGGCCCGGGCAAAACTCGCCGCTGACATAAAGGCAATTCCGAGCTTTTCCGACTCGGAAGCCGCCGGGTTCATTTCGGTCCTTTCACCTTTGATCCAGCCAAGCTTGATCTACGACGCAGCCGCCACGGAAAGTGCGCGAAAAAGTGTGGCCGAAACGGTTGTGCCGATAACCGTGACGCTAAAACGGGGACAAAAGATCGTGGAACAGGGTGAACCGATCACAAGCTCGGCGCTCTCACAGATCGCAGCGATCCAATCCTACAGCGGCTCGAGCCGTTTGCCCAATCGATTTATCGGACTTTTCGTGTTTGTTACAGCGCTTTATTGGACGGCCTGGAAATTCGTCGAGCACCGAGGCATCGTTCCGCGGCTAGCACTTTCCTCCGAGAAAACTTTCGCGTTGTTCGGATTTATTGTGATCATTCAGACCGCCCTTATGGCTGTCTCGTTTCGACTCGCCCAATTCACGGCGATGCAAAGCATTAATCCCCCGTGGAATGATCCGGCATTATGGTCGATGGCCGTTCCATTCGCATTCGGCAGTCTGGTGGTGACCCTACTTGCCGACCGTCGAACCGCATTGTTTACGGGCATTTTTACCGCGATTCTCGCAGGATTTATCGCACCTCGCGGACTTGAGTTCGCGGTTTTCGCGATCATCGTTTCAGCTGTTTCTGTTTACGGAATTGGCGGATACAGAACGCGGCAGGCGGTTACGTTTGCGGGCATGCTTGTCGCCGCAACGAGCGCCGGGTTAGGAATTGCTCTGATCGCGTATACGCAGCAGCCGATCATTCTAAACACGGTCGCGCTTGCGGTTGGTTGCGGATTATTAGGCGGAGTCATTACGGCAGCGGTGACGGCAATGTTCCTTCCATTATGCGAATCGCTTTTCGGTATTCTTACCGATGTAAAGCTCTTAGAACTTTCCAACGCGGATCTGCCTATTCTCGGACAACTTGCAATGAGAGCACCAGGCACCAACCAACATTCACACGCAGTGGGCCAGTTGGCCGAGGAAGCTTGCCGCGTAGTCGGCGGAAACGCACTCTTATCACGCATCGGAGCCCTTTATCACGACATTGGGAAAACGGCGGCTCCGGAGCATTTTGTTGAGAACCAACTTTCGAAGAATCCGCACGATAAGCTCAAGCCGGTTCAAAGTGCCAAGATCATAATTGCCCACGTCACTTATGGGATGAAGCTGGCAAAGGAAATGGGACTTCCTCAAAGGATCATCGATTTTATTCCGCAGCATCACGGCACGAGAACGCTGCATTTTTTTCTAAAGAAGGCGCTGGACGAAGCCCGCGAACCTGATGATATTTCGGAAAATGACTTTCGGTATCCCGGGCCAAAGCCGCAGTTTCGTGAAGCTGCGATCATGATGATCGCTGACAGCTGTGAAGCCGCCGCACGTTCTCTTGCCGAGCCAAATGCTGAAAATATTCGCTTCATTGTCACGAAAATAATTGATGCGATCATTGCCGACGACCAGCTTGACGAGTGCGACCTGACGCTTCGCGAACTAACGCAGATACGCGAATCGATGATCCGTTCGCTTGTTGCGATCTATCATTCCAGGATCGATTATCCGGGTTACGTTCCGCCAAAAACAGGCGAATTCAGGATAACGCCGGAGCCGGAAGAACAAGAACGCGGTAGAAAATATGCTGATCCGAAAGACATTCCGGTCAGCAAGGGTGGGGAGATCGAGGACGAGGCCTTCGGACCACCAAATCCTTCAGATAAATCACATGCGAAAGCGGCCGAGTAGATCCCGTTTCGGTAAAAAAAATCGTGATTATGAATGGGGAGAGTTATTATGGGTGGATCGGGCACATGGTGCAATGATCAAATGGCCAATGCCGCCGCGTGCCGACCTAGGCGGGATTTATCAGTTCTTTCAATTCCTTTCCCGGCTTGAAATAGGCAACGCGTTTAGCGGGAATATCGACGGCGGCACCCGTTTTCGGATTTCGCCCTTTTCTGGAATTTCTTTCGCGAACACGAAAACTTCCAAAACCTCGGAGCTCGATCTTTTCACCGTTGTTCAACGAATCGATGATACTGTCAAACACAATCTCAACGAGCTGCTCGGCATCTTTCTTCGTCATTTCTGCTTCGTTTGCAACTCGTTCGACCAGGTCTGCTTTTGTCATCTCTTTTTCCTCTTTAGTACTCGACCCACGCGTGAATGTCCGGCTGTAGATCTAAGCCGAAGAATGTTCTGCTTCCGCTTTCAACTCAGCGTCCGCTGCGTTTTCATCCGCGGCAGACTCTACAGGTTGATCGATCTCATCAAGCGTCTCGGGAGCAGATTCATTTGGTTCGGTCTCGGAAGCCTCAGGGGCCCCATGTTCTCCCGGGGTTTCTTGAGTCGTTTGGGGAACCGTCTCTGCGTCCGCGGCGGAAATCGCTCCAGAATCTTCTGAGCCGTCTTCCGCCGTTGGTGCTTCCGAAGGAGCGGCCGCTTCTCGAGCCGCCGCCTCTTCGTATTCCTTTCGCGCCTGTTCCTTCTTGATCCGCTTTGCTTCGTCCTTTTCTACTCGCGAAAGTTCCGGTTTTGCCTCTATCTCGCCTTCCGGTTTCATGAGATTTGCGAGTTCACCGAGACTCGCCATACCGCTTTTAGCGTCTGATGAGAATTGACGTGTATCGACTACCGGCTCATCTTCCTTACCAACCGCACGATATGAAAGTCCGATCTTTTGATCCGCATTTTCAATTCGAAGTATCTTAAAATCGAGTTCCTGTCCAAGCTGTACGACATCTTCAGGTTTTTCCACCCGCTCGTCCGAAAGCTCAGAAATATGGCAAAGCCCTTCCAATCCTTCACCAAGCTCTACGAAAACGCCAAAGCTCGTGAAACGGGTAACTTTTCCTCGAACCACGTCGCCCGGGCGATGTGTCGCAACGAAGCCTTCCCACGCACTTGGCGTCAGGTCCTTCATCGAAAGGGAGAGTCGCTGACCCGAAGCGTCGATGTTCGTGACGATCGCATCTATCTCCTGATCCTTTTTCAATAATTCCTTAGGATGCTTCAGCTTCTTCGCCCATGTGATGTCCGAAACGTGGACCAGGCCATCGATACCATCCTCGATCTCGACAAATGCCCCAAAATCCGTCAGATTTCGAACCTTACCGTGGACTTTCGTTCCTACGGGATAACGAGAAGCGATCGTGTGCCAAGGATTATCAAGGAGCTGTTTCAGTCCGAGGCTAATGCGTTTCTCGACCGTATCGACGCCGAGTATCTGCACTTCGACCTCGTCGCCGCGATTGAACATGCGTTTCGGGCTTACGGCACGCTTCGACCACGAAATCTCAGAGACGTGAACCAGTCCTTCAACGCCGGGCTCAAGCTCGACAAACACACCGTAATCGGCAACGGTCGAAACTCTGCCCTTTACCCGCGAATTCACCGGATACATCTCGATCACGGTTGACCAAGGATCCGGTAAAAGCTGTTTATAACCGAGCGAGATCTTTTCTTTCTCTCGATCGAGCTTCAAAACCTTCACCTGAACATGATCGCCGCTCTTGAATGCGTCAGATGGATTCTGGATCCGGCCCCAAGACATATCGGTGACATGAAGCAGTCCGTCGATTCCGCCAATATCGACGAAAGCTCCGTATTCAGTCAGATTTTTGACAGTACCATCGACAATGTAACCAACATCGATATTTCCAAGAGTCTTCGCTTTTTCCTCGTTAAGAACGACGTCGGTGATAACCTTGCGCGAGAGAACGATATTGTTTCGCTTGCGGCTGAATTTGATGATCTTCGCTTCGATGTCCTGGCCGATGTACGAATCAAGGCTGCGGACGGGACGAGAGTCGATCTGCGATCCGGGCATGAAAGCCTCGATGCCATTAATGTCCACCCGAAGTCCACCCTTCGTCTTATCGACGATCTTTCCGACAACCGGTGCCTCGTTCTTAAACGCTTCCTCGAGGTCGTTCCAAACCTTTCGGCCGACCGCGTCAAAACGCGAAAGTGTCGGAGGAGCATCGCCGCCGCTGATGTTTTTGATTACGACTTCGACTTCGTCGCCGACGCTTATGACGCCTTCAAATCCATCGGGAAATTCTTCGACCGGGATCACGCCTTCGCTTTTGTAGCCGAAATCGACCAATACGCCGCGATCAGATATACCGACAACCTTGCCGGAAACGAGTTCGCCCGAATGAAATACAGTTTGATCCTGTTCGAACTGTTCGAGGATCGCGCCAAAATCGAATTCGCCCGAAGAACGAATCTCTTCGGGGGCTTCCGCCGCAGTCTTTTCCGGTTCGTTAGCGACTGCGTTTGTTTTCTGTTCTGGTTGAGGGGCTGAAGAAGCGCCGGTTTCCGTTTCTTCAACTCCGTTGGTTACTTCTGTTGTCATTTACCTTGTTTAGTCTTCCTATTGTTAATGTTTGCCGATACTTACGCGATTGTTTGGGCCACAGGCTCAAGTGCAATTGGCTTAATTATCTAGCGAGCAATCTTGTTTGTTGCTTGCGGGACCGAAAATGTTCGATTCAAAATGTAACCGGCCAGAAATGAGAGGCGCGGCAAAAGACCCTGTTTCGGTGTCCGGATAAAACTAAAATCTACACGTGAAGGCGACAAAATGTCAAGACTTTGTCGACGAAAAGCATTGATTTGTCTATATTTGTGGCGATTTTGATCCTCGCGCAAGAAAAATGAGCGGGTCGCTGCCCGCTCAAAAAATGTCAGGTTCTAAGGAGCCTTTAAGTGCGTGTCAAAAGACTGCTGATATTGCCGACAGCGCTGATCTTCTCCATTTCTTCCTTCGCGAGTGTCGAAGTATTTTGGATACCGGCAAGCCGCAGTCTGAATTCGTCTGGATTTGTCGAACCGCGAAGTGCTTCGTCGAGCGAAATAAGCCCGGATTGGAATAAATAAAACAGCGACTGGTCGAAGGTCTGCATTCCGTATTGCGACGTACCGGCAGAGATCGCGTCCCTGATAGAGGATGTCTTGTCTTCGTGAAGGATGTAATCTCTGATCAAAGGTGTCGAAATAAGCACTTCGACGGCCGGAACCCGGCTGCTGTTATCGGCGGATTTCAATAATCGTTGAGACACGACAGCCTTAAGCAATCCGGCGAGTTGAATACGGATCGCTTTTTGCTGATAAGGCGGAAACGCTGAAATTATTCGGGTTAGCGTTTCCTGGGCATCGATCGTGTGAAGCGTCGAAAGTACGAGATGACCGGTCTCCGCGGCGACCAAAGCAGTCTCGATCGTTTCCAGGTCTCGCATTTCGCCTACAAGGATCACATCTGGATCCTGTCGGAGCGACCCTCGAAGCGCCTCAGCGAATGTCCGGGTATCAACATCGACCTCACGCTGAGTGATAAAGGAAAGCTTGTCTTTATGCAGGAATTCGATCGGATCCTCGATCGTAACGATATGGCAGTTTCGTGTGGCGTTTATGTGGTCGACGATCGCCGCCAAGGTGGTCGATTTGCCGGAACCGGTCGTGCCGGTCACGAGGATCAGGCCCCGCATCTCGTCAGAGATCGTGTTTAACACAGGCGGCAAGCCGAGCTCGTTAAAATTCAATATGGAGTCGGAAATTACGCGGGCAACGATGCCAATGGAGTTTCGCTGCTGGAAAATATTTACGCGGAAACGGCCAAGGCCCGTTACACCGTAGCCAATATCGACCTCAAAAACCTCTTTGAAATGCTGTTTTTGGCGGTTCGACATCATTGAGAACGCCATCTCAAGCGTTTCTTCCTGGTTCAGCTTTTGCACGCCGGCAAGTGGCTTAAGCTCACCGTTTATACGAATTACGGGAGTCGAGCCGGCACGCAGATGAAGGTCGGACGCACCAAAGCTGATCGTCATGCGCAGTAGATCGTCAATTCGATTTAGCATTTTTTTAGCTGATAGCCCTTCGTTTTTTAGGGCGAGTTTGAGAGGGTGCGATGTTGTAGAGGCTTTGCGAGATACAACAATGCCAAACCAAGTTTAACTCAGCCCTGATCAGGCGTCAATATTTTTCACAAATCGTCCAAATTCGACACATTACCGGAGATAGACGTAGAATCGAAGATTCTAAATGGCAAATCCGGGAAAGATCTTAGATGTTAGACCGAGGTATGTGTTGCCGGGCGGCGAGCTTGAGGTTCTGTGCGAGGACTTTCTGCCCGAGCGCGGCGGCGCCTTTTCGTGCCGTGTCGACGGTAAAGCTTGCCGAATCACGTCGTCGTCATCCAAGCGCTTAGTTGTGATCGTCCCCGACGAATTCAGCGATCACATCGTGGCAGAAGTTCAACTTTCGGTCGGCAAAGGCGACGAAGAAGCGTTCAGTAACGCCGTCGAATTGCAGATAGCCGGTACTCTGGCCGATGAAATGCATATTGTCGCCAACCCGGCCGTCGACCCGTCGGACGACGCGATCATCGTCACCAGATCGGGATCGCGCGGGCAACGGCTGGAAAATACGATCTACCGCATCGAGACAAGCGGGTTTTTGGACGAGCTTCCTGATCCCGTTCTGAACCCGACGGGAATCGCATTCGGCCCGGACGGCAAAATGTACGTAACCGCACGTGCCGACGGCGAAGTTTGGGTCGTTAACGTGAACGGTAATAATTCGATCTATGCTTCGGGGCTTGGGATCGCGACGGGAATTGCGTTTGATAGCGAAGGCGTGCTGTTTGTCGGAGACAGGTCGGGAACGATCTATGACGTTATAGGAGACGAGCACGGCGAGGTCTTTGCAAACCTTGAGGCTTCGGTGGCGGCTTACCACATGGCGTTTGGCCCCGACGGCAGGCTGTACGTCTCTGCCCCCGGGCTGTCGAGCAGCGACGCGATCTACGCGATCGATCGCGACGGCATTCCGACTACATTCTTTCGCGGTTTGGGGCGCCCGCAAGGCATCGCATTCGACGCTGACGGAAATCTTTATATCGCGGCCTGTTACCGCGGACGACATGGAATTGTCCAGATCACGCCGGATGGAACCTCCGCAGAACTCTTTCTCGGAGGTAACAATATCGTCGGCCTCTGCTTCGCACGCAATGGCGACATGATCGTCGCCACCAACGACACGGTTTACTCTCTGCCGGTTGGGATAAAGGGCACTCTGCTTTAAGAATGAAGGGTTCTGAGGTGAGTTGTATGACGGCCGACGATTTCAGAAATCTTGCACTTTCATTTCCCGAGACGATCGAGTCGGCGCATATGGGTCATCCGGATTTTCGAGTCTGGGGGAAGATCTTTGCGACACTACTGCCTGACAAAGATTCAGGCATGGCGAAATTGAATTCCGAGCAGCAGGCTTGGTTCCTAGAGAACGCTTCGGAATCGTTCAAGCCGGCGGTTGGAGCGTGGGGCGATCGCGGTGCAACTATTATCTCCCTTGAATCTGCAGACGAAACGCTAGTTCGGCGGGCATTGAACGCTGCTTGGCGAAACACGGCTCCGAAGAAATTGGTCGCCGCGAGCGATGACCTTCGATGAAGTTGAATTTGTCTTTGGCTTTATTTTTTCTCGCATTGCTATCCGCGTGCGGCGCTCAGCAGGACGCGAATTTGAATACAAAACCGACCCAGCCGATTGCTTCGCCCTCACCGGATATTGAACTTCAAAAACAGATAACCGAGATCGCGAAAGAAGCGAACGGTAAGGTCGGCGTTTATGCGACCGTTATCGAAACGGGCGAGAGGGTTTCGCTGAATGAGAATGAACATTTCGCGATGCAAAGCGTCGTAAAGGTGCCGATCTCGATGGCCGTGCTCAAGAAGGTCGAAGAAGGGAATTTGGACCTCGAAGAAAAGATCGGCGTTACCAAAGAAGATTTTGTTCCTTCGAGTATGCGCTCGCCTATACGCAACAATAATCCGAACGGCGTCGAGTTGACTCTCCGCGAGCTGATCCGGTTTGCGATCTCCGAAAGCGATGGCACCGCGAGCGACGTACTTCAGCATCGCGCCGGCGATGCCAAAGGAGTTCAAGCGTACATCGATTCGGTCGGCGTACAGGGATTTCATGTCGAGCGAACGCATAAAGAATTCGGATTGGATTGGAACAAGCAATACGACAATTGGGCGACACCGACGGCGGTCGCCGATCTTCTGAAGAAACTGTTTAGTGCAGACGGTATCTCGGACGCAAATCGGGAGATCCTGATCAGGTTCATGAGAGAATCGGACAACCCAGCGAACCGAATCCTGGCCGGTGTTCCAAAGGGTACGGTTGTTGCTCATAAGACCGGGACCGGAGCCACGCTCAACGGAATTGCCGCGGCCACGAACGATGTCGGGATCATCACGCTGCCGAATGGCGATCACATCGTGATCGCGATATTTGTCGGGGATTCAAAAGCGAATGCGCCGACACGCGAGAGTGTGATCGCGAAGATCACGAAGGCCATATTCGATAAATGGTCCGTCGCCAAAACAGGCGAGCCGGCGAAAATTGCGAATTCCAGCGACAAATTGAACTAACCTTCGCAGGTTTCTGACCTAACGAACTCCCGCATATGGTCTAATTCACCCCCAATCGGTATTGTTTTCCGGGATAAATTGTTCGAAATCATAGTTTTAAGCCTGTTTCGCTTGTTGGCATACACATTGCACTAAGAACTGCGGAGGACTTAAAACAAGTCATGAAATCAACAATATTAAATAAAACGATCAACGGGTTTGCTCTGGTCTTTGCTATGGCGTTCGGGTTTATGCTTATTGCCGGAACCGAGGTCGGCGCACAGAGCCGCGGCCAGCGTGATGACCGACAGTACAACGACCGCTATGACCAAAACGACAGGTATAACGACGACAATTACAACAACGGCCAGAATGGCCGCAATGGCAATCGACAGAACCTAAGAGTTGCCTACCAGCGTGGTTTTCAGGCCGGTGTGATGCAGGCCCGGGAAGATGCCCGCAATCGCCAACGCATGAACGGAAACAACGGCGGCTATGGCAACAACGGAAACTATGGCAATAATGGCAGCTATGGCAACAGCGGAAGGTATGGCAACAATGGCATCTTTGGGAACGGCAACCGAAACAACTCGCAGATGCAGCAGGCCTATCAGAGCGGCTTTCAACGCGGCTACCAGGAAAGCATGAACCGCTATCGGAACGAACGGAATAATCGGGGATCCAGCCTGGGCGGGATCTTCAATCGGCAGTTCTAATTATTC
>QHXS01000088.1 GCA_003223975.1 Acidobacteriota bacterium
TTATTGGATGAGAAACGCGGCGTGCAAAAGAAGTTTGAATACGTCACGAAAGACCGCGTAATGCTCGTCTACGAATTGCCGCTGAACGAGATCGTACTCGATTTCTACGACCGCCTGAAAAGCGTCTCGCGCGGCTACGCGTCGCTCGATTATCATCTCTCAGGCTATCAAGTGAGCAAGCTTGTGAAACTCGACATCCTCGTTTCCGGCGAACCGGTCGACGCGCTTTCGCTGATCCTTCACACAGATACGGCAACTGCAAAGGGCCGCATCCTGACCGCGAAGATGAAAGAACTTATCCCGCGGCAAATGTTCGAGGTCGCGATCCAGGCCGCGATCGGCAGCAAGGTCATCGCCCGCGAAACCGTCAAAGCGATGGGCAAAAACGTGATCGCCAAATGCTACGGCGGCGACATCTCGCGCAAACGGAAGCTGCTTGAAAAGCAAAAAGAAGGCAAAAAGCGGATGAAAAAAGTGGGCCGCGTCGAGATCCCGCAGGAGGCGTTTCTAGCCGTATTGAAGGTTAACGAGAGTTAATGTCTAAACATTAAGGCTTTCGGGATATACCATTTGCAAGCCATGGATCTTCTTCACAATTCGCTTGAATTGATAGAGCAGTACATGATCTTGTACGGATACTGGGTCGTCTTTTTTGGCGTTATGCTCGAAAATGCCGGTTTGCCGGTGCCCGGCGAGACGATCCTTTTGGTAGCGGGCTATTTCGCTTCGGAACAGCATTTTAATATCGCGCTGGTTATGTTGATCGCGGCGTTCGGAGCCGTGGTCGGCGATAATATCGGATTCGCGATCGGACATCACTTTGGCCGCGCGTTTCTATTGCGGGTCGGCCGATACGTGTTTCTTACGCCCGAGCGGTTCGCACACATTGATTCGTACTTTCACAAACACGGCAACAAAACGATCTTCGTCGCCCGTTTCATTACAGGCCTGCGAGTGTTCGCCGCTCTATTCGCCGGTGCGTCGAAAATGCGTTGGAGCGTATTCCTGTTTTACAATGTGAGCGGCGCCATTGTGTGGTCGATCGTGATCACGACTCTCGGCTATCTCTTCGGTCAAAGTTTGCCCCTGCTCGTCAAATGGGTTGGATGGAGTGGAACGATATTACTCATCGCAGCTCTTTTGATCGGATTCATCGCGTGGCGAATATATCGGCGAAAGTCAGCGTCCGGGACGCCTGAAAACAGCGAATATCCAAAGAAAATATGAAAACCAAGTTAATAGCGTTTGCTATCTCGCTTCTTTTTGTAGTTGGCGCGTGCGTCGCGCAGAGTGACAAAGAGGTCCAGGATGTCGTGCGGCAGCGGGTCGAGGTCGACAAGGTCAATCAGAGCATTGCCGTCGCGTTTATCGATGAAAATGGGACAAGGTTTTTTAGTGCCGGGAAAATGAGCGCGGCCGCCGATGCAAAGAACACAGATGAAAACACCGTTTTCGAGATCGGCTCGATAACAAAGGTATTTACGGGGATACTGCTTGCCGAGGCCATCAAGCGCGGCGAGGTCGAGCTCGACGGCCCGATCTCAAAATATCTCCCGAACACGGTCAAAACCCCGACGCGAAACGGAAAGGAGATAACGCTGCTTGATCTGACTACGCACACATCAGGTTTGCCGAGTTTGCCCACGAATTTCAAACCCGCGAACAACGACAATCCGTACGCCGACTACACCGTGCAGCAGATGTACGATTTCCTTTCGGGTTACACCCTTACACGAGATATTGGCGCGACCTATTCTTATTCGAATCTCGGCGTCGGTTTGCTCGGCCACATTCTCGCGCTTCGCGCAGGAATGAGTTATGAGGACCTTGTCAGGAAACGAATACTGGACCCGCTGGGGATGAAAGACACAACGATCGTGCTGTCGCCGGCCATGCGCGCGAGGACCGCACAAGGGTTTACCGCCGACGGCGATCCGACATCGCTTTGGGACCTTCCGACATTTGCCGGTGCCGGCGCTATTCGGTCGACAGCAAAGGACATGGCGAAATTCATCTCGGCGAACATGCATTTGACCAAGACCGATCTTGCCGGCGTGATCGACGTTTCACACAAACCGCAGCGTGATGCGAGCGCAAAAATGAAGGTCGCGCTTGGCTGGCACATTTTGGCGGGTTCGACCGGCGATATTATCTGGCACAACGGCGGCACGGGCGGCTTTCGCACCTTTGCAGGCTTTAGCCCGTCTCTAAAGCGCGGCATCGTCGTCTTGAGCAATTCGTCGGTGAGCGTCGACGACATTGCGTTTCATTCCTTTGACCCGCAGGTCCCGCTTGTAAAAAGCCGTGCGTCCATCTCGGTAGACGCAAAGTTGCTGGATGAATATCTGGGAACCTACGAGCTGGCGCCGAACGTCACGATCATAGTAACGCGCGATGGTGATCGAACTTTTGCTGAACTGACCGGGCAGCCGCGGTTTCGGATCTATGCCGAAACACCAAATAAGTTTTTCCTCAGGGTGGTCGATGCTCAAGTGACCTTTAATCGCGGAACTGACGGAAAGATCGAAAGCCTGACATTGCATCAGGGTGGCGATAAGATCGCTCGCAAGGTAAAGTAAAATCGATCCCAATGACCTGTGGACGACAACCGCTGCGACGGTTTGGTCATCTTATGGCGTTGTGATCTGATGCATTTCGCACAGCAACGGTGAGCACCGAAAACCCTCGACCCTTAAAACCCGTTTTCTTCGACTCGAAGGGCCGCAGACGGCGTCTATTAAACTATACGACGCTCGCGGTGGCGGGCACTGTCACCGTCTTTGCCGGACTATTTATCGCGAGTGTCCTTATTAATCCGTTCCTGCCGCAACTTCGGCTGAAGCCGGTCCCGCTGCTCGCGCAAAAGAGCGACATCGCAAGCATCGTTCCGGAGCATCCGCTCCTTTCGAAAAAAGAATCCCTACTGAAGCAGGCAGGCGAACGAGTCAAGCGAGAAAAGGAAAAACGCGATGAGGCACGGCTCGAAAACCAAGCCCGTCACGAGATGCTGCTCGCGTCAAAAACGCCCTCGCCGACGCAGCCGACAGACAGGTCACAGCCGTTGGCCGTCGGCTTTTATGTTAACTGGGACTATTCGAGCTTTACGTCGCTGAAACGAAACATCTCGCAGCTCGACTGGGTCGTGCCCGAATGGATAAGACTCTCGGGCGACGATCAAAATCCGCTCGTTCTCGATATCGACGACCGGGCGATGGACCTTGTTCGCGAGCAAAAGCCCGGCATGCCGGTGCTGCCGCTTGTTCAGAATTACAAGAACGAGAGGTGGAATTCTGATCTTCTCAAGTCAATTGCGACCGAACAGCGCCGGCACGATATGGTTGCGTCGCTGCTCGATGTTGTCGCAAAAAACAATTTCGGCGGGCTGACAGTCGATATCGAAGAGGTGCCTGAAGCATCGAGGGCGGACCTTTTCATGTTCGTATCGGAGCTTCATCAGGAACTCCAAAAACGGGGCCTTATTCTTGCCGAGGCAGTGCCTTACGACGATCCGGATTGGAATTACAGAGCGTTCTCGAACGTTACCGACTACCTGATGCTGATGGCCTACGACCAACACTGGTCGTCAGGTGAGGCAGGGCCGGTAGCCGCACAAGACTGGTTCGAGTCCGTGCTGAAAAGGCGCATGAATGAGATTGCGCCGTCGAAGACGATCCTCTGCATAGGAAACTACGGTTACAACTGGTCAGACGACGGCACGGAGGCCGTCACCGATACATTTCAGGAGTCTCTTGTCACGGCAAAAGAGTCGCTAGACGGCCCTACCGAGATCAAATTCGATCCGGTCAGCAAAAATCCCTACTACAAATATGATGAAGAGGATGGAACGAGCCACACCGTCTGGTTCCTCGACGCCGTTACGGCTTACAGCCAGATCAGGAATGCTCAAAGCCATGATATAGCTGGCGTAGCGTTGTGGCGTCTGGGCAGCGAAGATCCATCGCTTTGGAATATCTTCGGCGACGGACATCCCGCAACTTCTACGTCCGAACTGACAACGATCAAATATGGCTACGATGTAGATTTCGACGGCACGGGCGAGATCCTACAGATCAAAGCCGTACCGCAAGATGGTTTACGAGACGTTATTGATGACGGCGCGGGACGGCCTGCGGACGAAGTTTATAGACAAATTCCGTCTTCGTATGTGATCCAAAGAACCGGGGACAAGCCGGGCAAGATCGTTTTAACATTTGACGACGGGCCCGACCCGCGATGGACACCGCAGATCCTAGACATACTCAAAGCCGAAAACGTGAAGGCTGCTTTTTTTGTAGTCGGAGAGAACGGACAGGCGAACCCGGACCTTTTGCGCCGGATCGTGGCTGAAGGCCATGAGATCGGCAATCATTCGTATACACATCCAAATCTGGGCGAGGTGCCGGACCAGATAGTCGATCTCGAACTGAATACAACCGAGCGACTCATTGAGTCGGTCACCGGCCGATCGACCCGGCTTTTCCGGGCGCCCTATTTTGGCGATGCGGAGCCGCGAAGCCCCGACGAGGTTGAGCCGGCCGCGCTGGCTCAAGGCCTGGGTTACATTTCGGTTGGTCTTCATCTTGACTCGGACGACTGGAAACTCACCAATGACGACGGCTCGCCGCACACCTCGGACCAGATGGTAAACGAGGTGCTCGAGGCAGCGAAGATCGATACGCCCGAAGAGCGCGGAAATATAGTTTTGCTTCATGATAGCGGCGGCGACCGTTCGGCGACCGTCGAAGCGTTACCGAAACTTATCCATGCGTTTCGCGATCGCGGCTATGAATTCACCACCGTTTCAGATCTTGCGGGAATTTCAGCCGACCAAGTGATGCCGACAGTGCCGGAAGATCGATCGTTCTACGCGCGAGCTGACGGGTTTGTCTTTTACGCGGTATCGTTGGGCGGCTGGCTGATCCGTTGGTTGTGTCTGATCGGGATCGTACTGGGCATCGGGCGGATGATCTTCATCGGGACTCTCGCGCTAAGTCAGTACCTTCGGTCGCGCCGCCGCGAGTCGATCCATTTCGGCGAAACCTACGAACCGCTCGTTTCTGTCGTGGTACCTGCATACAACGAAGCGAAAGTGATCTGCAGAACGATCGAGAGCCTGTTCGCATCAAATTATCCGAAGCTCGAGATCATAGTTGTCGATGACGGCTCGACCGACGGCACTTTTCAAACCGCGGTCGAACAATTCGGCGGTCGATCGAACATATCGATATTTACCAAACCCAATAGCGGCAAGGCCGACGCTTTGAACGTCGGCTGGCGGCTGGCAAAAGGCGATATTATCGTGGCTCTTGACGCCGACACATTGTTTTCACCGGAAACGGTGTCGGCACTTGCTCACCGATTTGCGGACGAAACCATCGGCGCCGTCGCCGGCAACGCAAAGGTCGGGAACCGCGTGAATCTCGTCACCAGATGGCAAGCGCTTGAGTATGTAACGTCGCAGAATTTCGACCGCCGGGCGTTTGCATCGCTCAATTGCATTACAGTCGTCCCCGGCGCGGTCGGTGCTTGGCGGCGATCGCTTCTCGAGCAGATCGGCGGTTTCTCATCCGACACGCTCGCTGAAGATCAGGACCTGACAATCGAAGTGAGAAAGCTCGATTATCATATCGGCTATGAAGAGAACGCGGTCGGCTATACCGAGGCGCCGGCGACCCTGAGGGACCTGGCAAAACAGCGCTTTCGCTGGTCGTTCGGAACGCTGCAGTGCATGTGGAAACACAGAAGCGCGATGCTCAATCCTAAATACGGAACGCTCGGCTTCATCGCAATGCCGAACGTCTGGATCTTTCAAGTTTTCTTCCCGCTTATATCGCCGCTAATGGACCTTTTATTCTTTTGGACACTCGCTGGCGCGTTGATCGGATTCCTCGAGCACCAACGCGAATACGCCCACACGCCGTCGAACCTGAACGTGATCGTCTTCTACTACGCTCTTTTTCTTGCGGTTGACTGGATCGGCGCTTTTGCGGCGTTCATGCTCGAAAAGTCGGAGCAGAAACGGCTCCTTTGGCTCCTGCTTTTGCAGCGTTTCGGCTACCGACAAGTCATGTATTGGGTTATGGTCAAATCGATATTTACAGCGGCACGCGGCGCGATCGTGGGCTGGGGTAAACTCGAACGCAAAGCCACGGTCGAGATCGAAGCTTGATAGTGCAGCACATGACGGCTATCCCGAATTTACGCAAAGCTGTCTGAACGCCGTTTCCAAATATCCAAACAGGTCGCCGGCTTTCACTTTTGACGCCGCATATCCGACCTGGATAACCATCACCGCGATAAATATGAACATCGATGCTATTGCAGCCGATCGCTTTTCCATATCCGCACCTCATTCATCCTTTAAAGTTTGCGGCCTTTTAAAGTTTGCGGCCTTTTGCCGCTGAACTTTAAGGCGATGATGGATAGCGAATGGTATCAGGCAGGGATCGCACGGACGGGAAAAAACAAAGCTAGGCTTCTAATTTCGATATTGCAGTTTTTACTTCTTGCTCAACGATATTTCGGATCGCTTCCAACGAATCCTGGGACGACGCTTCGAAGCGCAATACAAGAATCGCTTGTGTGTTCGACGCACGAACGAGGCCCCAGCCGCCGTCGAACTTGATGCGGGCACCGTCGATCGTAATGACGTCGTGATCGAGCGAAAAATGTTCGGCGATGCGGGAAACAACGTCAAACTTTATATCGTCGGGGCAATCGACCCGAAGCTCGGGCGTGGAAAACGTTTTGGGAATATCGGCGAGCAGTTCGGATAATTGCTTTTCGGTCTTCGAAAGTATCTCCAGCACGCGAGCAGCGGCGTACGTTGCATCGTCAAAACCGTAAAAGCGGTCGGCAAAAAAGATGTGGCCGCTCATCTCGCCTGCCAGGACGGCGCCGGTTTCCTTCATCTTTGCCTTTATCAACGAATGGCCGGCCTTCCACATTACAGCGTTTCCGCCGTTCTTTTCGATGTCGTCGTAAAGCGTTTGCGAGCATTTAACCTCGGCGATGATCGTCGAGCCTGGACGCTCGGCAAGGACGGCGCGCGAAAGCAGGATCGTTAGTTCATCTCCCCAGATGATTCGGCCGTTTTCGTCGACAACGCCGATTCGGTCAGCATCGCCGTCAAATGCGATGCCAATATCGGCTTTGTGAACACGAACAGCTTCGATCAGGTCGATCAGGTTTTCTTCGACCGTAGGGTCGGGATGATGATTCGGAAAATCTGAATCCGGCTCGATGAAAAGCTTCACTAATTCGACACCGAGTTTTTCAAGTACCGGCACTGCCGTCACTCCGCCCATTCCATTGCCGGCATCTATCACGGCCTTGAGCTTTCCGGATCCGAACGAAACGCGCGAAACGATGTCATCGCAGTAATCGTTTAAAACTTCGATCCTCTCGACCGAATCTCGAGACTGGCCTTCCGCTGAAGCCGCCCCATTCGGAGATGCTCCGGTGATCCCGGGCGCGGGCGGTTCTGACATCGCGATCTTTCGAATTTCCTGTATTTGCGAACCGAAAAGCGCGTCGTGGCCAAGCAGTATCTTGAATCCGTTATGATCGGGCGGGTTATGCGAGCCGGTGATCATAACGCCGCCGTCGACTTCTCGCGTAAACACCGTGTGATACAGCACCGGCGTTGGCGCCATGCCGATCGAAATGACGTCGATGCCGCTCGCGTTTAGGCCGCGCGTGAGAATTTCGCAGAACCTCGGCGAACTCATCCGGGCATCATAGCCAATGGCGACACGCCGGGCGTCGTTTCGATAATAGAAAATGCCGAGCGCGTATGCCAGCATTTCCACGACCTCGTCGGTCAACTGATCGCCGACGATGCCTCGGATATCGTATTCGCGGAATATATGTGGGTCAGGCGTCATTTTCAAACCTTGATTTTGGTCGATTGCCCGGCATTTTTCAAAACCCGGAACATGATAGCCACCTTTCAGGCCTATCAGGGGGTTTTGATATACTAGCCAGTCGCCGCGTGGCAACAATGACGCTGCCGATGGCATCGAAAGAGATTAGCCCGTCGAGGTATTTCCCTTTAATGATCAAGAGTTTTTCAAAGTTTGTCCTGAGTGTGTTTGCGCTTGTTGCATTTGCTGCATTCGCAAACGCCCAAACTCCTTCTCCAACGCCGGGCGAGCAGATCAAGACGTTCGAGGTCCGTCTGCCCGTGACCGTTACGCAAAGGGAAGGCAAAGAAAAAGGCAGGCTTATTTCGGGAATGACGAGGCCGGATTTTGCAGTCTTTGAAGATGGCGTTCAGCAGGAAGTCACGTTTTTCAGCGACGAGAAAACAAATCCGCCGGTATTTGTCGGGGTGCTTATGGATACCTCACCTTCCACGGCAGGCAAACTGGGATTTTCGAAAGAAGCGGCAAAGAATTTCATCGATACGGTCGTGCGACTGCGCAAAGACAAAGCAGCATTCATGACATTTGACAACGAAATAACACTGCACCAGGACTTTACAGACAAGCTCGATCTGCTCGCCAAAGCGGTCGATAAGGTAAAGAAAACCGGTTCCCAAACGGCAATGTATGACGCTGTCTGGCAGTTTACCGACGAAAAACTGCGGACGATCCCCGGCCGCCGCGTGATCGTGATAATAACGGACGGCGAAGACACTTTCAGCCGCGCCGATCTGGCAGACGCTATAGACATCGCACAGCGAACCGAGACGACCATCTTTGGCATCTCTACAAAGGCAGGCTTTTTGGGAACAGTGCCGGGCGTCGAAATAGGATCCTCGAAAGGCAAAGACGATAGGCTGCTCGTGCAGTTATGTGAAGCAACGGGCGGCGAAGCTTTTTTTTCGGGCAATATGGTCGACCTTGAAAAAGCATTCACTCGTATCTCACAGGAACTTCGGTCGCAGTACATCATTACCTACAGGCCGGCAAATCAGAATTACGATGGCCGGGAACGCAAGATCGAGGTCCGATTTACTGATCCGACCAACGTGAAACCTTACAGGATCAGGACGAAATCGAGCTATCGAGCCATACGTGATAATTTGAAATAAAAAGTTCTCGTATTATTAATGAAGTTGCATAGATCAATAATCCTAATTTTGGCGATATTCGGGCTGATCTCATTTTCAGTGATCGGTTCACAGCTTGCCGAAGCACAAACTCAGCCCGCGAAACCTGCCGCGACGCCGACGCCTCCGATCTCGGAAGAAGAAGGCGTGGTAAAGGTCGACACTGAAGCGGTGAATGTTCTGTTTACCGCCCAAGACAAAAATCGGCGATTGCTGTTGACCCTAAAACCGACGGATTTCCAGGTATATGAGAATGGACAACTGCAGACGGTCTCTGGGTTTTCGCGTCAGGTCGATCTGCCGCTCAGCCTGTCGATATTGATCGATACCAGCATGTCCCAGGAAAGAACGCTTCCCGAGGAAAAAAGTGCGGCTATTTCGTTCCTCGAAGCGGTCGTTCGCCCGGACCGGGACGAAGTTGCCGTTATCTCATTCACCGGTGAATCGACACTTGAACAGGGAATGACGAATAACATCAATAGGCTTCGTCGTTCGGTAGAAAACGTCCGACTCGCCCCGCAATCGGGATATATAGGCGGTGGTGTAGTGGTAGGAACTCCCGGAATAAATCCGAACAGCGCCTCGGGCTCGACGGCGGTCTGGGACGCGATATGGGTGACATCGGAAGAGGTACTCGGTCCGGCACCGGAAAAAACACGGCGCGCGATCATTCTGCTTTCCGATGGCGTGAATACGTCCGGCAAAAAGAAATTAAACGACGCACTGGAAGCCGCCCTTCGAGCCGAGGCAGTAATTTACTCGATCGGTATCGGTGACAATTATTACAATGGCGTCGATGAAGGTTCGTTAAAGAAGATCTCCGAAAAGACGGGCGGAAAGGCATTTTTCCCACGAGATGAGCTTGACCTGAGAAAGGCGTTTCAGCAGATACAGGAAGAAATGAGATCGCAGTATCTTGTTTCGTACGAACCGACAAACCCTGCGCTCGACGGTTCGTATCGGACGATCGAAATTAAGGTGACCAATCCCGAAATGCTGAAGGAGAAAACCCAGTTAACCCATCGAAAAGGCTATTTCGCTAAGACCCAAAAGAAAAAATAGGGTCCGAAACTATTTGGAAACGGCGGGTGTTGCTCTGCGTAATTTACGCATTTCCACTCGCCATTCTGTTTTAGTAATTCAATATCTCGATCTTTTGCACTTCGCCCTTTTTGATCCGAATTACCCATATCGCGCCATACTCGGCGTCGTCTAGATTTTTGAACAATTCTTTTCTTCCAAGCAGATTCGCGAGTGCCGGCACGGTGTTTGAATGCCCGGAAACCAGGATTCGCTTATTCGGGCTCGCCAGTATCTTGGCCGCGAGGGCTTTTTGATCACGCGGGTCGTAGACCTGGATCTGAATATTCCGCTTATCTGCGATCGGCTTCACGGTGTCGCGCGTGCGTTTGAAATCGGTGGAGTAAATCTCCTTTGGCCGATACTTTCCGGCTTTCTTGAGAAGCAGCTGCGCACGCGCTTTCCCCGCGTCAGACAATCCCGGATCGGCACCCGCATCCACTTTTTCGGCATGGCGAACAAGGACGATGATCTTGTTTTGCGAATAGCCGGCAACACCTAACGCGGATATCGAAAGCAGGAGCAGAAAGCAAAAGGCGATTTTTCTCATAAGGTATTGATCAACTGGGATTTCGGAATTCTATTACAGTCCATTGTAAGCAAATGTTTCAAATAAACATCTTGCCCGGGTTTAGAATTCCATTCGGGTCAAAAACCTTTTTGATCGCTTTCATTATTTCGAGCGTCGGACGGTCGACGGCATAGTCGAGATAAGGCGCCTTTACATAGCCGATGCCGTGCTCGCCGGAGATGGTGCCTCCAAGATCGACTGCTAGTTGAAAGGTTTCAGCGACGCATTTGCGGGCGCGAGCAATGGCGTCTTTGTCTTCGCGGTCGACTACAAAGTTGACGTGAATATTACCGTCACCTGCATGGCCAAAATTCGCGACGAAGGTGTCGTTCCGCTTGCCGATCTCTTCGATCTTCGCGACCAACTCGGGAACACGCGAACGCGGGACGACGACGTCTTCGTTTATCTTCAGCGACCCATATTTCATCAACGAGGGTGAGATAGCGCGCCGCACGTCCCAAAGTTTGTCCTCTTCCTCTTTTGAACGTGCTCGTAGAATGTCGAAACCTCCGTTTTCGCCGATGATCTGTTCGACTAATGCTGCATTTTTATCAACTTCGTCGTGCGATCCATCGACAGCGACGATCAAGATCGCATTCGCATCCTTTGATAAACCGAACGCGAAATTCTGCTCAACCGCTTCCACGCAAAATTTGTCGAGTACCTCCATCGCCATCGGCAACAGGCCGTGCGGCGTGAACTTCGTCAGCACCTTGCAAGCGGCTTCCATCGAGTGAAAGTTTGCGCGCACAGTCGAAGTTGCTTCCGGCATTGGCAAAAGCTTGAGCGTGGCCTCGGTAATGATGCCGAGCATCCCCTCGCTGCCGCACATCAGGCCGGTCAGGTCGAAACCGACGACATTCTTTACAGTCTTTCCACCAGTGCGAATGACCTCGCCGGTTGCCGTGACGACCTCCAGGCCGAGGACGTGATGTTTGGTCACACCGTACTTCGGGGTACGCATTCCACCGGCGTTCTCGGCGATGTTGCCACCAATGAACGAATCCTTATAGCTTGCGGGATCGGGTGCGAACAGCAACCCAACTTCGGCCGCCGTGTTCTGTAGTTCGATAGTTCGCATTCCCGGTTGGCACACGACATAAAGATCGTCGACGCTGATCTCCATCAACTTGTTCATCCGGTCCGTCCCGATGACAATGCCACCGTCGATAGGCACAGCGCCGCCTGTGTAACCGACGCCTCCGCCGCGAGCCGTGACCGGGAACCGATACTCGTTGGCAAGCTGTAATATTGCGACGATCTCATCGGTCGACTTAGGAAAAATAACGGCCTCGGGTGGAAATTTTTCCTTTACGGCGTCGGCACCGTACGGTTCGACACGTTGGGGGTCGACAACAACGTTTTCCTCGCCGACGATCGAACGCAGCTTTTCCAAAACCTCTGGCTTTGAAGCATTGGTGGTTTTTCGGCCGGTTGATTCGAAATGGATCGATTCAAACATTACGGATTCGATTCTACCAAAGTCGCAACGTCCGTGACGCGTTCTGCGTTTCGCCGTACAAACGTGATGTCCGCGTCATTTATCTTTATGCTACATTCGCTTTCATGGAGAAAGTTATCTTGATCACCGGAGCATCAACCGGCATTGGACGCGAAACGGTCAAGTTGTTTCAAGCGAAGAACTGGAAAGTTGCGGCGACGATGCGCCGGCCGGAGGAATCCGAAGACCTGCAAAAGATCGTCGATGTCGAGTGTTTTCGACTCGACGTCACCGACATAGATTCGATCAAGGCCGCGATCGCAGGCACCATCGAAAAGTTCGGCCGCATCGATGCTGTTGTAAACAACGCCGGTTACGGAGTGGTCGGTCCGTTCGAAGCTACCACGCTGGAACAGGTCCAGCGTCAGGTAGATACAAATCTCATCGGGCTGATGAATGTTTGCCGCGAGATCATTCCGTATTTTCGAGAGCAAAAACGGGGTCATATCGTAAACGTCGCGTCGGTCGGCGGCCGAATGACGTTTCCGCTTTACAGCGTTTATCACGCCACAAAATGGGCGGTTGAAGGGTTTTCCGAATCGCTGCAGCACGAGCTTGACCAATTCAACATTCGCGTAAAGATCATCGAGCCGGGCCCGATCAAGAGCGATTTCTACGCTCGCTCGCAGGTGGTCGCGGAAAAAGAGGGCCTTCATGCTTACGATCATTTTGTCGGCAAAGTGCTGCCAAATATGCAGAAAGCCGGTGCCGAGGCGCCCGACGGAACTGTTGTCGCACAAACCATTTACGACGCGGTGACCGACGGCTCAAAACGCCTCCGCTATCCCATAAACACAAAAGGAATGCTGCTCGCTCGCCGCTTCCTCCCTGACAGCGTCTTCAACCGCCTAATAAGATTGGTGATCGCGAAATAGCTTATTCGCGAGAGAAGTGCGAAGATAATCTCAGAGCGAACTCAGACCC
This sequence comes from Acidobacteriota bacterium, assembly GCA_003223975.1. GTDB lineage: Bacteria > Acidobacteriota > Blastocatellia > Pyrinomonadales > Pyrinomonadaceae > OLB17. The sequence goes on from QHXS01000088.1 coordinate 13,132, forward strand.
TCAGCGATCCTGTAGTTCCCAGATCGCGAGATAACGCGATCAGCGACCATATATATGTAAGATGGCGCACATAGTGTGGTACTATGCACGTTAAGATGATGGCTTGCCGGGTACGCTGAGGTTCAACTCGCTTATACCACCCTCCACGGTTCGATTTACGAGCTGTTACAAACACGTACTTTTCGGCAGCAGCGATCACGGGTGCCGACGTTTGTAACTGCACTACGTTAGAACGGGCCAAATGCCCGCGTGAAAGGTCACTGTGCGCCCGCAATTTGCGAAGCACAACGCATCAAGATTTATCGATGAAGATCTTACTTTACAACCCCGACAATGGTGTGACGCGCAATTTCATGCCGCACCTCTGGATGTTTCTTCTGCAATCTCTTACGCCGAAAGAACACGAAGTGATCTTGATCGACGGGAATGCCAAGGCGATGACGCGCCCGGAGCTTGTCAAATTCTGTAAGGACGAGAACATCGGATTAGTTGGAATAGGCTCGATGACCCGAATGGTCGCGCGCGCGTATCTTGTCGCCGATTCGCTTCGCGAAGCTGGTTTTAAGGTCGTGATGGGCGGGCCGCACGTAACCGAATGTGCAGATGAAGCGTTAGGCCGAGGTGGCGGGCCGCGGCATGTGGACGCCGTTGCTCTCGGCGAAGCCGACGAAACCTGGCCGAACATCGTAAACGACGCTGCGAACGGCAGACTGAAAGAGATCTACACGCCAAAGATCGACTCCAAGGGCAACGACATCAAACCCGCGTTACAAGACTATCCCCACATTCCGTGGGAAACGCTTGATCTGGAACAATTCAGTTTGGTGCCGAAATTCTTGCGTCCTGCGATGTCAAAACTTGGCGCAGGGTGGGGCAAATTCTTCGTCGTACCGATCGAAACGGGCCGCGGCTGCCCGTACGGTTGTGAGTTTTGCACGGTAACAGGTTTTTTTGGTGACTCAATAAGATTTCGAACCAACGAAAGCGTCGTCGAAGAACTTCTTCGACTAAAGGCCCGGGCGAAAAGCGAAAGGGGCCAGATCGCGGTTTTCTTCATAGACGACAATCTTGCGATCAACAAGAAGCGATTAAAAGGGCTCTTGCGAGAAATGATAGCGGCGGGTGCGATCCTGCCGTGGGTCGCACAGATCAGCGCAAATCTTCTTGCGGATGAAGAACTGGTTGACCTGATCGCCGAATCCGGTGGCCGCTGGATCTTCATCGGGATGGAATCGATCGACCCCGCGAACATGGCCGACGTCAACAAACAGTTTTCGAAACCGGCAAATTACAAAGACGTGCTCGACGGTCTGGCTCGTCGCAATATCTACGCGATCACGTCGTTCATTTTCGGTATGGACAACGACACGGTGGGCGTTGCCAAGCGGACCGTCGACGAGATAGAAAGCTGGGCGCCGGGGCTTCCGGTTTTCGGACAGCTTACGCCATTTCCCGCTACGCCGCTGTATGACCGCCTCGATAAGGCAGGACGACTTGAGCGGCCGAAGCATTGGCTGGATTTTGCGCAGTTCGTGATGGCACACAAGCCGGCGAAAATGACGATCGAGGAAGCTCGAATAGAAACCATTTCCGCCTGGAGCCGTTCTTACAGCCCGGAGCGCAACTTCGAAGCGATCGAATCGATCAGCGAGTCTCCAATCGCCGTCCGGATCAGCCACCTGGTCGCCCGTTTGTTTTTCCGGGGGATCTATTTTCCGCAAATGGGAACGCTGGCCTGGATCAAGCTCCTCTTTCAAAATCGAAGATCGATCTTACGTCTCGCAGGCGAGGGATTTTCAGTGTGGCGAAAGTTTAATCGTGAGAAGCGCCGGGAAGCCGGCCTGGCAGAAGCCGAAACTATTTCGTAGCCGTCGATCTGATTCTCGATCTTCCAAGCTCATCTAAGATCGGTCGAAGATGCTTGATCACTGCGTCGTGCGATATACCGTTCGTTGCGACGATGCCTCCGTGGTTTTGCAGATCGGCCACGTCGTATCTATAGGATTCCCCAAACAGGTCCGTCAGCCTTCCACCTGCTTCTTCCAGTATGATCTGCGGCGCGCACGTATCCCAAAGTTTTGTTCGCGGTGACAGGTGAATATACGCGTCAGCTTGTTGTTCCGCGATAAGCCCGACTTTGAGGCCGATAGATCCGCGTTGGATCGCACTTTGAAATTTGAAGCCCTCAAGAATTGCCGTAATGCCTTTGCTCGGGTGGTTTCGTGAAAACGCGAGCGTCATTTTTGCAAAATCTGTGCTCTCCGACGTCCGCAATTCCCGTGGTTCCGCGCCATCGTGTTCGACAAACGCTCCTTCACCTTTCACGGCGCGATAGAGAACGTTGTGAAACGGAAGTAACACAACGCCTAGAACGACGTCACCATTGATCGCTAATCCGATCTGCACGGCAAAATCGCCGTCCTTTTTCACGAAACCTGCGGTGCCGTCGATCGGGTCGATAATCCAAACACGTTCGTTTTTTATCCGAACCTTAGCGTCATCGATTTCCTCTTCTGAAAGGATGGCGTCGCCGGGAAATTCGGCAGCCAGGCCTTCAACTATGATCTTGCTGGCTGCCCTGTCCGCGATCGTAACGGGCTCGTAATATGAATCGACGCCGAGCTTTTGCTCTGCAATTATTTCGCGTGAATAGTGGTCGAGGATGACCTCCGAAACGTAACGCGCAAGGCCGACCGCTGCATCAAGTTCGCGTCTGAGCATTTAATTACAATCTAGCACAATCAACGCACATCAACGGGCTCGGTAACGCTGCAACGCGGACAGATCAGGGCTGTCTGCGCAGCGTCAAACCATTTCGCCATCGCACGATTGGAAAGCTCTGGAGTTTTGCTCTCGGCTTCGCCCTCGGTCATCAGCCGTGATTTGGATTGCGGATCTTTGTCGAGCGAAAGTTCTCGCTCACATTGCCGGCATATCCATCCAAAACCGTCGTTGTAAAAATCCTTTAATTCGGACATAAAAAAAGCGGCGAGCTATTACCGCCCGCCGCAACTTAAACTAAAACCCGCTTATTCCGTCGGTCGCCGTCCCGTCGTCGTCGCTGCCTGCGTGCCGAAAAGCTTGACCGGCACGGTCGTAGTCTTCCCGCTGCGATAGACTTCGAAATTGACCGTGTCGCCTATCTGCTTTTTGTCCAATAGACGAAATAGGTCGTCCATATCGGCGAGCTTTTGTCCGTCGGCTGAGATCAGGATATCGCCCAAGGTTCCGTCAGTCGTCACTCCATGAAGGCCCGCCTTTTCAGCTGAGCCGCCCGGAACGAGTTGGTAAACAAGCAGTCCCTGTTGAACCGGCATACGATATCCGCGTTGAGCAAGATCCTCTACGCTCGGAAGCGAAGCTCCGAGCTTCGGCCGGTTTACGGCACCATTCTGAATAAGTTGCGGGATCACGCGCTTTGCTGTGTTGATCGGAACAGCAAAACCCACGCCGACCGAGCCGCCGGCAGGCGATAGGATCTGCGAATTGATGCCGATCATACGTCCGAATTTATCAAGCAGCGGTCCGCCGGAATTGCCGGGGTTGATCGAAGCATCGGTCTGGATCGCGGCGTCGATCGGACGGTTGTTTCGGGCACGAATCGGACGCTGCAGGCCCGAAATTACGCCGGTCGTCAACGTACGGTCAAGACCGAACGGATTGCCGATGGCCAGCACTTTCTGCCCGACTACCAGATTATTCGAATCGCCCATCGGAACCACCGTTACGCCGCCCGCCGGAGGTTCGATCTGGATCACCGCAAGATCGGTATCAGGGTCGCCGCCAATAACCTTTGCCGGATAAACCTTTTCCCCGCCGAAACTAACGGTCAGCTTTTGTGCTTTTTCGATGACGTGATAATTGGTCAGGATATGGCCTTCCGTGTCAATCACCGAGCCGCTTCCGTTACCCTTTCCTTCCTGCGTATCGCCCCACATGTCCTGCTGATACGATGTCGTATTGATAAACGCTACGCCTGGAGCAACGGCTCTATAAACCTCGATGCTGTTTTGCTCGTCGCTAACCGTCGAGGGATCGGAAATGCCGCTTGGAACGGGCGACGCTTCGGTCAACGAGGACGCCGAACCGGTGTTGTTCCAATATGAACCCAAAGAATAAAGAAGTGCTGTGGCGCCAACCGCGATCAATGCGGCGGCGAAAGCGAGAAGGATGAGCTGCCTTGCGGAAAGCTGGTACACGGGTTTGTTCGTCATAACTACCTCAACCTAAAACAAAATATCAAACAGATGTTAGTACGATTTGATGCGCAAAAGCGACACTCGCGTTGCGTACTCTAGAATACGTTTTCCGCGCGTGCTGGTTTCGTCAAGATATGTAAATTTTATGTTAAGAAACCGATGGCGGCCGACAGGCCGAACTGCTGAAGTTGATCGAGCTCCGCATAACTAAGATATCCCATTGCCGAGATCCCGGTTACCAAATGGATCCCGATCAGGCCCATATAAACAGCAAGAGCGAGGGAAAGGCCGTATTTCGCGAGCGGCTTTTCGCTGCCGATCACAAAAACGGTTGCTGCAAATATCCCGATCGCCAGTTTCGCGGCGAGAAATGCCGCGTCGCCCATCGCCAGAAACTTTGCCATCACGAGGTTGGCTTCGTCAGCAACGCCGTTTCGAACCCAGATTATCGTCAGGAGCGCATCCAGAAGATTGAGCGAAAAGAGTAGAAAAGCTGGGCGAATGAGGTCCATACGATTCCAGTAAATGTGCACAACTCCGTTAAACATCGCCGCTTAAAAACTTTGCCCCCGGATTGTGAAGCCGGGGGCCGGAGATCGTGATGAAAACTAACTTAACTTCTGTTAGGTAATAGATTTAATCGCTCGCAGTTTCAGATTTTTTGAAAACTTTTTTGGATTTTTCGAACCCAGCCTGTAAATACCAAATTCGGCAATTATTTGTTACACTCCCGAATACTTAAAACCGTTACCCTCGCCGCAATTACGACTCAGTGATCAAATATGAAACTGCCAAAAATATCGCTTACCTGGAAGATCATGATCGGCCTCGTCCTTGGTGTTTTTTTCGGATGGCTGATACGCGAGATCGATCTTGGCTCGACCAACCATCATGTTCTGGGAATTGAAACGGCGACGCTGCTTTCGTTTATTCGTTCGCTTTCAACGCTGTTCCTGAACTTGATCAAGTCGATAATCGCGCCTTTGATCTTTGCGACGTTGGTCGTCGGGATTTCGGGTACGGGTGATATCAAGCAGGTCGGCCGCATCGGAGCGAAATCGCTGCTCTATTTTGAGATCGTGACGACCATCGCCCTATTCATCGGCCTCGCTGCCGTGAATATTACGCGGCCGGGCGAAGGTGTTTCGCTCGCCGGTACCGTAAAGCTGGAAAAAGATTTCGATAAAGCCGACTGGAGCGCAAGGGCGAAATCGTTATCGAAAGAAGCGAATGACGCGTCGATAAAGGCCGACGAATTGCTTGCCCAATCGACCGCCGATCCCGCGAAAGCCGCCGAAGCGCAAACGCAGGCCGCACTGGCCGCGCAGAAAAACACCGAGGCATTCGATGCAGTAACGCGCGGACTGACAGCCGGCGACCCGCCCGGTAAACCGCAAACGCTCGGCGATATCATCGCTCACCTTTCGCCAACATCGATCATAAAAGCGATGGCAGAGGGCGATGTGCTGCAGATCGTTGTTTTTTCGGTCATCTTTGCGCTTGCGGTGACGGCGATCGGCAAAAAGGCGGATGTAGTTCGCGATTGGTGCCAGTCTCTCGCCGATGTAATGTTCAAATTCACCGAATACGTAATGAAGTTTGCTCCGATCGGCGTCGGTGCCGCCATGGCGTACACGATCGCGCATAACGAACAGGGACTTGGCGTTTTGAAGAATCTTGGTGCGCTCGTGCTCACGCTTTACGGCGCGCTCATCGTATTCGCGACGATCGTTTTGTTGCCCATAGCGCTGATCTTCCGCGTACCGCTGCGCGATTTTTTCAACGCGGTGAAAACACCTGCGACGATCGCTTTTGCCACGACCTCGAGCGAATCCGCTTTGCCGAGAGCGATGGAAAATCTCGCTCGTCTTGGCGTGCCGAGGCGGATCGTCGGCTTTGTTCTGCCTACCGGCTACAGTTTTAATCTCGACGGCACGACGCTTTACCTCTCGCTTGCCTCAGTATTTGTGGCGCAGGCCGCGGGCGTTCAAATGGCGTGGGGCGACCAGATAATGATGGTCTTCATCCTGATGCTTACATCTAAAGGCGTCGCCGGAGTGCCGCGAGCGTCGCTTGTAGTACTTTTGGGCACCCTCGCAACGTTTAGACTGCCCATCGAAGGCGTTTTGCTTATCCTCGGCGTCGACGAGCTAATGGACATGGCACGAACCGCA
>QHXS01000213.1 GCA_003223975.1 Acidobacteriota bacterium
CCTCGCATTTGTTAGCCGAAAAAACGACGTTTCAGCGATCTGGCATGTTCCGGTCAAGGGTCGTTTACCAAAACAGTTGGCGGTCGAAAACGACCCGAAGATCCTGATCTCAGGCCTGGCCTGGTCGCCGGACGGGAAGTCGATCGTATTTGGCAAACAGACCCGTACAAATTTGCTTTCGATGTTGTCCAAATAACAATTGTTCGGAGGAGGAATAAATGAATAAGCGATTGCTCGGAACTACGGTACTTGCCGTCTGTATAGTCACTGGCTTTTTGATAATGTCATGCGCACCGGCCACGCAGAACACAAATCAGAATCAAAGCCAGAATCAGAATTTAACCCCAGACCGGAAAGGCAGCGACGCTGCTGCCACTGACGATCTTCCGTCGGACCCGGACATCTGTAAAATGTCCGACATTGGCGACCGGATCACAAATTTGAGGGCGAAGCTGAAGGAAAAAATCAAGGGAAATAATGGAAAGGGCAAGTTGAAAGATCAGTTGGAGGGAATCGATCTCAACGGCAAACACTACCCGCCGAGCTTTACCTATGAATTTTACCCGTACCCTGAAACAGCTCCGAAGTATGTTTATCTTTTCATAGCCGGATCCGTTCATGGAAGGCAGCCCTTCCAAGACCTTGCCGAGTTTGCTGAAGACTTCGTTCAAAAGGGTTGCACAAATCAGGTATTCTTCGTGGGACGATTACCTCGATCTGGTGAGGAATTGAGTCTTCGTGACCTTGGTCCTTTCGAATGGAGCGGATGCGAATACCCGATGTTGGCCTGCGCAGATGGGGAATGCAAAAATCCTTGCGACAGAAAATTCGGGTTCGATATCGAACCGAATACCAGCGAGAAAGCAAACGCACTTGCGCCGCCGAATGCGAAGGCAAATACAGCGGCAAGTGGGAACAGGATCGACAACAAATAGACCCGAAACCGCAGCAAACAAACCTGGGTCAGAGGGAAATATATCTCTGGCCCTATGGTTTTTCGGATACCATTTCGATTTCGGCTTCGCCTTTATTGATGGAGGATACAAAAATGACGACGGCCCAATCTACATTTGAGGCAACACCGAAGTTGCGGCCCGGAAAGCCGGAGGACGCAGAAAGGCTTGGAGCCATCTGTTTCAGCGCATTTGGAAACATATCTGCCGCCCATAATTTTCCGCCGGATTTTCCCTCGGCAGAGGCGGCGACGGGGCTGATGTCGATGTTGTTGTCGCGTCCGGATGCATATTCGGTCGTTGCGGAAGATCAAGAAGGGCGGATCGTCGGCAGCAATTTTCTTTGGGAAGCCGATACGATCTCGGGCGTCGGGCCGATAACTGTCGACGTGAAGGTACAGAACTCGTCGTACGGTAAAGCGATGATGGAAGATGTAATTCGTCGCTCTGACGAACAGGGACATGCGTCGGTGCGGCTTGTGCAAGCGGCGTTTCACAATCGCTCGCTGTCGCTATACACGAAGCTCGGCTTTGATACCGTTGAACCTCTATCGAATATGCAGGGTCCGGCTTTGAGCCTAGCGATCGAAGGCTACAACGTCCGCCCAATGACAGCAACCGATCTCGACGCAGTAGATTCAGTTGCGTTTCGCGTTCACGGCCACACGCGCCATAACGAAGTTACTGGGGCGATGCAGCAGGGAACTGCACAGGTTGTCGAGCATAACGGCAGGATATCCGGATACACGACCGGTGTTGGTTTTTTTGGCCATTCGGTCGGAGAAACGAATCGGGATTTGCAAGCGCTGATCGGCGCGGCGGAAAGTTTCGCCGGCCCTGGTTTTTTACTTCCTACTCGAAACAGCGAGCTGCTCCGTTGGTGCTTCGCTCACGGGCTTAAGATCGTTCAGCCGTTGACCCTGATGAGCCGAGGACTTTACCAGGAGCCGCGCGGGGCCTTTTTGCCGTCGATTCTTTATTAATCGTCGCTTATCCGCAACAAAATCAATTGAAATTCGTAACTGTCGGGTGTAAGGTTCGCGATATGTATTGTCCGACATGTGGAAAGAGGAATTCGGCTGAGCTTAAGTTTTGTGCCGCCTGCGGCACCAATCTCGAGGCCGTTTCCCAGGCGCTGACCGGCCGCGAAGAGGATTTCTTTACGAAAATGGATGCCGGCATCGACCAATTCGTCGGTCGCTATGCCGAGCACGTTTTTCGGCATGCTCCCCAGTTGGCAAGCGAACGAAAGGTCGCGCGTTCATGGCAGCTTCTGGGCCAGGCCGCGCTCACATCACTGCTCGACCTGTTGCTGTTCGTCTTAATGTGGAACATGCTGCCGCTCAGATTTCTGATCCTAATAATCTCAACACCTTTCCGCCTGATGACCGAACGTTCGGAGGCAGCCAACCAGGATATTCCGTCATATGAGGCACCGGAGTTTGGCGAAGCTCCGAAGCGGCTTTGGCTCGGCGAATCGGTTGAAAGCGTTACGGTGAACACTACGTCGCGGCTTGGCGCCGACGAACATCCCAACTCGCTCGTGAACAAGCAGTTCAGAACTTAAAAATACTTAAGCGAGAATGGTAAAATCCGAGATATGCGATATTTGGCATTCTTGTTACTCGTCCTCTTTTCAGTGACCGCTTATGGTCAAAAAAAAGATACCGCTGTGGGTACCTATGCTGAAAACGGCAAATTGATCAGCATAACTAACCTGACCGGGCTTTCCGATTGTAGTGCTGTAAGTGTCTCCGGGAAGGTAGGAAAGGTAAAGACCGACGGTGGCTTGGCTCGCGTGAACATAAAATCTGGCAAATCGAACGAGTCTGTCGAGGTCCCGCTCGATCGGTTGGCACCGGACGAACGTGCGGTGATCTTCAAGCAATTGCTCCGAAAATCGCTGAATATCAGGATTGCCGGTTACAGGTGCGAGCCGGACGGGCCTTTCAAAGCTTTCAGCATCGACAGGGTATATTGATTCTATGCCGCCACCTTGAACTGGCACGAAATCTGCGTATAGCTTTCGGGGAAACTCTCTCATCAAAACACAAAAAGGGGTTAACTCTATGAAAATAAAGAGGCTCTTAAGGCTCGTAGTGATTTCATCGTTTGTATTCATTGCGTACAGTGCGGCGTCTGGACAGACCAAAGAGATCGCAAATGATACAAAGGCGGCTGCTAATAAGGCTGCCGATGTGACTAAAACCGCGGCCGAGAAAACCGCCAAGAGTGTGAAGAATTTCGGAAGACACACGGTCGAGGTCACAGAAAACATTGTGGCGTCGAAACCCGTTGAAGCTGGAAAATACTACACCGTCAAAACCTGGGACGGAACCAAGTGGGTCTCCAAGCAGGTTTGGTATACGACCAAGAAGACTGGAAACGCAGTAAAGAACGCGGTTACGAACTAACTTTGACCGGTTTCGCGTCCTGCTAATTGACCTCGGCCATATCGCTGGTTTCTAATTTAGTCGAATGAAGACAAAGATTAGAGTTGCCGGTGGCCAGGGCTTCTGGGGAGATCTCCTCACTGCGCCGGTCGATCAAGTACGTAACGGCCCAATAGATTACCTGATGCTCGATTACCTCGCCGAGGTGACGATGAGCATCTTGCAAAAGCAGCGCGCCCGCGACCCGAACGCTGGCTACGCGAAAGATTTTGTTGCGCTTATGCGCGAGATCCTGCCTGATTGCGTCGAAAAAAACATCAGGGTTTTATCTAATGCCGGCGGCGTGAACGTCTCTGGCTGCGCTTCGGCAATTCGAGAAGCTGCGCGCGAACTCGGCCTCGGCGGCAAGCTAAAGATCGGCGTCATCACGGGCGATGACATTTTGGGACGCTTGGACGATTTTGCAGAGCAAGGCGTCGAGATCACCAACATGGAAACGGGCGAGCCGCTCGCCGCGGTTCGCGATCAGGTACAGTCGGCGAATGTGTATTTGGGCGCTGCCGGCTTGGTGGAAGCGCTCGATAAGGGCGCCCAGGTGGTCGTGGGCGGACGTCTGACCGATACGGGCCTGACACTCGCGCCGCTGATGCATGAATTCGGCTGGAAATTCGATCAATGGGACGTGATCTCAGCCGGAACGATCGCCGGTCACATCATCGAATGCGGTGCACAGGCATCGGGGGGTAATTGCCAGTACGACTGGCAGAATATTCCCGATCTCGCCAACGTAGGCTTTCCCATCGTCGAAGCATCACCAAATGGTGAGTTCATCGTTACAAAACACGAGGGAACCGGTGGCCGAGTGAACGTGCAATCCATAAAGGAGCAACTCCTTTACGAGATGGGCGATCCGAAATCCTATATCACGCCCGATGTAGTAGCGGATTTTTCGTCGATTCAATTGGCCGGTGCTGGCGAAAATCGCGTTCGCGTTTTCGGCATCAAAGGAAATCCGAATACCGAATTCTATAAGGTCTCGATCGCGTATTCTCACGGTTATAAAGCGGTCGGCACTCTCGTTTACGCTTGGCCCGACGCATACGCAAAAGCTCAGGCTGCCGAAAAGATCTTACGCGCACGCCTTGATCGTCTGGGTTTGAAATTCGACCTCGTCTTGTCGGAATTCGTCGGCGTGAACGCGACGCACGGCCATCTTGCTCTTAGCTCCCCTCCTTACGAAGGAGGGGTGGACGCCGCTTCGGGCGGACGGGGCGGTTCTCTCGAAAGGGACCTATCCGGTATCCCAGAAGTTCAACTTCGTTTCGGAGTCCGCGGGCCGAACAAAGCCGACGTCGAAAGATTCACAAAGGAACTCGCACCTTTGATCCTCACCGGCCCGCCCGCCGTCACCGGCTTCGCCGGCGGCCGCCCAAAGGTTGAAGAGATCATGGCTTATTTTCCGGCGTTAATTCCGAAGAACTTGATAGAGACGAAAGTAGAAATTGTCGAAGCTTAAACTATAGCTAGTTATGGTCTTTCAAAGTAATTCTCCATTCGCCGTTGGGTAATTTTTCAACATTTTCGAGCGTTACGCCGAAGCCGTCATAGTAAGAAAACCACGTTCTGTGACCAGTTTCGGCGTCGACGATCCGCGTTTCGCCCGTGACTGGTTTTCTTAGTAGCTTTACTTTGGTCGAGAATTCTTTGTGTGCGGGCATTTCATATTCGCGTACAAAAAAGAGGTAAAAGCCGATAGCGGCAACCCCCGCTATAACAGCGAAACCTACCGCATTTTGTAATAACTTATTTGCCATTCTTTATTTTTCCAAGAATCTGGCGATTCCCTTTTACAATCGTCGGTCATGCGGGCACGGGCGTTCGTCTCGACGCCTTTGCCGATCGCATCTTCTTATGGAAAGTAGCGATATATATCTTTTCGATTGAGAAAGCGAACCAAGACGATTGACTCAGCTTCGGCGATGAGGCCGAGTCGGTATTCACCGATACGGGCGCGATAGGTAACCCTTGCCGCCGCGAAGTTTCTTAACGTTTGGAAGATCGAGTAGAGCGGTTGTGGATTCAAGCGATTCGATGGTTTCGCGTACTTTAGCTAGAAGATTCTTATCCTTGATCGAGCGCAGGTCTTTTAGGAAGCTTTCGCGAAACTCGACCTTCAATTCGTAGTCTCCAAAAGTTCGAACACGTCATCACGGCTTACTTTTGGCGAATCGGCACCTTCATCGATAGCTCGCGAAAACGCTGCATCCTCGATGATCTCCTCAATAATGTCGCGGATAAGGTCTTTTCTTTCGTGCAAGACTTCAATGATCGCAGATTTGAATGCGGCTTTTAGTTGTTCGTCATCATCGAATACGGTTGCCATAAGCGTCCCTCGGAAACAATTCTATCACGACAATTCGGCGGCAAAGTGCCTAACCGCGCTCGCTTATTTCTCTAGAAACTTCGCAATACCCTTCTGACAATCTT
>QHXS01000150.1 GCA_003223975.1 Acidobacteriota bacterium
ATTATTATCTAGCCTCAGATTACGTACCGAAGGCGGCCCGCCGCGCGTCCCCGACGGCCTCAAGATCAATGTGGCGATCGTCGGTACGATCGGCTTTTCATTCGTCGCAGGTTTTGACGCGATCTGACGTCGCAGATCTGCTAGTTCGGCCTCCAAAGCCGATCGTCGCTCGCGTTCCGAATCGAGGTCCGTCGTAAGATCGCTTCCGGCCGCACGCTCCGCGGCGAGCATTGCCTGCAGCTCTGCCTCACGTTGCCGGAGTTCGCTTAAACTCGTTGCGTTCGCATCCAGTTGCGCGATCTGGTTGTTGAGGTTTCGATTTTGGACGAAAAGCAGGCCGACCATCGCGACGAGCACGACGCCGAGCGCAGTAGCCGCAAACGCTGGTGCCCGAAACGCAAAACCAAGGCGCCTGTACCAAGGCTCGCGTGCTGCTGATTCTGCAGAAGGCCGTGCTTCGAAAATATATTCTCTGAGTAGTGACGCATTTTGCAGTTTTTTCACGCGTGCGGGAAAGCGCGAAAGTGAAGCGCGGAATTGCTCACTAGCAGAACTATCAAGCTTGCCGCCGACGTACATATCTACCAGCTCATTTTCCCGCTGCGCGACCTCGAAGATAAGGGCGTCGTCCGTCATCAGCTGCTGTTCAAAGCTCTCAAGCTCACTATTACTGATCTTGCCAAAGAGATAATTATCGATCATCGCCGATCGTTCACGGTTCATCGCGTCATTACCTCCCCTTCATTTGTGTCCGGATTCGGTCTTTTCGTTACACGATCGACACAATCGTTGATACAGCGCTCTAATTTGTCGCGCAGCCGGCACGCGCGGACCTTTAATGCACCGATCGACATATCAAGTGAGTCGGCGAGGCGCTTTCGTGCGTGTTTGTTCTTTTCGTTGGTATCGGTGTCGTAGTAACCGATAATGATCGCGCGGTCCGTGGAATTTGGGATCGTTTCCGTCATGCAATCGCGAAGGCAATCAAGACGCGAATCGCGATCTTTCAAAACATCGATGTCCGGGTCAACGGCCAATTCGGGCAGATCGTCGCCTACAGCATCTTCTCGTTTCTTGCGGCCGTGTTCGAGCCATATGAACCTTGCAACCGATCCGGCGTACGCTGCGATATTTTCAACCTTTTCACCCTCGGCGATCTTTGCCGCAACGCGGTCGAGCGTTAGGTCGGCGAGATCGTCTGCGTCGGACTGGCTGCAGCCACGCCAGGTCAGCAGGTTTACGAGTTTGTAACGCAACAGTTCGTACTTCTCGGCAGCCCGCGTTTCGTCGCCATCGAGAGCTTCAAGCAGTAAAGTAAACGAATTTGCGTCGATCGTGGACACGGCCTAAAGCTCCAAGATTTTCCGTGATTATCCGTTCTGATTGATGGAATTGGACAGTCTCGCAATATTAGCAAAAAATACCCCGGATCGAGTTGAATTTCAGCTCGGCCCGGGGACTGTCCAATTTTATCGAAAACGCTACCTGGGCAAGCTAAACAAAACTGCGTTCGGATTTCCGTAGCGGCCGTCGAGCTGTGGATGCTGCGGGTTATCGCCCGCCGCAGTCGCAACAGCCGGACTGACAAGCGCCATTGTAGCCTGGTATGTCAGTAAACTGCCGCCGGGTTTGTTGATCTGTTGCAGCAGATTGTACGTAAACAGTCCCATGGGCTGCGAATAGCTCCGAACGTCCAAGGAGAATTCATCATCCTTCGATCCGGTCAGAACAATGTAAAGTGGGTTTACGGGGACAGGGAAGCCCGACGTCCGAGTTGTTGCCGGCTGGTCGATTTGAAGTTCGTCGTACCGACGTTTGCCGAATACGGCAGCAAGCGATTCCGTTCTAATTCGGTCCTTTGAAGATTTTCCTCGTCCAACTGTTCCGGAATGACAACTGTCGGAAATGAACACGACCTGTGCACCTTTTTGAGTGAAACCGGCAAAGATCGCGGCGAGTTCGTCATCAAGGATCAGATTTCTCCACGGCTTGCCGCTGGTCGTCGAACGTGCATCGACCGGGACGATCGCCGAATCATACTTGTCACGCGGGTACCAAACTTCCATTTCGCCTTTTTCGTTCTTGACCTCAAGATATGTCAGGGTTGTCTCGTCCTGATCTTCCGAACGATTATCGGGAAACAGGGTTCCGTGACCGGAATAATCGAAGACGAAAAGATCGCCCCTGCCCACTTTTGCCTGATATGCAAGTAAGTTTGCGATGATCGCCTCGCGCGTCGCAGCCGCATCGGTCAGCATCGTCGTGTCCGCCGCCATAAATCCGAATTTCTGCATTAGCGTTGCACGAACGTTCGTGACGTCGTTAACACACCCTGCCAGCTCGTTAATGCCGCCGCTGTATTTGTTGATACCTACAAAAACACCATACTTCTTTCCTGCGGCAGACGCCGACCCTGCCAGAGCAAGGAAAGCGCAGATCGCCGCGATTAATAGATAACTAGTCTTGATTTTCATTTTTCGGTGAACTCCTCTCGCGATAATAATATTCATATTCCTAAAATTCGCAACCTCATAATTTCTTTGTCTCGCCGACCTCGAATGTGAGGTCGATGGCGATCCATTCGTTACTAGTGGCAAGCGATGCATTTCCGTTACGCGTTAACGAATCCATTTCCAGGTAGGAAAGGTCGCTCCACGTTACCGCGGCCGTAGTAAGCAAGAACTTGAAAGCGTCCGGACCACCTGTGGACGAAGTTCGAAAAGCACCGGCCTCCATAAATTCGCCGCTAGCGTTTACGCGGCAGCGATCGCTGCTCACGATTCGTTTTCCGCCATTTTTGGGAATCACAACGCCGGCTTTTTCTTCATCGATGTTTCTCGGGAATTGGACCTTGATACTTCCGTCAGACCGAAGGTTCAGCATCGAAATATAGAGGTCGAAAGGCGAATTATTCGTCACCTCAAACCAAAATACCTCGCCCGGCCTAAATTGATATCGACCCTTCGCGTCCTTTATGATCGCTTCATATTTGTCAGCAACAAATTTACCGTCGACGCAGTTCTTTTCGCCGGCGAATGAGCCGGACGTTGTGGAAAGCCGGATCGGTTTTACAACCACTTTTCCGGCGAGCCGGGAACGACGGTTCTGAATTGCGGCGACGGAACGGTAGCGGGAAATGTGTGTCAGCGCACGCTCGATCTGTATCGCCGCCGAACTGACCGACGACGCTTCGGATGTTGCGGCCTCAACGCAAAACCCGAATAGCGGCACAAAATCCTGGCCGACCAGGTAGTAGATCTGCCTGCCCGGATCGCTTTGGTTTTCGGAGCCGCCGGTTTCGAAGCATTTCGGGGACGAACTGGGAAAGACCTTTGAAAAGTTGTCTTTCAGTAACGCTACGTTCCAACGGCCCGTCTGACGACTAACAGCCGTATTTTGCACGATGTCCACGCCACGGTCATCAGCAATACCGTTCTTCGGCGCAAACAATTCGCGGACCGCGATTACCAAGTTTGCGTCGATCCCATCGAGCAATACTTTAGATCTGTTAGTTCCAATATCCTGTGAACTAATGATCGCCTTCTCGGCCGTCGTGATGCTTCGATTAACTGAGGCTAACTTAACCGTCGATTCTGTTGCTGTCACCGCGATCACACGACCGGTAACCAATGCTTCTGCATTCTCTGCGCGCTTTATTGACCGATCGTAAAACGACGCGATCGAGCCTACCAAAACATTTTGGATCGCACCCGCACGGATCTTTACCGTCGATCCGTCTGAGTTGACAATGGGAACAAAATTATCTTCCGCTGGAGCGAGGCTTCCGAAAACGATCCGGCGTTCGTCTCCTTCGACCAGCGGAACCTGCGAAGGCCGTTCTGCTTCGACCCTTCTGGAAACACCTTCCATGAGGTCTCGATAATTTGTGTCGCTGCGGGCGTTCCTCAATTCGTCTATCAGGTAATAAGTAAGCAGACCATAAACGACAGGTTCCTTGGCGCTGCCGCATTCTTCGAAGCAGTATTTTTGCGTGGCGATCTGATCGGCTTGTGCGGCCGAAATAACAATGTAATCGTCGCCGGGCGGCATCATCGTGCCATTCGCGCCGTCGTCCGCAACCTTCCCAGAACGCGTCGCGATGCCGGGCATCGCAACCGGTTCAGGGACTGTCGTTCTCGGAGGAAGACGCCGGGCATCTTCGGCGTTTCTCGTGCCCGAACCGGAATGGCAGCTGTCGAAAACATAAACGATATTGTCGGTGTACCGTTTTAACTCCGACGTAAGCGCGAATATTTCGTCGTCAGTGATATCGAAATTCTTTCCCTTGATATCCTGGCTGTCATAGGTGACCAACGTTTCGTCAAGCTTGTCGGTTTCGTCGCCGTCGACATCGGGTGCCTGCGAGCCGTGACCGCTGAATTGAAAGAGCACCACTGCATCGCGTTTTTTTGTTTTGTCGAAATACGCCTTTGCTTTCGCGATCAGGTTTTCCTGATACGCCGTAAAGATCTTTTGCTTTGTAGCCTGTTCATTGGTCAGCGTTACGATGTTCGCGGACGGCACGTTAAAGCGTTCGCCTTCCAGCAGCTTTCGCATCTCCATCACATCATTTATCGAGCCGCGAAGATCTGTCCATGTCGGAGCGTCCAAATATTTACCGATGCCGACCTGAAGTACGAACATGGGCGGCCGCTGCTGAGTTTGCTCTTCAGCAGTAACGGTTCGCCAAGACGCATAATAGGCCGCCGCCGAGACCGCCAAAAGGGTCAACAAAATTGAGCTTAAACGTCGCACGCCCATCACAGATCAGTGGTAAATAATCCAAAAACGTTTCGCATCCGGACAGATGCGAACCTCATGTGGAGCTTTGTAATTTGGCGGAGAGAAGCCGAATAGATAATACGAAAATAAAGATTATCACGGCCGGTGAAAGCAGCAAAAACGGATGCTGCTGTAACTGGCCCAGATCGCTGGCCGCGGCGAGCATATTGCCGAGGCTCGGTACTGGCTCCTGCAGCCCGACACCAAGAAACGAAAGTGCGACCTCTGAAAGCAGGAAGTACGGAAGCATGATCGTGGCCTGCGTGATCAAGGCCGGAGCAATGTTCGGAAAAATATGTCGGAACAGTATCATCGGTTCCGAAGTTCCGACCGCTTTCGCCGCGGTAACATAATCCTGCTCCCGTGTGGCTCGCACAAGCCCGCGTGCCAATCGGGCCATTTCTGCCCAACCTGCCAAAGCAAATATCATTATCAAAAGTGTCGCGGCACGAAACGGCGGCAGCTCCAGCGGAAATGCCGCACGTGCTGCGAGGATCAAGATCAACGTCGGCAACGCCATTACGGAATCCGTAATTCCCATCAGTGCCGAATCCACCAGCCGGCCGCTGAAACCGCTGACCATTCCGACAATTATTCCGATCAGGCTCGCGAGTAACGTACCGACAAGGCATACGATCAGCGAAAAACGAAGTGCAATGACGAGACGCGAAAATCTGTCGCGGCCTAATTGATCTGTTCCGAGCAATGTAACGCGGACCGCCGGATCTTCTGTGCCGAAGATATGAATATCCGAATTGAACAGTCCAATTAATGAATACTCGTCGCCGTGTACAAACGTGGAAAGCGGGTACGCTCGATCGAACAATTCGTTATATCCGTAACCGAGCCGGTCAACAAGCTGTGTCCCGTAAACAAACGGATGAGGGTGAATGTTTCCTTCGGCATCCCGAAAATGGATCGAGGACGCTGGAGCGTTCGGCTCATTGCGAACCTGCGTTTCGTAACCGTAAGGAGCAATGGCGTCCCCGAAAATAACAATTCCAACAACAACGATCGCGATTCCGGCCTTTATTGCCGTCGATAACCGCTTTGGCCGTCTCGCATC
>QHXS01000151.1 GCA_003223975.1 Acidobacteriota bacterium
TAGGTAGGCGAAGATGAGAAACGGTAAAGATATAAAATCATGTTTGTTTGGCGAGGAACTTGTCGCATATATATACGACGAGCTTCAAACGTCGGGTCGTGCGGCCTTTGAAGAGCATCTTTTGGATTGCAGCGGCTGCACCGCAGAGTTTGCGGAAATTTCGATTTCGCGGCTTGGCGTTTTCGAATGGCACCGCGATGAGTTTTTGCCACTTGCTACGCCGACTTTTGCGATTCCGTACTATGCCAGAAACGTCGCTTCCATAACCAAAATCTCCTGGCTCGACGCTCTTCGGGGACTTGTGGCGTCGCCCCCGCGCGTCGCGTTTGCCGGCGGAGCAATGGCGGTTATCGCACTTGCGTTCGGTTTCACTTTCCTATCAAATGCCGTTTCTCCGGGCGCCCTGCAGGCTCGGGTCCCCGATAAAGTTGAACCGGTGAAGATCGACATACCGGCACCGATGGTGGCGAAAAACGAAGTCGGGACCGCGCCGGTCGCAATCAATGTTGTGCAACCGGCAAAACATGAATATCGAACGGTTGAACGTACGCAGCGGGCTCATTCGACAGTGGTTAAATTCGTAGAGCCGAATCGAAAGGTGAGCATTCCGGCTACTAGTGCAACTAACGTCCCGCGACTCGGGAATTATGTAGAGACCGAAGACACATCACTTCGCCTGGCTGATCTTGTTGCCGATATTGATACAAAGGAATATTAATGAGGCGTTATGTTTAGAAAGTTTCTTCCCCAAACAATTCTTGGTTTGCTTTTCTGCGTGGCTTTTTTCGGCCCGGCTGCCTATGGCCAGGATGGTCCGCCGCCGAATCCGGAGCCGGGCGTCAATCGCCCGCGTGACGACCGTCCGAATTTGATGGCGCAGCTTGGTTTATCCCAAGAGCAGATTCAGCAGTTCCGCAAGCTAAACGCCGAGCATCGGCCGTTAATGAATGAAGCGCAGAGGCGGCTTCGTGATGCGAATCGAGAGCTCGATATGGCGATTTATGCTGACAGCGTATCGGATGAGGTGGTTCACGCGAAACTAAAGGTTTTTCAGGATGCTCAAGCCGAAGTTAACCGGTTGCGATTTTCGAACGAGTTGAATATTCGACGTATTTTAACGCAAGATCAACTCGTTCGATTTCGGGATATCCGACAACACTTTGCGGAAATGGGCGGCCGAAAGCCGGGACAAAATGGCCGACCCGGCATGGGCGATCAACACCGCGATGGACCGCCGATGCAGCGAGCGCCTGGAGCAAATCAACTCACGCGGCCTGCTTCGAAAGAAAATAGACCTAATAACTAGTTTGATTTCGTGCCCATCAAGAATGGCTGCCTTTCCGGGCAGCCCTCTTTTTTTGTCGTTTGTCGAATGCTGGCCTTCATTGTAACCTTTACGGAACGATTTCAACTCGTGTCGCCAAAAGGTTTAATGAACCCCTTCATTCGCTTCGTATCCGAACTTCAGGAAGTCAGCTTGTTGATCTGGCGGGCTTTTGTAAGTCTGTTCAGTAAACCGCGCTATTTCTCTGAAACGATAAGGCAGATGGATATGATCGGAGTTGGGTCGCTGCCGATCGTTCTTTTGACGGGTTTTTTTACCGGCGGCGTTCTTGTACTGCAGGCTTTTCCGACACTTCAGTACTACAGTATTCAGAATGAAGCCGGCCATTCGGTCGCCACCTCGCTGATACGCGAACTGGGGCCGGTGCTGTGCGCTTTGATGGTTTCTGGCCGGATCGGAGCGGCGATCTCGGCCGAGCTAGGTTCGATGGTCGTTTCCCAGCAGATCGACGCGATGCGTGCCCTTGGAACCGACCCCATCAGGCGGCTTGTCGTGCCGAGGATCACCTCGTTAGTTTTGTTGCTGCCGCTTCTTACCGTGGCATGCGACATTCTCGGGCTTATTGGCGGGGGCGTTGTTGCTTCGACCATTTATAATCAGGATTATCATGTGTTTGCAACCTCCGTTCGCGTCGGAATCACCACATCTGATCTGGTGAGCGGATTAATAAAACCCATTTTCTTTGGCCTGATCATCGGGAGCGTCGGGTGCCACAAGGGCCTTTCAACGAGCGGCGGCACAGCTGGTGTCGGACGCTCGACAACCGACGCGGTCGTTATCGCGTCGATCTGGGTGATCATTTTCGATTTCTTTCTTTCAAAGGCGCTTCAATACCTTTTGGACCTGGGACAACTTTGATGTTCGATGACAACAAAATCGAAGACACGATAAAGATCGAGCCGTTTTGGGAGATCGTGCCGGCGATCGAGTTTCAAGATGTGTGTTTAGCTTATGACGATAAGATCGTACTTGACCATATCGATCTGTCGGTCCGACGAGGCGAATGCAAAATAATTCTTGGCCGCAGCGGTGGCGGGAAATCGACGATCATCAGGCTTATTCTCGGGCTACTAAAACCTGATTCGGGGCGGGTTTTGGTCGATGGCGAAGATATAACAGACTATACCGAGGTCGAGATGATGCCCATCCGTCAAAAGATCGGTATGGTCTTTCAGGAAGGAGCTCTATTTGACAGTATTTCGGTTTACGAAAATGTTGCTTACCGACTTCGAGAACAAGAACGCGACGAGGCCGAGATCGATCGCGAAGTTAGGCGGATGCTTGAGTTCGTGGATCTTGCAGACGCAGTCGACAAGATGCCGATCGAGCTTTCGGGCGGAATGCGGCGCCGCGTCGGAATAGCGCGAGCCTTGATCGGCGATCCATCGATCGTGTTGTTCGACGAGCCAACCGCCGGGCTCGATCCGCCGACGGCGCGAACGATGTGCGAACTCGCGATAAAGTTACGGGACCTTCAAGACGTTTCATCCATTTTCGTCACCCACGAGATGAACAACGTTACGAATCTGTGTTCCGAATATGCTACCGTAAGCGAAAAAGGCGAAGTTCATTTCGAAAAAGAAGGCGACAAATTGTGCCTCATCAATACCGAGGTTCTGATGATGCGAAACGGTCAAATAATTTTCAACGGAACGGATGAACAGCTTCAGGCGAGCGACAATCAATACGTTAAGCGATTCATAAAGGGCGAGCGATAGCGAAATGGTAGAAACCCGTAAAGCTTTCAAATTGAGCCAGGTGCGAGTAGGGATTTTCGTACTATTTGGCTTGGGTGTGCTTGGATTTCTAATAATGAACTCAACGGGAGACTTCAACCCGTTCGAAAAGAAGCTGCATCTAAAAGCCCGATTTATGGCAGCTGACGGCCTGCGTGACGGCTCGGAGGTTCAGCTTGCGGGTGTTCGGATCGGTAAGGTCGATTCCGTACAGCTCCTGCCGCCTGACACCGAAGACGAAGCGAAGATCGAAGCACAGATGACGATCGATCACGATCTAAACGGCAAGCCAATATCAGAAAGAATCCGTACAGATTCGACAGCCCAGCTGGTTGCTGTTTCGCTTTTAGCAAATGACAAACTGATAAATATTTCACCCGGGACGTCGCGCGGCGAGCCTGTTACCGAAAATCACATTCTCGAATCAAGGGCATCGACAACTATCAGTAACCTAACCGAGACCGGCAACGAACTGCTCGATCAGATCAAGCGGCTCGCAATACCGGCCAATGAGATCCTGAGCAAAGCAAACCGCGGCGAAGGTACACTTGGCCGTATCGTCAACGATGAATCGCTCTACCGGAATTTAGATACGACTATTGGTGAGGCGAAAACTACCATCAAGCGATTACAGGTAACTATCGACAAAATAAACAACGGCGAAGGCACGGCCGGTAGACTGCTCAACGATAAGAAACTTTACGAAAGTCTAAACAAGACCGTCCTTCAGATCGAAGCGATCACAAACGAGATCCGAGCCGGAAAAGGAACTGCCGGCAAGGTCGTTAACGACGATGCGCTTTACAACGAAACACGAGCAGCGATAAATGAGCTCCGAACCGCGGCCAATAAGATCAATCTGATGATCGATGACGTTAATGCGGGAAAAGGAACGATCGGCAAGCTCTTTAATGACGATAAATTGTATGGTGATGCCAATGTAACCCTTGAACGATTTAATTCAGCGGCGACGCGCATCGATTCGCTGATCACCGATGCCCAAGCCGGGAAAGGAACGATAGGCCGCCTTGTTACCGACGATTCGCTTTACAATAATGTCAATTCCACGGCTACCAGCATCAACAAATTCTCTGATAACGCATCGCGCCTGATCGACGATTTCCGACAAAATCCAAAAAAATACCTGCGGATCAAATTGGCGCTTTTTTAAGCATTTAATTGACCTGCGCACTAGTACCAGTGTATATTATGCAAATATGCATGATATATGCAGTAATACATGCATAATATGCGATTGAATGATCAAAGAAGCACGACAGAGCACTTTGCTCGAAATAATTTCAACAGCGCGGATAAGCAGCCAGGCTCAATTAGTAAAGGCACTCCGCAAGAAGGGTTTCCCGGTGACGCAGGCAAGCGTCTCGCGTGACCTTGACGAACTAGGTGTAACAAAGGAGGCCGGGAAATACCGTCGGTCGATTCAGGTTCCCCGCAGAGCTACATTTGGAGAGGTTTCGTTTCTGACATCGGGTGACAACTTGATCGTGGCGAGGTGTGGTTCCGGTCTTGCGTCGGCCTTAGCAGTTAGGTTGGACGCGTTGAACCTGGATGGGATCGCCGGCACGATCGCCGGCGACGACACGGTATTCGTAGCACTCGCTGCAACCGAAGGTAAAAAGTCGGTGCTAGGTAAATTGAAGAAACAATTTAGTGAATAGCAAAGGGATCAAAGTTGCGATCTTCGGCGGCTCGGGGTATGGCGGGAGCGAGCTGCTGCGCATTCTTCTTTTTCATCCCAACGTAGATCTCGAATTAGTAACAGCAAACGAGCATGCCGGTAAACATGTCGGTGCTGTGCATAGAAATCTAAATGGCCTGACAGACCTAAATTTCGCCGCGATGCCGACCGACATTTCTGAGCTAAAGGAAATTGACGTCGCCTTTTTTGCGCTACCGCATGGGCAGGCGATCGACTTGATCCCGAAGCTGGTGGATGGTGTGAAAGCGATCGACCTTTCGGGTGACTTTAGAATCGCCGATCCGGATGTCTTCAAACGATATTACAATTTGGATCACGCCGGCGACATTCAATCGGATTTTGTGTATGGCTTGACTGAGACTAATCGTGAAGCCATAAAAAATGCGCAGTTTATTGCGAATCCGGGCTGTTTTGCGACGGCGACGCTGCTCGCGCTTGCACCGATCGTTAAAAGCGGAATGCTCGACGGAAAGGTCATCGTTGACGCGAAAACGGGGTCGTCCGGTTCCGGGGCGAAGCCAGCAACAAACACACATCACCCGCAGCGTATGAACTCCTTTTACGCATATAAACCATTTGTACATCAGCACCGGCCGGAGATCGAACAGCATTTGCGCTCGGTCGGCACCTTTGAAAACGACCTTGTATTTATGACGCATAGTTTGCCCGTATCTCGCGGCATCTTCGCGACGTGCTATATGCAAACGACTGTAAACCTTACCAATGAAGACGCACTGAATCTGTACAAGCATTTCTATTCAGAGTCTTTTTTCGTTCGTTTTGCGGATGGCTCGCCCGATATTAATTGGGTAAAGAATACGAACTTTTGTGATATTGCGGTTCACGCGGACGGCAAGAATGTAGTTGTTTTTTCAGCGATCGATAATCTCGTAAAAGGGGCTGCCGGGCAGGCGGTCCAGAATATGAATTTGATGTTCGGCCTCGACGAGAAAACGGGCCTCGTATTTCCCGGAAGTAACCCTTAAGAACTACGAACCTCGCATATTAATTACATGAAGTTTAGCGACGTCCAGACAATCGAAGAAACTTTTCAGATAGCCACATATAAAAAGATGGGAATCTCGGTCGAGCGCGGTCGAGGCTCTTGGGTATGGACGAGCGAAGGCGAGAAATACCTGGACCTTTACGGCGGCCACGCCGTTTGCGCGACAGGACATTCCCATCCGCATGTTGTGAAGGCGATAAAGGAGCAAGCTGATAAGGTCCTTT
>QHXS01000089.1:0-20431 GCA_003223975.1 Acidobacteriota bacterium
GTGCACCGAAAAAGAGAAAGCGATGAAGCCGTAAATCCAAACCGATGGATTTTCTCCACCATAACGTCTTTATTTGCAACATTTCTGGAACAGATATCAGCTGCTTGCCGTAAAATGGATCGTATAAAAATCGACCTAGCGGGGAAGTTTCTCTTCATGAGATCAGTCTGCAAAAAATATTTCACGCCGCTCGCTCTGCTCATGGCTGCGATGGCATTCGCCCATGGATCTTTCGGGCAAAGACGCGCGGACAGCCTTGCTTATCAATTTTCGTACTCGGCTACTTACGATCCATCGATCTCGCCGGACGGCCAAAAGATGGTCTACATCTCTCAGTTCATGGGCAGGGAACAGCTGTTCATTCGCAACATCGACGGATCAGGCGTTTTCCAGTTGACCCGCGACGATGCGCACCATGAAGATCCGGCGTGGTCGCCGGACGGTAAGCGGATCGCGTTCGTTTACATAAAAGATGAGCTTGAAGTGACCTCGCTGATCAACATCGACGGCACGGGAATGAAAGAGCTGACACCGCGCAGCGTAAAGACCATCCATCCGAACTGGCACCCCGACGGAACTAAGCTCGCCTATTGTACCGACGACGATCTTGCGCCGCCGCGGAAGAACGACGCGGATATCAATGTCATAGACATCGCTACCGGGAAGATCACGACGCTCATCACCGGTGGTGTAAATACATAT
Source organism: Acidobacteriota bacterium (assembly GCA_003223975.1). Classification (GTDB taxonomy): domain Bacteria; phylum Acidobacteriota; class Blastocatellia; order Pyrinomonadales; family Pyrinomonadaceae; genus OLB17. Next base: position 703 of record QHXS01000089.1, read on the forward strand.
CCTTCATGGTCGCCCAATGGAAGCCAGCTTGCTTTTCGCCGAATGATCGGCGAGATGAATTCCGAAGTGTTCATCGCAAATTCCGATGGGACCGGAGCAAAAAACCTGACAAATCATCCGTCGTTCGACGGTTGGCCATCATGGTCGCCTGACGGAACAAGGATCGCGTTTGCATCGAATCGCAACTCTAGCTATCAGATCTTTACGATGAACCCAGACGGCAGCGAGGTGCGCCTTCTTGCCAACACCGAAGGCCGCGCCACTGCGCCGCAATGGGCACGCGATGGTCAGAAAATATATTTTCCGATCTGCAAGAATGTCGATTTTGGATCGGCGTGCGAGATCTTTGTGGCGCGGACGCAGGGTTTTGTTAGGTGAATGAGCGGGGAACGCGCGCAAATAGTAGGAGTTGAAATTATGTTTAAACGAATTGTGATCGCATTAGCGGCGTTAGCTTTCGTTACCTTCTCGGTGAATGCTCAGCCACAAGCCGGGAGCGGCGTCACGCAGGAAATGCGCAATTCGGCGAACGATGCATATCAAAAACAGAATTGGGCCGACGCTGTTAAAGGTTTTGAGGCGATCATCAAGCTCGAACCAAAAAATGGGGGAGCGCATTACCGACAGGGCATTTCATTCTTGAACCTTGCGAAGAATGAAGATGCGCTGCGGGTGCTGCAGATCGCAAATACAATCTCGCCAAATCCGGTCTATGCTTTTGCGGTAGCGCGTGCATACGCTCGCCTGCAAAACAAAGCGAAGGTGTACGAGGTTCTCGAATCTACAGTCCCGATGGGCGGCATCCAGGCTTCGCAGGTTGAAGCGGAGGCCGATTTCAAAGACCTTCGCGGCGATCCTCGTTTCGTGGAGGTTGTCAAAAAACTTGACCTCGCTGCTAATCCGTGCAAAGCGAAACCGGAATTTCGCCAGTTCGATTTCTGGATCGGCGAATGGCTGCCGAAGAACACGCAGGGAGTCACGGTGGGAACGAGCAGCATCCAGCTTATCCTGGGCAGCTGCGTGATATTCGAGAATTGGAATACGCCGATCACCAGCGGCAAAAGCTTCAGCAATTTCGATGCGACTGATGGGAAATGGCACCAGACTTGGGTTGACGATAAGGGCACGCTAGCATTTTACGTTGGCGGAATAGTCGACGGTAAAATGGTACTCGATAATGAACGCATGGTGAACGGGAAGAAGACCATTGGACGCATGACGTTTTCGAAACTGTCGAATGGTGATGTTCGCCAACATGGCGAAAACTCAACCGACGAAGGAAAGACATGGACGACGACGTTCGACTTCACGTACGTCCGCAAACAATAGGAGAGAAATGAGAACAAAGATCAAGATCATCGCTATCGCGTTGTTCGCCGCCGTCGCGGCTGCAATTGTTTTCGCTCCTCAACCGTTCAAGATCGGGGAAACTGCGGTTCACGCGCAAACTGCTACGACGCCTGCTCCGGCGGATTTCGACCAAAAGGCCGCGATCGCAAAACTGAGAGAGCAGATAAAAGGAAAGGAACAGTTGCCGGCGTCGGAAGTCTTCAAGAATATTCAAACTCCGATGCTCAAACAGCGGCCGGCGGCTCAGCTTCTTGCGGTGATGGAATTCGGCTTTGCCCGCTCGCTCGGCGTCAACTGCACGCATTGCCATGTTCCTGATAAATGGGATTCGGAAGAAAAGCCGCAGAAACAGATCGCCCGCGAGATGTCCGCAATGGCCGCCCGGATCAACAACGAGCTGCTCAAAGGCATTAAAAACCTTAAGAGCGAAACGCCGACGATCAATTGCACAACCTGCCACCGCGGCGAGGTAAAGCCTGCTTTGAATCTGCCGCCGCCGCCGAAAGTTTAAGGAGTATTCCAAGATGTTCTCAAGATCGTACTTAAAGGTTTCGAAGGCCTCAGTCTTAATGCTGGCAGCATTATTCCTTTTCGAAAGCAGCGCAGCACAATCCCCCGGCGTGAAACCTGCAGCCGCCCAGTGGCAGGCCGATCTCAAATTCATGGCAGAGCGAATGCAGCAGCAGCATCCTAATTTGTTTCGCCGCGTTACAAAAGCTGATTTTGACGCGGCCGTGAAATCCCTAAATGACCGCATTCCGACGGCGAGCGAAGACGAGATCGTGGTGGGCTTTATGCAGATCGTCGCGATGATCAAGGACGGGCATTCCGGAATTTTCCCGCGGCCGCATTTTCGCAGCGGTGTGTTTCCCGTCCGATTCTATTGGTTCGATGATGGTTTGTTCATCCGGCAAGCCGCGCCGCAATATGCGAATCTCGCCGGAGCAAAGGTTGTAAAGATCGCTGGCCTTCCTGTCGACGAAGTGCTTAGAAAAGTTTCGGGCGTCTTCGGCGCGGACAACGAAATGGGCGTACGTGAAAATGCGCCTTTGTTTCTTTCGATACCCGAGCTGATGCGCGGCATGCGCATCATCAAGCCGGATGAAAATCTGAAGCTTGATGTCGAGATCGGCGGGAAGCCAACCACGGCCGAACTTAAGCCGGCGTTCGCCGTCGACCAACTACTCAACCCGCCGGCCGACTGGATAGATTTCGCAAAAAAGCAACCGCTGTATTTGAAACACGGCATGGACAACTACTGGTTCGAATATCTTGCCGACGAAAAGATAATGTACGTCCAGGAAAATGCGGTGCAAAACAAACAGGATGAATCACTCGCGCAATTTTACCAACTCGTGATGGATTTTGTCGCCGCCAATCCGGTCGAAAAACTTGTGATCGATATCCGCAGAAACGATGGAGGCAATAATGGCCTAAACCGGCCCGTCGTGATCGGACTGATCAAATCAAAGATAGACGCGCCCGGCAAACTTTTCGTCATTACGGGTCGCGGGACGTTTTCCGCCGCTCAAAACTTTACCAATGAGCTCGAAAAATATACCAACGCGATCTTTGTCGGTGAACCCACGGCGGGCCGGCCCAATCATTACGGCGATGGCAGGCCGATCGTGCTTCCGAATAGCGGAATGCGTGTTCAGGTTTCGACCCTTTACTGGCAGGACATGGACCCGCGCGACAGCCGTGCATGGACGGCGCCGTCTATCGCCGCGGCCCTCACATCTACCGATTATCGAAACGGCGTCGATCCCGCATTGCGCGCGGTCATCGAATATCGGCCCGGAGTGGATCTTCAGTCGCTTCTTGATTCGGCTGCCAAGCAAAAAGACATTTCCGTGTTCCTTCGCGGATACGAAGCCTTTCGTGCCGATCCAAAACACCGCTTCGTTGAAGCAGAGGCACCGATCAACCGTCTCGGCTATAATCTATTACAAACCGGGCGAACGACGGATGCGGTCGAGGTTTTTAAGCTGAACGTAAAAACATACCCAAATTCCGTTAACGTGTATGACAGCCTCGGCGATGCTTATCAGGCAGCGGGAAATAAGCCCGAAGCGATCAAGGCTTATGAGAAGGCGCTTTCGATCGACCCAAACTTTCCATCTTCAATCGAAGCATTGCGTAAATTGAAGTCAAATTAGTTCCCGGAAAATCCAAAACAATAAAACCATTTCAGCATTTTGAACGTTTATAAAACATGAGAATTCTAAAATTACTCCTCTTGCTGTCGCTTCTGACGACGGTGTCTTTTGCCATGGAGATCAGGACGGGCGACGATCTCGTCGCGGCAATGCACAAGAAATATGCCGGGAAATGGTATAAGACGCTGACATTTGTCCAGAAAACGATTCACCATCAGCCGGATGGTTCGACAACTTCTGAAATGTGGCATGAAGCGATGACCGTTCCGGGCAAACTGCGTATCGATTTCGTGGAATCAAAGGTGGGTGACGGCATATTGTTCGCTGACGGAAAGATATACGCGTGGCGTGAGGGCAAGGCGAATCCTGGGCGCCCGTTTGTTCATCCGCTGCTTGTACTTGGCTTTGACGTTTACGGACAACCCGTCGAGACCACTATCGGCCAGATAAAGGGTCTCGGTATCGACCTCTCTATCGTTCACCAAGAAAAATGGATGGGCCGAGACGTCTATGTGGTCGGCGCAAAGCAGGGCGATCTGACGACCCCGCAATTCTGGGTTGATAAAAAAGATCTGGTTTTCGTGCGGCTGATCCAACTCGGCGGACGCGATAAAAAGAACGTACAGGAAACACAGTTCAATAAATACGTAAAAGCCAAAGGCGGATGGGTCTCGGCCGAGGTCAAGTTCTTTGTTGACGGCAAACCGACGACGACCGAGGAATACTCCGACATTCAAGCGGACATTTCCCTGAGCTCGGACCTTTGGGACCCGGAAAAGTGGGCAACCGCCGACCGAACTTATTTTAAGAAAAAATGACAAATAGTTACTTCCGCACAAAAACAAGTGTCTTATTCACGATCGCCATTCTAGCGTTTAGCCTGCACGCGGTCGGACAAAAACCTGTCGCTGCTAACGGGACCAACGTTCTCAAAAAGGAGCTTCAGATGAAGCTCGATGAATGGCACAAGGCAGGAAAATTTCCCGGGGCAACGCTCGGCGTTGCTCTTGCTGACGGCGAATCGTTCGGCCTCGCGGTCGGCTATTCCGACCGCGACACCAAAACGCCGATGAAGCCCGACGACCGCATGCTTGCGGGCAGCACAGGCAAGACCTTCGCCGCCGCGACCGCGATGCAGTTGGTAAAAGAAGGCAAGATATCGCTTGACGACAAGATCGAAAAATATCTTGGCAGAGAGCCGTGGTTCAACCGTCTGCCGAATTCGAAGGATATTACGATCCGCATGCTGATGAACCACACCAGCGGCCTGGTTCGTTACGAATTCAAGGAAGAATTTACGACGTACCTTACCGCGCACCCGATGAAGGTCTGGACGCCCGAAGATCGCCTTGCATATCTTTTCGACGCGAAAGCGCCGTTCGAGGCAGGCAAGGGCTGGGATTATTCCGACACGAATTACATCGTCCTCGGCATGATCATGGAACGCGTGATGGGCAAAACGTTTTACGACGAAGCACGCCGGCGATTCATCAAGAAATTCAAACTGAATGACACCATCGCGCAAGAAGGTGTTGTGATGCCGGGCGTCGTACAGGGATACGCGGGGCCAAATAATCCGTTCGGCGGCAAGGATGCGATGATCGAGAACGGCAAATTCATCGTAAACCCGCAGCTCGAGTGGACCGGCGGCGGCTGGGCTTCGACCGGAAAGGACCTTGCACGTTGGGCAAAGATAATTTTCGAGGGCAAAGCGTACGACGCGTCGCTGCTGCCGCAGGTTTTGGACGGCGTTTCCGCTCCGATGTTGGGGAAGGACACCAAGTACGGCCTTTGCGTCATCATCCGAAATACGCCCGCCGGCGTTTCGTATGGCCACAGCGGCTTCTTTCCGGGTTATATGACGGACATGATGTATTTTCCCGACAAGAAGATCGCATTGGCAGTGCAGGTCAACACAAGCGCGCCAAACAGCTTCGGCGGAAAGTCACCGGGCCGTTTCCTCGCCGAGGTCGCTGAACTAATAGGGAGTCAATAGTGTCGGAACGCGGGCCCCTTGCCCGCAAGGTTGCGAAGCAAGCCGAATAAAGTCTATTTAAATGCAAACCGAATAAAAAGCGTCCAGGAGGCGCAGTTCAAAGGCTATCAAAAGGCGAAAGGCGGCGGCTGGGTCTCAGCCGAGGTCAAATTTTTTGTCGATGGCAAACTCGCGACCATGGAGGAATAAACCAACATCCAAACCGACAAGACCCCGCCCCAGATCTCTGGGACCCAGTCAAATGGACGAGCGTGGATAAGACGTACTATAAAATGGCCGGTCGTTAATCTTATGGAATATTTTCAGACCGCGCTTGGGCAACATTGACTCCTTCGTTAAAAAGAAAACGGGGATGCAAACACCGCGTTTTGCATCCCCATGTAATCTACTGCTTTGAATACTCACCCGAAAAAACCCAACCTGGATCTTTGATGACGCTCAGTATTTTTTTACCGTTGTCACTGACAACGATATTCCAGTGCAGGTCGCCGAGCCCTCCGATATGGGCTGTGAAGGTGCCCGAACAGTCTCGACGCAGCGTGTAATTGAAAGATGTTCTATTGTCGCCGTCTTCAAATATCATTCCACCGACCGAACCTGTATTAAAACTCGTTCCGCCTCCTGACCCGTCAAAGATCGCCTCACCGACCCAGACAGCCGGTATTCCGTCGGGAGTGAACGGGATGCCATAGCTGGTTCCAGAGGTCCTGAACGCATAACTGCCATTCAGCGTGTTAAGACCGCAAGATTCGGCATGCACAAGGCCGCTTGCAGCCACCACGAATAACAAAGCGATGATTGATCTTGAAAAGTTAAATCTCATTGGTTTTCTCCTTTTAGTTCCGTTTTCTTTACAACCTGCGCCATACTCGCGGTCCGTACTATGGAAAGGTATTGCTCTATTGGTTCGATCAGTCGTACAATCTGGCAACACCCTTGAAACTGAATTTCGGATCATCGGTACAGCGTTCGTCGCGAGATGATATTGGCCCGTATCGGCTTCGAAAGTCTTTTACGCACGCTCTCAAAAATCTGTAAATTTTCTGTATTAGCCGTTCGTGAACACCGAAAAGCTGCGCAAATATCGATTTGGCCCATTTCTTCTCGATCCGTCGGAAGAAAAGTTACTGCGCGATGGCGAAACGGTAACACTCACACCTAAGGCTTTCGAAGCGCTCGTATCGCTCGTCGAAAAACAAGGCCGGCTTATCGAGAAAGAGGAGTTGATGGCCGCCTTGTGGCCCGACACCTTTGTCGAAGAAGCCAATCTCGCCCATCACATCTGGCGCCTCAGAAAGGCCCTGAACGACACCAAGGAAGAGGAAAGATATATTGAAACGGTCCCTAAGCGTGGCTATCGATTTGTTGCAGATGTGTCCGAGGTGGTAGACGAATCGAACGATGATGGCCAAAAGGTAGACGCAGCGAAAGTCGAAGTCGAGTTAGAGAGTAAGGTTCCACCACCGATCAGTATCGAGCCGAATTCCGCTGGCACGTCGTCGTCCGGCATACGGTTTCGCGGCGTAGCGATCGCAGTAATTATTTTGGCCATGCTGACTGGTTCTCTTGCGTTTCTGAAATATGCCAAGAGCGACCCGTCACCTGCGCCTGATCAACCGCCCATCACGACGCTTGCGGTTCTGCCGTTCAAACCTTTGACTGACGCGAGCGCAGACCCATCGCTGCAACTGGGAATGGCCGACGGCGTGATAACGCGTCTTAGCAATTTGAAAGAGCTGACCGTCAGGCCGACAAGTGCGGTGATCGCGTACACGGCCCAAACGGCTGATCTGGCGGCGGTCGGACGCGAGTTAAAGGTCGATTCTGTCTTGGATGGGACGATACAGCGGGCGGACGATCGTCTGCGCATAAGTGTTCAGTTGATCCGCAGCTCAGACGGCAAGCCGATCTGGGCAGAACATTTCGACGAGAGAGCGACTGACATCTTTGCGCTGCAGGACTCACTCTCTGAACGCGTTGCACGCGCGCTGGCGATAAAGCTGACAGGCAGCGAATCGAACCGCCTGCAGCAGCACTATAAGGCGGACGTCGAGGCGTATCAGTCGTATCTGAAAGGCCGTTACCAGATGAATATGGCTACCGATGGTGCGCTAAAGGCCGTCGGATTTTTTCAAAACGCCATCGACCGCGACCCGAATTTTGCCCTTGCCTACACGGGTCTGGCTGATGCTTATTCTCTTCTCGGTTTTGTTGGTATCGGAGCAGACTCGCCCGGCGAACAATTCAATAAAGCAAGGGCTGCGGCAACAAGGGCTCTCGAACTTGATGACTCTCTTGCGGACGCCCATACACAGTTAGCTAATGTTTTATTTAGCTACGACTGGAAATGGGAGGAAGCAGAACGTGAATTCAAGTACGCTATCGAGCTAAATCCAAATTCGGCCCAGGCGCATCATCTATATTCAGAATATCTTCAAGCGATGACGCGATGGGACGAGGGACTGGACGAAATAAAGCGTGCACAGGAATTGGATCCCCTGTCGCTCCCGATAAATTTTCACTATGCTCTTTGCCTTTCTACGATGGGACGCGACGACGAAGCGCTCGAACAATATCGAAAGACTCTCGAGATCGACCCCAACACGGGGGCCAGCGGTTCTCACTGGGGAATAGCGATCATTTATCAAAAGCGAGGTATGTTTGATGAAGCTATTCGAGAATTGGAGCTTGCTCAACAGGCGGATCCCAGACCCTCGTTTCGACTGCTGAACCTGGCTCAGGCATACGCCCGCGCTGGCCGGCGAAAAGAAGCTCTGTCGAACTTGGCCCAGATCTTACAGATCCAGAAAACCAGTTGGGTCTCGCCGAGCAGTCTGGCAATGGTCTATGACGCACTTGGTGACACGGACCAGGCCTTTGCCTTGTGGAACAAGGCTATAGACGAAAGAGAAGCAAGCGTTGTCTATCTGAAGGCGATGCCGGTGGGCGACATCCGCAAAGATCCGCGTTATTTAGATCTCTTGAAACGTGTTGGTCTTGATCTTTGATCTGAATTTTTAACGAGGCCGGTTAAGTCTGGAGCGAGGATCTGTAAAGCTAAAAACTCATTTTCACACAGTAAAGATTCCGCCATTTTGAGTCGTGACCAACATGCGCTTTAATTGACGGCAACCTTACCTTTGCCGGAGGATCCAACATGAAACAAGTTGTCGCCGCTATGGGCATTGTCCTGTCTTTCGCCCTACAATCTTTTGCCGTCGATATGAGTAGCCAGATCAATGCTGCCACGACCAAGGTGTTGCCCCAGGTCGTCGAGTGGCGACGACATTTTCACCAGTTTCCAGAGCTTTCCAATAGGGAAGTGAATACCGGGAAATTTGTTGCGGACGAATTGCGAAAGCTCGGCATCGAGGTACGAACCGGCATTGCAAAAACCGGAGTCGTCGGCATTTTGAAAGGTGGCTCGCCAGGGCCGGTCGTCGGTCTTCGTGCGGACATGGACGCGCTTCCGGTCACCGAACGAAACTCGCTGCCGTTCGCGTCCAAAGAACGAGCACAATTTAACGGACAGGAAGTCGGCGTTATGCATGCGTGCGGGCACGATTCGCATATCGCCATGCTGCTCGGCGCGGCGACCGTTCTTTCCGGAATGAAAGATAAGGTGAAAGGCACGGTCGTTTTCATCTTTCAGCCCGCAGAAGAAGGTCCGCCCGCCGGCGAAACCGGCGGTGCGCCAGACATGGTGAAAGAAGGCGTGATGGACAACCCAAAGATCGATGCCATCTTTGGCATTCACATCAATGCGCAGACCGAGATCGGCAAGATCGGCTACAAAGCCGGAGGATTTATGGCGGCGAGCGACTGGGTCACGATCAAGGTGAACGGGAAGCAATCCCACGGCGCGTATCCGTGGAACGGCGTCGATCCGATCGCGGTTGCGGCACAGATCTATACGGGTCTGCAGATGGTCGTCTCGCGCGAATCCGATCTCACGCGTTCGCCGGTCGTTATCACTATCGGGCGGATCAACGGCGGCATTCGCGAGAACATTGTTCCCGAAAGCCTGACAATGTCCGGGACGATCCGTACGCTGGACGCGGATGTTCGAAAGACGGTCTTCGAAAAGATCCGAATTACCGCGACAAAGATCGCCGAAAGCATGGGCGCCACCGCGGACGTTACATTCGACCCAAAGACGCCGATCACTTATAACGACCCGGCGCTGGTCAGCAAGATGCTACCGTCACTTGAAAAGGCCGCGGGTAAAGATAATGTCGTTCTGCAGCGCTGGGTAACGGGCGCAGAAGATTTTGCGTTCTACGGCGCAAAAGCGCCGGCTTTCTTTTTCTATGTTGGCGGAATGCCGAAAGGCAAAGACCCCGCGACCGCGGCCGATCACCATACCCCTGATTTTTACATCGACGACAGCCGTCTCGACGTCGGCGTTAAAGCCTTTTGTAACATAGTTTTCGACTACACAAAGTAGTATCCATAAAAAATCGTTATGGCTCGCTTTTGTCTTAGGGACTGATTTGATATCATTTGAATCGCTAACTAGTCGCCGGCTACTTGTTTTTCCTCGTTTTATCGAAGGTATTCAGCAGTAGTTCATTTCGTTTACGAGCAATGGGGCGTTACTTGCACATCGCAAGGCCGGGGAATTTTGCGCATGGCCGTTAGGTTCAAAAGCAGTATGAAGGTACTTGACCGTTTCGAAAACAGGGTCCTGATGACGGCGCGCCACGCGCATGAATCTTATTTTCCTGCGCGCAAAGAGAGTTTTCCCGAATGGCTTCTGATATTTGCGGTCCTGAAATATATGGACTCGCAGCTCGCGTCTCCCCGCATCGATGCAAATGGATTACTCACTGATCCATCGATCGTCGAAAACCGTGAATTCGAAAAATATTTGAACCGTTCGATCGCTTCGGGCCAGGTCAGCGAACTGACCGCCGATCCGAGCGCATATACCGGGGAGCGTGAATTCTCAGCGGAGAAGCTGGCCGCAATGGTGACGTACCTCACGTCACGCGGCCAGACGATCTGCAGGTCAAAGCTCAAAAAGCTGCTTTTCTTCTGCGACTTTACAAACTATTGCCTGTTCTCTCATTCGATCTCAGGTGCCGGTTATGTTCGCGACAGGTTCGCGCCCGAGTTCGAACATTTCGATGAAAGGTTCGCACGGTTGGTTTCAGAAGGGGTTGTACGAATCGGAAGCGCGCGTACCCGCGACGAAAACGTTATCGCATGCGAACCGTCGCTAATAGGTACGCTTACGATGCTTGAGATCGTGACTATCCACTGGGTGTTCGGTAATTTCGCTTCGCTTTCATGCCGGGCGATTAAAGAACGCGTGAAGAGCGAGCACGTCTATCGATTTACACCCCGCGACAAATACGTCGCATACGAGTACGCCGGCCTTCTTAAAGAAACTCCGAGTGCTTTCGCCTGAGAGCCTCAGGCGACGCCTAGCCACTCTAACGCCTCGTTTTCGTTTTCGAATGCCTTTACGTTCATTCCCCGGTTGACCGCGACCGTTTCGCCAAGCCGCATCGGGTCAAGCACCGGTTCCACCATAACGTAAGCGAACTGCGGCGTTTCGCCCACCCAGCCGCGCGACGAAAGCGCGTTGACCGCGTCGCCGATGAATTCGCCATAAAAAAACCGCTCGATCACTTTCGGCTCGCCACCGACGGTACGGGTATCGACAAGCACTTTGCTGGCCTTGTGCTGCTCGACTTGCTCTAGTATTTCTACGAAAGCTTGCTTTGCATCCTCAATGTCGAACTCACCATCAATTCTTCCTCGAACGAATCCCGGCTCAATGTACTCCACGACGGCCATGCTCATTTCTCCACTCCGCTATTGAAAATATCTGGGAAGGACGCTGAAAGAATCATTTCGCATAAACCATCTGAAGTCAACGCTTTTACGCTTGTATATGCGCCTCGACGAACCACAAAAGCTTGTCGATCCCGCGCGATATGCCTGTGTACAGATCGGCAGTGTCCTTATCGCCGACCTCGTCCGCACGGTCGATGTCGGTGCGCGCCTTTTTGGCGAAATCCGCCAATGCACTCGAGAGCGCATCGACGTGCGCCGTGCCATCCGTTATCTCGTGCGGATACTCGCTCAGCGAGGAGTTTGCTGCCGCCAGCCGAACCGTTCCCATCGCCGTACCGCTAAGAGTTGTGATACGTTCGGCAAGGTCGTCAACGTAAACGTCTACTTCGGTTGCAACGCGGTCAAAAAGCTCGTGAAGGGCAATGAAGCTCGGCCCTTTTACGTTCCAATGCGCCTGTTTCGCCTGCGACTTCAGGTCGGCCGCGTCCGCAAGGCTCTGATTTAAGATCGCGATCAATTCCTGCCGCTTGTCTTCCGCGATGTCTATTTTCGTTTTATGCAATGCCATCTTATGACCTCCGAATTTAGAATTAGAATAATTCTAAATTCTGGACAAGTCAAACGACGAGAGACAGTTGCTAATAATAATTAATTTCTGGGCGATCCAAAGGCCGGCATGGTCTGCGGGCGTGGAGGAACGAGACGCGAAGTTCCGCTGCCGCGAAACAGCGGCGTATAGATCCATTTGGAATGATTTTCGGCACCGTAATACGTTAACACTGACTTGCTGCGGCTCTGGCTCGCGACGCCGATGAAGGGTGTGTTGCTTGTTTCGACCTCATAATCGGGGTCAGGCTCGGTCGCTTCGGATTCATCCGCGTCGGTTACCGAATTCACGATCAGCACCGCCCAACGGTCGAAGACCTGGTTAGGATTTGAGGGCAACGCTCCGTTGTTGTAATCCTGTATGCGTTTTGCAAGGCGGGCGATCACCTGCGGTTCCGGCTTGATCAGCCGCCATTGGCCGTCCTCGCTTAGCGGGTCGGTCGCTGCCGATGGCCTGAGGATCATTCGCTGTTTCGTTCCCTGGGGGAGGCCTTCGAGCAGATCGTCTATCGATTCGGGAAGTTTTGTGCCGCGATAATAAACAACATATTGCTCGATCGCTCGTGCGACCTCTTCGCCGCGTCGAATGGATTCCAATTCCTTGTCGCGCTGTACATTCTGTTGAACCGTTGGCGCAACGGCGAGAAGCCCGATGGCGAAGACCACCATCATCCCCATCACGGCGATAAGCGTCATTCCGGCTTCGCCATTTTTAATTGTTGGGATCGTCGTCGTCGTCATCTTCGTCGGTCTTCCTATCCGGCCGATTGGCGTTAGTCGGACGCGCCGGCCTGGGAACCGTGACGTTGGGAAATCCCGGTACATTTCCCGGCCTGCCACCATTCGGAAATCCGGTTGTCGGGAAACCCGAAGGAAAGCCCCCAGAAGGCGAGCTCGTCGATGCGGTCTTTGCGTCGCGATTAAAAGGCAATACGTGTTTGAACCCGAGGTTCACATCCTCAAAGACCGTCTCTTTTTCCGAGATACTTATCAATCGAAATCGGCCGGCGAGAACGTCGTTAAGCCGCTTGCCTGTCGGCACGACGTTTGGCAAATTCATCTTGCTCTTTTCGATGAAGTACGCCGTGTCGTTGTTAGCGAACTTGCGTGCGATCATCCCGACATATTCATACTGCGGTTTCGGCGGCGGCTGTATGAGGAAAAGCCGCTGTTCGGAGAACTTCGACGGGTCCTTGATCGATTGGACGATGACCTGCTTTTGCCCTTCGACGGCGATCAGGTTAGCCGGGATGTCGGTCGTGATTCGCTGCGGACTGATGAAATTGGTCGGCATCAACGCCTGGTTGAAATAGATCTTCGTGTCGGCTGTAAAACCTTCGCCGATCACGTCGAGCCTGAAACCTTTCTGGCCGGCAAAGACGGTCGTCGGCCCGAGCCCCGTTATCAGGAACGGATACGGAGTCGGGACCGGTGTCGGACTCGGCGTCTTTGGCGCTACGTAAGGTGTCGGGCAATTCGGATAACACGGCGGCGGTTCATGAAAAGCAAAAATGTTGCGGCCCGGTTCGGCAGCGCCATACGAGCCCGGCCTGTAGTCGATCGCCGTAGTGGCGTATTCGAAATTCTGGTCGTCGCGAGTCGGCATCTTAAATTGCCCCGGGGCAACCGATTGCGTTGCGACAGGCTTCGGCGACGTAGTTACCGAAACGTTTGTCGCGGTGCCGCGGGAAAAAATTCCCGGGCCGAAAGCGAACGCAAGAGCCAGCACGGCAAGCGTGCCGAGCAGGATTGCGGCGATCAGCTTGTTTCTTTCCGCCGGAGATTTGCCTTTGAACAGGTCCATTTTTACTGCACGGCCTCCTCGCCTGCAGGCACAAAATTCGGCCGCCTAAAATACGCCGCCATTTCGAGCCGAAGGCTCACCGTTTCGCCATGCGTTTTACCCTGCGGTATTTGAACGGTTGGCTGCACCGGCTGAACCGGGCCGCGAGACACTGTCGGATTTCGCGGATCGAATGACCGCATCGTGTTTGCGGCGTATGGATTCCCGGACATTGGCGGTGCGGCATTCTGCGCGGGCTGCGATTCGTCGTTTTTCTTTTCCTTCGTTTCGGTCGGCTCGAGCTCGATCGAGCTGATGATCACAAATTCATTTCCGGTTTCGATCGCCTGAATGAACCGACGCAGGTTCTGGTACGAACCCTCGACCGTCATCGTGACGTAAACCCCCGGGAAGATGCTCTTGTATTTCTGGCGTCCGCGTTCCTGGTCGCCCTGCTGCGTCTGCTCGCCGTCCTGCTTTTGTTGTTGCTGCTCGTTGAATTCCAGCGGCGCGTAATTCGGGCCGTTCGTGTTCGTCAGGCCGTAGGTGCCGATCAGGCCATTGATACGCTGATACAACGCGGTGCGGCCATTCTCTGCGATAGGCAGATATCCGGATTCAAAATCGCTGACGCTGCTGACGAGTTTTGCTACGCCCGTTTCGGTCGACGTAATGTCGCCGTATTTGGCGATAGCCGAATTGCGTTCCTGTTCAAGCCGGTCGCGTTCCGCTTTGATCTCTTCAAGCTTTCGTCCGGAAGGCACCACAAAAAACATATAAAGAGCGATAACGCCCATCATCACGATGATCGAAACCGCAAATGCCGCGATCTCCATCGGGCCCCACATTCCGCCGTAGACCTTTCGCGGCCTGTTCACAGGAACGATGTCGATATGCTCGATCTTTTGTATTACGAGGGTTTCGTCGTCCGTCAGTACGACGGTTCGGTCGGGCTCGTCCACCACGACCGTCGGGTCGAGCGTCGCCTGATCGAAATTCACGAGGATCTCCGGCTGTTCGCCCTTGTTGTCCTTATCCATCGGGTTCATTGGCCGGCACCTCCGTCCACGCGTGCAAGATCGCCCGGCGACGGCGCGCGTCCGTATGCAGGCGTATAGATCAGGTGCAGCGTAAATTCCGAATAGGTTTGCTTTTGGTTGTTCTGCAGATTTTGTTCACGAAGCTCAGCCTGGAAAACGCCCGAGGCGTTCATCGTTCCGATCATTCCCATAACTGCCTGGTAATCGCGGCTAATACAGCCAAAATCCAGTTCGGCCTTGATGCGGTCGCCGTCGCGATAGATGTTCTCGACTGTGACCCGCGAGGCGCTCACCGTTCCAGGTATCACGTTCTCGAGGTCGGCGAAAAGCCGCGACCAGCCAAATTTCTTGTTATCGACAAGTTTATGTGCCGCGACGAGCACCTCGCGCTGTTCGGGCGAAAGCTGCTGTTGGACGGCATCGCCTTTTGCCTTCAAACCGGCGACTTCCTCACGCATTTCGGCGACCTCGCGCTCGGCGCGTTCCGCCGCCTGCGTGTTGTCGCGTAGCCGCGCAAGCAGGAAAACAGTCGAAACAAGCGCCACAAAAAGCACCAGCGCCGATAGCACATATGGCGTTGTCCGGTTGCGAAACGGGTGTGTCGAAAGGTTAAGTTCGGTGATCACGTTAAAGATTGATGCAAAAACGGGGTGTTGCACTGCCTAAAAAGCGTGCAGACCCCAAATAATACCACGAATTTCGGGCCCAAGTCTTTAACGCGATGTGGAGGATAAAGTTGCGAAAAATTACTCGTGCCGCGGGGGCAATTGGCGGCTCAATTCCTCTTGGGTTAATTCGCGATAGGCGCACACGCGATTGCGGCCCTCGCGCTTCGCCCGGTAAAGTGCCGAGTCGGCCATTTCCACCAGCTCGATCGGGTCTTTCGAGTCGTCCGGGAACGACGAAATGCCGATGCTCATCGTGACATGATGCTTCGACGCGGGCCGGCCCTGACGAATGACGCTGAATTCCGTTTTTTCGATGATCTCGCGAATGCGCTCAGCCGCCACCAGAGCCTGTGTGATCTCGGCGTCCAGCAGGAAGGCGGCAAACTCTTCGCCGCCGAAGCGCGCCGCTGCGTCACCGGCGCGGACACAGTCCATGATGCACGCACCGATCTCTTCGATCGTTTTGCTTCCCGTAAGGTGGCCGTACGTGTCGTTGACGTTCTTGAAAAAATCGATATCCATCATCAGGACGCAAATCGGCATTCCCTCGACTTTCGCGCGTGCCGTCTCACGCCGCAGCTCGGAAAAGAACGATCGGCTTGAGAGCAGGCCGGTAAGGTCGTCGTGCGAGATCAGCCGGTGGATCTGCCGCTGGTATTCGCGGTCGATCTCGTCCAGCAGGTCGAAGCGGAGGATGTGCTCGCCGATCGTGATCTTGTCGCCGTTTTGGAGGATAACTTCACTGATGCGTTCGCCGTTGAGGTATGTCCCGTTTCGCGAGCCGAAATCCGTGAGAACGTAATCGAACAGTTTGGTCGTTTCGTTGAGGACCTTGGCGACCTTCGCATGCCGCCGCGACGCCTTGTAGTCGTTGATTCGAACGTCGGCGCCGAGCGCACGGCCCAAAATGACCTCTTCGCGCTCAAGCGGTATCGGGACGGCGATCAACTCGCCGCTCAGAAAAACAAGCGCAGGCCTAAGGTCTCGCAATTGGCGTTCGGGTCTTTGCATCGGAAGCGGAACAACAAGTTCAGGACTTTGCATCGGAAGCGCGGCAACAAGAGGACGGGCGGGAGATGCCATCGATTAATAGAATAACCGATTGGGATACCTGATTTCCACAGTTTTTTGAAGGCCCCGATTCTCGCGGCTTGCCGTTCTATTTGCGGAAAAGCTCTGCTTTTCCGGAATTGCTCTGATATATTTGGAGCCTCGCCGCCGTCCGTTTCAACAATCAGATCGTTAGGACTAAAATCTAGAAGTTGAACATCCTCATCGTAAAACTCAGTTCTATCGGCGATATCGTTCATGCGCTGCCGGCGCTGGCTCTCATCCGGCGCGAAATGCCCGAGGCAACGATCGGATGGGCGGTTGACAGCCGGCACTCCGAAATTCTTCGCGGAAACACGCTGATCGACCACTTGATCGAGATCGACACAAAGGGCCTTCGCGGCGGCAAAGTGATCGAGGAAATGCTGCTCGACGTCGGGCGGCAATTCAAACCGCTGAGGCAGCATAAGTTCGATGTTGCACTCGACATCCAGGGGCTTTTGAAATCGGCGACGCTCGCCCGTTGGTCGGGAGCGAAAAAACGCTGGGGATTCGCGCGAAAAGATCTTCGCGAGCCCGCAGCCCGCTTTTTTTACACCGACACCGTTTCGATGGAACCGCAAATGCACGTCGTGAGAAAAAACATCACACTGGTTTCGCAGGCGCTCGGTATCCCTGCCATTGATTCAAATTTCGAATTCCCGATCTTTACGAACGACGAGCATCGCGCTGAAGCTGCCGCGATCGCCCAAAAAGCCGACGGCAACTTTGTGATCCTGAATCCCGCCGCCGGCTGGGTGACGAAGCTTTGGCATGCGGAAAAATACGGCCAGCTTGCCGACGTGGTCTGGGAAAACCTCGGTCTGGCCTCGGTAATTGCGATCGGCCCGAATGAGGACGAGCTCGCCGCAAAGGTCCTTGCCAACAGCAAAAGCGGAAAAGCTTTCGTTGCAAAACCGTCGCTCAAAGGCTTTTACGAGCTTGTAAAGCTCGCGCGGCTTTACGTCGGCGCAGATACGGGCCCGATGCACATCGCCGTCGCCGCCGGAACTCCGATCGTCGGCATCTTCGGCCCAACCGAATGGTGGCGAAATGGCAGCCCAAACCCGGACGACATCTGCGTCCAGCGCAATGAGATCGGCTGCCGCGTTGATTGCCACCGCCGCACATGTTCGAATTGGATCTGCATGGACATATCCCCCGAAACAGTTCTTGAAGCGGTCGACAGGCGGCTTACAGCTAGATGAGCGAAAAACGAAAACGTCTTCTTCAGCGCATTCGCGTGCCGCTCGGGTTCTTGCTGGCGATCGTGTTGATCGTGCTTGCGCAGCCGACCCCGACGACTCTCATTGTGGGGGGAGCGATCGCTTTTCTCGGACTAGCGATCCGCGCTTGGGCGGCCGGCCACATACATAAATTCGAAAAGCTGGCGGTCACGGGGCCGTATTCGTTCACGCGAAATCCACTCTATCTGGGCAGCTTTTTGCTTGCGGCCGGCTTCGCGATCGCGGCCGGTGTTTGGTGGCTTGCGCTGATCGTTGCGGTCCTTTATTTGAGCATCTATTATCCGGTAATGCGCGTCGAAGAAGGTGACCTAAAAGGGCGGTTCGCCGGTGAATTTGAACAGTTTGCCGAACACGTGCCGCTCTTCTTTCCCCGCGTGACTCCATGGAAGAAAGTCGATGTAGGCTTCGATTTTCAGTTATACTTGAAGCACAGGGAATACCAGGCCGCGATCGGCGTTGCAGCCGCACTTTTACTTTTGGGCTTGAAGATGTATCTCTTTCCTCATCAATGAAAAGTTCGTTTGTAATTATTTCTCTCACCGTATTTTTCGCCGCAACGGCGTTGTTGGTTGCGGCTCAACCACCGGCACCCGCGGCCGTCACACCGTTGCCGTTTACGACCGGAGAAAAGCTCACATACGAAGGCAAGATCAACAAGTTTGCCGTCTCGGTGACGATCGGCGACATGATCTTCCACGAGCGATGGCAAGCTCCGCTTTAAGGTCGACGCACACTCGCGCGGCACGATGCTGAAGCTTTTCCGTTACAGCTTTATTCAGCAGATCGACACGCTCGCCGATTCTCGCGATCTTCATGCCTATTCCGACAGCAAGCACGACGTGCAAAAAGAAAGGGTCCGTGACAGTATCGGAACCTTTGATTACGGCCGAAAAATGGTCACGTGGATCGAGACCGACCCGAATGAGCCGACCAAGCCCGCACGCACGATCGCTAGCGACATCGACGGTCCGACGCATAACATAGTTACCGGCATTTATTTCCTCCGCACATTGCCGCTTGCCGTCGGATATTCGACGGTCTTGAACATCAGCGATTCGGGCCTGGTCTTTAAAATTCCCGTTCGGGTGACCGCTCGTGAAAAGCAGAAAACGATAACCGGCGACATCTGGTGCTTCCGCGTCGAACCCGAGCTTTTCGGCCCCGGACGGTTTTTCGAGCAGGAAGGGAAGATGGAGATCTGGATCTCAGACGATGCCCGCCGCATTCCGGTCCGCGCCCGGGTCAACGCCGAGGTCGGTAAGGCTGACATCAAATTAAAGGACGCCACCAATCCAAAGTAGAACTTTGATTGTTGAAGGGACAGATCCTAATAGAACCGGCAGTCTTCGCAGAATAAGTGGACATCAACGTCGGGCGGTATTCTATATATTTTAACGGAGCTATCGAAAGATGGATGCGGGTCCGAAGCTATAACGATTCGATTCGCCGGGAATTTTCGATATCCGAATACGAAGTCTTTTATAAATTTCACGCGCTTTAACAGCTGCATTTCTGTAGTTCCTTTAACGGAGCGCAGAATGAAAAGACCCGTATTGTTCGGATTGTTACGCAACTCTTCCAATGCGTTATCGAACCGACCCTTTTGATCATTTACTGGCAGCTTTCCGAACTCGTCGATAATGACCGGATCGATGCAACAGCCCACAATGGCGGATCCTTCGTAAACCGAGAGACACTCGTTCGGCAGACCTTTGACGATCGCTTTAGCAAAAATGGTATGGATTTTTGGTTCCGAAATGCTTCGTACAACGATCCCAGGCGTGCCTTGTCCAATCTCGATGGTGCCCGAAGAAACTGTCCACGCGACTTGAATGTCTTTTGGGTTTTGGAGGCCGGATTCAATTCGAAACTCAACGGTGTCGCCAAACATGGCTACGCCCTGCGGCTCCATCATCTTGATATTCGGGCATTGGTTCTGCGCCTTCCCCATCGCCGATGTTGAAGGATAGACGCCAGCCAGAATGA
>QHXS01000089.1:20443-20847 GCA_003223975.1 Acidobacteriota bacterium
CTAGTTTGCAATCAACATCCTCTGGCTTGTTTCTTCGCCGCCCAGCACGCATAATCGAAGTTTATTATCCGATTAAGATCTCCATCTATGGCGAAGAAGAAGGCGAAAAAAGCTGCTGAAGTGAAAACTATCGAGTTCGTTGCTGACGCCCTCGAGCCGGTTTCGTCCGTTTCGACACCGAAAGCACTCGCAACCGAAGCGGCATCAGTCGTCGAGGCCGAAACGGCAGCGGTTGTAGCGGAAAAGACGCCGGCCGAGGTCGATTTTGAAAGCCGTTCGCCGGCGTTCAAAGAGCTTGCAATGCCGAAACTGCCGCACCTCGAAAGACAGAATCGGGCTCGGCTGCAGGTACAGTCGCCGAACAAGATCTTCTTTTACTGGTCGCTTCGTTCGAACCCGTTTCA
>QHXS01000152.1 GCA_003223975.1 Acidobacteriota bacterium
CGGCGACACGATGTATGTCGTTACACCTTACCCAAACGTGCTTTACGCACTCGATCTGAAAAACAGCGGCGCCGCAAAATGGAGTTACGAGCCCAAGCCGGATCTATCTTCACAAGGCGTGGCTTGCTGCGACGTCGTGAACCGCGGCGCGGCATACTCGAACGGAAAAGTTTTCATTAACACGCTCGACGGAAACACCTGCGCCGTGGATGCAGCCACCGGACAAGAGGTCTGGAAAACGAAACTTGGCGATATCAATAAGGGGGAAACGATCACGATGGCGCCGCTCGTCGTAAAAGACAAAGTGCTTGTCGGCAACAGCGGGGGTGAATTCGGCGTGCGTGGCTGGATCACAGCGCTAAATGCGGGCGACGGTAACATTGCATGGAAGGCTTTTAACACCGGCCCGGACTCAGATTGTTTGATCGGAGCAAATTTCAAACCGTATTACGACATGGACAAGGGCACCGACCTGGGTGTTGCCAGCTGGCCGCCCGATCAATGGAAACTTGGGGGCTCGACCGTGTGGGGATTTGTTTCATACGATCCGGAAACAAATTTGATCTTTTACGGGACGGCAAATCCCGGCGTGTGGAACCCCGAACAGCGTCCCGGCGACAACAAATGGTCGAATGGCATCTTTGCGCGCAACGCCGATACGGGTGAAGCCGTTTGGTTTTATCAGTTCAGTCCACATGACCAATTCGATCACGATGGAATAAACGAAAACATTCTCATCGACCTTAATATCGACGGGCAGCCGCGGAAGGTGGTGCTTCGACCGGAGAGAAATGGATACGTATATGTTCTGGATCGCGGAACGGGCCAGGTCTTATCAGCAACTCCATACGTGAATATCACATCGACAACCGGGGTCGACCTTCAAACTGGCCGGCTGCAGTACGTAGAAGAAAAGAAAGCTGCCACCGGAAAGGTTGTTCACGACGTATGTCCGAATGCTTCGGGAGCTAAAGATTGGGAACCGAGCGCTTATTCGCCCCGAACCGGGCTTCTGTATATTCCGCATGCAAATCTGTGCATGGATTGGGAAGGGACCGAGGCGAATTATATCGCCGGTACGCCGTACATCGGCGCCGATGCAAAATTTTATGCTGGTCCCGGCGGGAACATGGGCCTCGTCACAGCTTGGGACCCAATAAACAAAGGGCCGGCGTGGCAGATCAAGGAACAATTCCCGGTTTTTAGCGGCGCTTTAGTAACCGCCGGCGACGTGGTTTTTTACGGAACATTGGAAGGCTGGTTCAAGGCTGTAGACGCAAAAACCGGCAACCTATTATGGCAGTTCAAGACCGGTTCGGGGATCATTGGCCAGCCTGTAACTTATCGGGGGCCCGACGGAAAGCAGTATGTCGCGATCCTTTCGGGTATAGGTGGGTGGGCCGGGGCTATCGTCGCCGGCGATCTTGACACTCGTGATCAAACCGCCGCCGCCGGCTGGGGTAAGGCGATGGAAGATCTCAAGAAGGTAACTACCAAGGGAGGGACGCTGTATGTTTTCGCCCTCCCTTAGTTGGTTCACACTTTTGTTGGCGTTGGCTGCCGGGATGATGTCGTCGGGATGCATGTCGTCCGAACCAATCGTATCTGCCGAAACCAAGCACTACATTCCGTCGCCAAAGCAAAAGAAGATCCCGGTCTCGGCGACGGCGTTTCGCGTCTGCGCCGATCCGAACAATTTGCCGTTTACGAACAAAAAAGGTGAAGGATTTGAAAATAAGATCGCGGAGCTTATAGCTCGCGAGCTGCATCAGCCCGTTGAGTATACATGGTTCGCGCAGCGGCGGGGATTTTTCAGAAATACATTGCGCGAGGGTCTCTGTGACGCGGTCATCGGTGCGCCGGAAAGGACCGAACGCGCCCTCTCGAGCGACGCTTACTACTATTCTAGCTACGTGTTTGTTACGAGGAAAGATAGCAATTTCGATATCGTGTCGCTTGATGACCCACGGCTCCGGCAGTTAAAGGTCGGTGTCGAGATCATAGGCGACGACGGTAACAATCCACCTCCGGCGCAGTCGCTTGCCGATCGAGGCATCGTGAATAACGTCGTCGGCTATTCGGTATATGGCGACTACAGCCAGCCAAATCCGCCTGCTCGGATCATTGATGCAGTCGCAAACAAGGATATTGACGTTGCGATAGTCTGGGGACCGCGGGCCGGCTACTTTGCAGGCAAAGGAAGCGTTCTGCTTGCGGTCGTTCCAGTCGTCGCCGAAGAAAATGCAAAGCTCCCGTACGTTTTCGGTATATCTATCGGCGTTCGATATGGCGAGGATGAGTTTAAGGAAAAATTAAACAATATCCTTAGCGATCGACGTGTCGAGATCGAAAAAATACTCAGCAAATATCATGTACCGCTAGTCGCGAAACCTGAACACCAGCTTGATCTGGAGGTGGGCGAGTGAAGCTGAGCGTGAAACTTTTGGCTGTGCTTGCTTTCGTATTGCTCGGATTCGTTTCGTGCGAGCGTGAGGAGCGCGGGTTTCGAGTAAAGACACCCGATGCGAATCGCATCAACGCTAAGCGGTTGACGACATTGCAGGCGGGCGAGGTAATTCCGGAGCCTGACATCAAAAACGAATACGAGGAAAACGCTTTTGCGCTTTCGGAAGGTAAACGTCTTTTCAGTCAGATGAATTGTGTCGGGTGCCACGCTCACGGTGGGGGTGGAATGGGGCCGGCCCTAATGGACGATAAATGGATCTATGGCAGCCGGCCTGACCAGATTTTTGCAACGATCGAAGAAGGCAGACCGAACGGCATGCCGTCATTCAATGGGAAGCTGCCGGATTATCAGGTTTGGCAGATCGCCGCATATGTGCGAAGCCTGAGTGGCCTCGTTCCAAAAAGCGCGGCACCGGGACGCGACGACGATATGCAGTCGCGCGAGCCAGAGAACTCGACCGAAAAACAAGAACCGAAGCGAGTGAACGCACCACAGTGACGCGAGTCAGTTCCCAACTAAAAGCCGCATCATTACTTGCCTCGGCATGTGTTTTTTTCTTTTCTTGTGGCCACGGGAACCAATCGGCAGTCGAGCCAACTGGTCTTCAGGCCGAGCATTTGAGCTTTCTTTGGTGGATATTCCTGGCCATTACCGCCGCGGTTTATGTTGTGGTGATGGTCATTTTGGTTGCTGCATTCTTTCGTACTCAGCGTGCGGCCGCTGGAGATGAGGCCGACTTATCACCCGATCCATCGCGCGAAAAACGCGCTTCCAGCGTCGTGAAGGCGGCTGTTGCTGTAACGGTTCTGACGATGTTTGCGTTAATGCTGGTCAGTTTTCGGACCGGCCGCGCACTTGACACGTTGTCACAGGCGCAGACGCCGCTTGAGATCAAAGTTACCGGACAACAATGGTGGTGGCAGATCGAGTACAAGGACCCGACACCGTCCAATATGGTCACGACGGCAAATGAGATACACATACCCATAGGCCGTCCGATCAAATTGGAGCTGGTTTCGCACGATGTCATCCATAGCTTCTGGGCGCCGAATTTTCATGGAAAAAAAGACCTGATCCCGAATTATCCGACAACACTATTTTTTCGGGCAGACGAACCGGGTGTCTATTGGGGACAGTGCGCGGAATTTTGTGGATTTGAGCATGCGAAGATGCGTTTTATGGTCGTCGCGGAGCCGCAGGAAGATTTTGAGCGCTGGTATGCAGCATCGCAACAGCCGGCGCCCGAACCTGTAACTGACTCGCAAAAATTTGGCCGCGATATTTTCCTGAAAAGCGTGTGCACGCAATGCCACACCATTCAGGGAACTCCCGCAAACGGACGCGTCGGACCTAACCTGACTCACGTTGGCGGCAAACCTTATATCGCAAGCGGCTCACTGCCAAACGATCGTGAAAATCTAGCGAAATGGATCACAGATCCGCAGGCAATAAAGCCGGGCATTCGCATGCCGATGAACACATATTCACCTGAGGAATTGAACGCGTTAGTGGACTACATACAGAGCTTGAAATGAAGAATACAGACCTCAGCAAAAAGCAGTCCAATACGTTAACCGAGGCTCGGATAAATGAAGAACTGCGTGCCCTCGAAAGCACCTGGTCAGACAAGCCGGGCATTATCGGCTGGCTTTCCACAACGGATCATAAACGCGTCGGATTTCGAATGGTGTTCACAGCTTTTTGCTTCTTTACTTTCGGCGGAATTCTGGCCGGGCTCATGCGTCTGCAGCTGTCGCTACCCGGCAATAATTTCCTCGGGCCCGATATGTATAACCAGATCTTCACCACGCACGGCTCAACGATGATGTTCCTGTTCGCCGTTCCAGTGATGGAGGGGATGGGGATATATTTTGTTCCGCTAATGATCGGAACGCGGACCCTGGCATTCCCGCGGCTGAATATTCTTGGTTATTACACATATCTGTTCGGCGGCCTGCTATTGTTCTTCGGATTGCTGTTGAATATCGGCCCCGACGCAGGTTGGTTCGCTTACGTACCACTGTCAGGCCCTGAATACGGCATCGGCAAACGCGTTGATCTTTGGTCGCAGATGGTTAGCCTGACAGAGATCTCGGCGCTCATCGCTTCGACAAATATCATCGTTACGGTCATGAAGTTGCGAGCACCTGGCATGTCGCTAAACCGCATTCCGCTTTTCGTATGGTCCGAGGTGATCACCGCTGTCATGGTTATCTTTGCGATGCCCGCTGTCATGATCGCCAGTTCGCTTTTGTCGATGGACCGCCTTACGAACGTGAGCACCCACTTTTTCAATCAGGCAGAGGGCGGCGACCCGATCATGTGGCAGCACCTGTTTTGGTTCTTTGGCCACCCGGAGGTATATATCATTTTCATCCCGGCGACCGGAATGGTGTCGATGATCATTACGACATTCTCGCGGAGAAAGACGTTCGGTTATACGGCACTTGTTTTGACGATGGTCGCAACGGCCTTCATCGGTTTCGGCGTTTGGGTCCACCACATGTTCGTGACGCCTTTGCCGCAATTGGGACAGAGCATATTTACGGCGTCGAGCATGCTGATAGTTGTTCCAAACGGAGTACAGATCTTTTGCTGGCTGGCGACACTTTGGCTCGGCCGTTGGAATCTAAAGACGCCATTAATATTCATTCTCGGATTTTTCGGCGTATTCGTAATGGGCGGCTTGACAGGCGTGATGCTCGCTTCGCTGCCGCTCGATACTCAACTGCATGATACGTATTTCGTCGTCGCGCATTTTCATTATGTCCTGATCGGCGGCGCAGTGTTCCCGCTTTTCGGAGCCGTCTATTATTGGTTCCCAAAATTTTGCGGGCGACTGCTCAACGAGGCGGCTGGCATAGCACACTGTATTTTATTTTTCATTGGGTTCGAGTTGGTCTTTTTCCCCATGCACATTCTCGGCCTGATCGGTATGCCGAGACGCGTTTATACCTATCTGCCGGAAACTGGCTGGGGCGACCTCAACATGCTGGCATCGATCGGAGCGGCCGTCATGGTGGTCGCCACTCTGATATTTTTCATAAACGCTGTTTACAGCTGGTTTTGGGGGAAAGTGGCAGCGGCGAATCCATGGGGAGCGGACACGCTCGAGTGGTCGCTGCCATCACCGATTCCGCAATATGCATTTCAATATCAGCCCGTCGTGCAGGGGCGGCATGCTCTTTGGGAGCAGACCGCCGATTCGCCGGTAGTAACTGGACTGCATATAAACAACCGCGAGGTTGTCTCGACCTCGATCCATGACGCCGTGCCCGATCATCGTTATGGAGTTCAGGGGCCATCGATAATGCCATTCGTTGTCAGCGTGATCACCGGCGCGATGTTCATCGGATTTATGTTCACGCCATGGTCGCTTCCGCTCGGAATGATCGCCCTGTTTTTCGGCTTTCTCGGATGGTTCTGGTCGAACAGTGTCGAGCACCGACCGCCGTACGCTCCGCTTGAGGACAATCCTGTTTACGACGACCCGGCTGATTACAAACCGGTGGAGGCGGCCGTATGACTAACGAAGATTTCATCGGTCGCAAGACGCTTGATGTTTCGGAGTTGCCATCGACGATGTTTGATGACCAAGCGAATTTGTGGTGGGGAAACAATTGGGGCCTGGCGATCGAAACGACCGTTTTTGGAATTCTGGTGGCGCTTTATTTCAGCGTCCGGATGTCCATCTCACAGTGGCTGCCGCCCCGTACCACTCCCGGACTTCCGGTTCTACAAAACCCGCTACCTGATCTCACGTTTCCGACCATCGTTCTTGTCATATTTTTGATAAGCCTTGGCCCGGCTATTTATCTGGACCTAAGTGCGCGTCGGAAAGACATTTTCGGAATAAAAGTCGGTCTCGTATTGACGCTTGCGTTTAACATCGTGCTTCTCGTTTGCCGTTATTACGAATTCGACACTCTGCATTTCAAATGGAACGACAACGCATACGGCTCCGTGACTTGGACCATTCTTGGAATGCACATGATCCATCTTTTTGTGATGGCGGCAGAAGACTTTTACATAATACTTTGGGCTTTTATCAAAGGGGTCGACGATAAGCATCGGCTCGATATAACAGTCGCGGCGGTCTATTGGTATTGGATCGTAGCGACATGGGTATTGCTTTATCTTCTAGTTTTTTGGGGGCCGAAAATTCTATGAGCGACGAAAGACGTGACCTGGAACTCGAAAAACCAGAAAGTGAACTTTTGCTTTGGGCTGGATTTTTATTGCCGCCGTTGGCGTGGAGCATTTCTCTCGAAACTCTGTATCTGTTTAGCGATTACGGATGTACGTACGAGAGCTTCCTTCCCAATCACATAGTATCGGTCGCGTTTCTCGTTCTCTCATTGATCGGATTGGCTGTTGCCTGGAGTAATTGGCAGAAGAGCGGAGCGACATGGCCTGATGACAGCAGCGGTTCAATTCCTCGCAGCCGTTTTATGTCTGCTCTCGGGCTGTTGACTGGAGCACTTTTCTCGATCCTTATCTTTGCACAATGGCTGCCCACACTTTTGGGGGTGCCATGCGGAAAATAGCACGGCCGATCATGCGGCTCTTCCCGCTTTTCTTCGTCTTTTCAAGCTCTTCGTTTGCTCACGGCGGACAGCATGATACCTCTGCTTTCGCCAGTTATTTTGAGACCTCCCAAATGATTACGGCGTTCGGGCTAATCGTTTTGCTCTTTGGTTACATCGCCGGCACAAGACATCTATGGAAACATGCCGGCAGGGGTCACGGAATTGCAGTTCGATCGGTCTCATTTTTTGCCCTCGGCTGGCTGTCGCTTGTCGTAGCTTTGATAGGGCCGTTTCACGAATTAAGCGAGGCTCTCTTTTCGGCGCACATGACCCAACACGAAATTTTGATGTTGATCGCCGCGCCGCTGATCGTGTCAGGCCGCCCGCAAATTGCTGCAGTTTGGGCGATCGCGCCCAGTTATCGACAAAGGGTCGGATCGATCGTTAAGGACCGAAGTTTTGAAAACTGTTGGCACTTTGTCAGCAGCGGTCTCGTCGCGTTTCTGATACATGCCGCGGCCCTTTGGATATGGCACATCCCTGTACTATTTGACGCTACGCTCAAAAGCGATATTGTTCACGCGCTGCAACATGCAAGCTTTTTCGGGACGGCGCTTTTATTTTGGTGGGCAATCATAAATGGCGCAGTCGGTTGGAAAAGCTCGTTCGTCGGCGTGCTTTATTTATTTATAACGTCGCTCCATAGCGGTGTTCTCGGAGCGTTCATAACATTCACACGTCAACTCCTTTACCCGGTCTATTTCGAATCAACAGCCGCCTGGGGCCTGACTCCGCTTGAAGATCAGCAGCTCGGTGGTTTGATAATGTGGGTGCCGGGCGGATTGGTGTATATCGGCGCCGGCCTGTTTATGTTCGCACGCCTTCTGCGGCAGTCTGAAAGACATGCGTTCGAATACGATCGTAGAACACTAAATGAAGCGGTGACATCAGATCTATGACGAAACGGTCCCGACATTTTTGGATAGAGGCAGTTTTACTTGCTTTGGTGGTTGTGTCAGTCGCCACGGCGATCACCGTATCGGAGTTATCGCCTTTAACAAAAGACGATCTAAGGCTCGAAGTTGCAAGTCTTCGATCCTTCGCGCAAGATGGCGCTCAACTTACAAACCAACATCTTGCCGGCCAAACAACGCAAACTTTTTTCGATTCGCAAGCGGAACAAATCAAGGTCAAAGTCGACAGCTCGCTTAAAACCCTTCGAAACAGTTCGGTGAAGCCGGAAATAGAAACCGATCGTCGTTACGCAATGAATCTCGCGGAGCATCTCTCGTCCGAGTTTGATCGGCTTTCTACCTCTCAGCTCGAACTCGAAAGAAGTGGCCCTCGGCTAAAAACTCTGGGCAAACAACTCCGGGAAATGGAAGAAAGGATGAAATAGTATGAAAAATATCCTTGAGGTCTTCCTGGGAATACTCACGGCTATGGGCGGCTTCGTCGAGATCGGCGAACTGGTTTTTACTGTTAATGCAGGCGTGAAATTTGGCTACAAACTACTCTGGATGGTCGTGGTCGGTACTGTGGGGATCATTGTGTTCGGCGAAATGTCTGGACGCATCGCCGCGGTAAGCTCGCAGCCGGTTTTTTACTTTATTCGCCAGCGAGCGGGATATGGGGCAGGCTTGCTTACTCTCATGGCCGCAAACCTCGCTTCCCTTCTCACCTGTGCGGCTGAGATCGGCGGCATTGCCATCTTGCTAAAACTTCTTTTTGGCGGAAATTATTTTTTGCTCGCATTTTTAACGTTGGTTTTTCTTCTACTCGTCGTGTGGTTCCTCTCGTTTCAAGCGATCGAAAGGATATTTGGACTTCTTGGATTATTGATGCTGGTTTTTGTAGCCGCGGCTTTTTGGCTCGGACCGGATTGGACAACTATCGCAACCGGTTTTATCCCTTCGGTTCCACAATTCGAAACGACCAGTGACTATTTTGTCTACGCCTATTTTGCCGTCGCCCTTTTGAGCTCGATCATGCTGCCCTATGAAACATACTTTTACGCCTCCGGCGGGATCGAAGACGGCTGGAATCCCAGTTCGATAAATCAGAATCGTATGATCGTGATCGTTGGTTTCTCCTTGGGTGCATTATTGGCGGTTGCGCTGATGATCATCGGCGCACTTTATTTTGCTCCGCTTTTGATAGAGCCCCAGCTGCCCGGAACCGCGGCAGAGGCCCCGGCATTTTTGTTCGGAAAATGGGGATTGATCATTGCCCTTCTCGGAATGTTCTTCGCATTTTCCGGTGCTGCGATAGAAAACGCTTTGACAGGGGCGTACAACGTATCTCAGTTCTTTGGTTGGAATTGGGGAAAATTTCGTGTGCCGAAGGATGCACCGCGATTTCATCTTGCATGGATGATAATGTTCGTGCTGGCCGCGTTGATAATTTTTACCGGCGTCGACCCGGTTGAGGTGGTTG
>QHXS01000090.1 GCA_003223975.1 Acidobacteriota bacterium
AGTAATGCTGTTCCACCTTCAAGTGACAAAATTCTCCACGATGACATTGCAGGAGTTAACCAACCGGGGGTAAACACGAATACCTCGCTTCGGCCCAAAAAAGAGACCACAAACCGGGGCGGCGGATCCATGGACCAAGGGTTCAACGCGGCTCCGCAAGACAAAATGCCTCCTGGCTTTAACTCAAAGCCGACGCAGACCGATTCTGGAAATCGGCCGGTTAGGCCGTCGGTTCCGGCGGTCGAGATTCTTCGTTATGCAGGTGTACAAAGTGAAGCGCGTGCAAATCAGCTCGTAGCAAATTCGGTGGTCGCAAGTTCGCCCGCGGAAAAGTGGGGTGTTAAGGCGGGCGATATAATCGAAGCCTTGAACGAAGTTAAGGTGTCTCCTTCGTCATCGTTTCCAAGCGGGGTCGCTTTGAAAACGATCCGCGTTCGCCGAAACGGCAAATCGGTCAATCTGAAATTTTAATTTGGACGCGGGTCGCCGACCTTTGCGTCCTTTACTTCGGTTGCAAACTTCTTGTAGTCGTACGACCTCACGACGGCGTTGACTTCAATACCCTTCACCATCAGCACTCGGACCGACAGATTAATATCTGCCATCGACGGCAGCCAGATCTCATCATTGATGCGATCCTGTTCTATTACAAAGGATGCACCTTTCTTAAGCTTGGCCAAAACACCGCCGCCGATATTGAAATTCTCCGCCAGATAGGCCTCAAGACGCGCGACCTGTTTATCTTTTTCGTCTATCCACATCACGCCTGCTGTTTTGCCGAAGAATTTCAACATGCTCTTCGCGTTCTTGTAATCGAAATCGGGGTTTGGCTGGAAATCGAAAACGATAACATCCCGTCCATGAAAGCGTTCGCGTCGCGGGTTGATCAAGCGCGACGCTCGCAGCAGCTCTGCAACTGAAACGCGTCGACTTTCCTCGTCGTCTTTATCTTTGTCTTTTGAAGCGAGGCGTTTTTCGATTTCCTTAACCCGCTTTTGAACTTCCTCGTCTTCTTTTGCCTGTTCTTTTTCGTTGAGCGGCTTGCCGTTTTTCTCGATCAAACGGCGAACGCGGTTCCCTTTGTAAAACGAAAGCTGGTGGGTTTCGGACTCTTTCTCGATAAGCGCGCCGTCCTTTCCGACTGTGCGAGAGCTGCTTTTCTGAATGTATGAATATGTATCGAGGATATTATCGACCCGATCCTCGTTCGCCTGTAGTTCGACCAAGAGCGCGCGAATGTCCGGTAACGGCTCGCCAGCGAGTTTTGGAAAATCAAACGTAGTGGCCCCGAGAGTCACGTTGGCTTTTACATCATCAAACCTCACAGTTAATTCATCGCTGCCGGATGTGATCGTCATCGCAAATGGCATCATTACTCCGTTTATTTTCCGATGATCAGAAAAGTCGAATGTCTGAACCACGTCGCCAAAAGGAATCTCTTCGCGCACCAGGAAACCTGTGGATTGTTCGAAATAGAGTTTTATCGATGCGCCCTTAGGTGTCGAATAAATAACTTTGTTCGACATTTTGCCGTTCACTTGAGCCAAGCCAGCGGACGTGGCCCTTCCCTGTTCGCGTTTTTGATCGAACCAAAGCGAGCTTTGAAAAGCAGCCCGAGTCTGGAGATCACTGCTTGATTTGCCGGTCAATGTTTTTAAGCCGTCGCGTGTATCACGCGTCCAGGCCGAGCGGCCGTTGTAGCCGGTTTCGGTTTCCGCGCCATTTAGATCGTATCGGAAATACAAAAAGTTCGGTTGAGCCGTTATTAACGTGAACGATCCGGTGACTCCATCGCGTTTACGTGTTACGGAGCCGGCCGAGCTGATCGTTCGGATAGAGCGAAAAGCTTTTTCGCCGCCGAGCGCTTTTTCAGCGTTCTTCAATGTTTTAGAAACCGACTGCGGAAGAACGATAACGGAAAAGCCGAGAATCAGCGCAAGCGAAATAAGTGTTTTCATTCTTCAATAGATGGAGGCAAGAAATACAGTGCGATGACGAACAGCGCAAGGGTGAAAAACTGCAGGTAACCTGTTCCCGCACTGAATTGCGGCAGATCGAGCAGCCACGTGAACGCCGTTTGCCCGGGGTTATTTATGACCGAGCTTATCCAGCCTTCGTTTGCCGGTTTCGTCAGATTGGCGAGCAATAAATACTTTACGACGAACGCGAGGCAAAACACTGACGCCAGGCTTCGCAAAAGTTTTTTGGTGTCGAGATCAGCAAATAAATTGGTCCATAAGGTCCAAAAGAAGCAGAAGCTAACGATCCAAAACGGAACGCCCTGTTCGGGAAGAAGCGAATTGAAAACCTGTACTGAGGCGAAAAAAAGTGCTGCCAAGGTGATGCCGTCAATTATGTTTTGGGTAAGAGAAAACTTTTCTGAGATCCAACCGTCCAGGCGGACCAGTCCCGAGCGAAGAATAAGGATCATCAATGCTGCGGCAAAAACCAGACATATCAAAGGCGGGGCAAGAAACATGATCGAGCCGTCGATCGCGCTAAACCTGATCCCGCCCAGCGTCCCAACGAAAAGCAACAAAATCGGAAGGCCGATGTGAAGCAATACAGCGCGCCGGTGTTCTTCCGCTTGCAGAGGTCCGGGGGGCGAGATAGCAACGAGCTTCTTGTTTTCGATCAGGCGTTCCATTCGATCTATTTTCGCTCATCAAGGGCACCCAGGGGATTGAAATCGTCCGAAGTTACACGCAACCCTTCTTCGAGTTCATTTAGCAATGCAGCAGGCGTTTTGAGCTTGAGGTCCGTATCGTCGGAAGTGAATTCACCGCCTAGCAAGGTTTGGGCACGTTTCGCCGGTTCCAGGCCGCGTTTGAAAAGCTCGTCATCACTCGAAAATCGGCCCCAGCCCTGGCGATAAAAACTATAAGCGATATAAAACTGCGTTTTGCCATCACGCTTTTCGGGATCGGCTTCGTCAAAGAGGACGCGTGCGCTCGAAAAATCATTCGCTCTAAAGTAATTCAAACCTTGCTGGAATTTTTTTTCGTCGACTTGGTATGTACCTGTGACAACTTGGCCGGTGTTAATGGCCTTGGTCACGGTCGCGGACGCTTTGAGCGAAAGGTCTTCCAATGATCTCGGTGCCGTCGCATACAGAAAGATAATGAACACGCCGAAAAGGCTCGAAAGGAATATCCCGATAATCTGGAAATGCTTTGATTTCACTGCTATAATTCGGCTCTATCTCAGAATACACTTTCGTTCCCGGAGTTTGCTATGTTCAACAAGTCTAGTTGGTTGCTGGCTTCTGCTTTTTGTGTCTTTTTGGCGGCGTCCGCTGCCGCGCAGAGTCCATGGCTCGGTATCTATGAATTCACTGAAAATGGCGGGAAGAACGCTGGCGGAACCGCGATCATGGTTACGCATCACCTTGAAATATTGAAGAGTGACGACGGCCTTGTTGCAACGCTTGAAAGCAATGGATACCAGACGTCAAAAGATCTTCTTTGTCTTGTTAAGATTCAGGGCAACAAGGCGATGCTTTATTTCGAGGGTTACGGCGATAACAATATGTTCGAGTCTTATAACAAGGGACAGCTGATGCTGACGCTCGAAGAAAGGGCAGAAGACGGCAAGTCCACTTTGTTGACATATTGGAACGCATTCAAGCCGATCATTCCGAAGAACGAAAAGAGCGGGAAGGCCTATTTCACAAAGATCTGACAATTCAACTTTATGATAATTCTCAAAGCCGCCTTCATATCGGTCCTGGCTTCGGTTTGCGCCGTTGGCGTAGTTGGGCAGTCCGCAGACTTGGTCATTCGTAACGCAAATGTTCATACGGTTAGCTCTACGCAACCGACGGCCGCTTCGATCGCGGTTATCGGCAGCAAGATAGTTGCGGTCGGCACCGATTCGGATGCAAAAAGTTGGATCGGGCCAAGAACCCGGGTTGTCGATGCGAAGGCCAAGCTCGTTGTTCCGGGATTCAACGACGCTCACGTTCATTTTCTAGAAACCGGAGCTCAGCTTTCGTCTGTAGATCTGCGAGACGCTAAAACGCCTCAGGAATTCGTTCGCAGGATCAAGGAATTTGCGGCGAAGCAGCCCAGAGGTCGCTGGATACTTGGCGGACAATGGGACCACGAAAATTGGACACCGAACACGCTTCCTACAGCAGCGATGATCGACGCCGCCACGCCGAACAATCCGGTTTTTGTAAATCGGCTCGATGGACACATGGCCCTGGCGAATAGCCTCGCCATAAAGCAGGCAGGAGTCACAAAAGAAACCAAAGAGCTCGAAGGCGGGCTGATCGTTCGCGACGCTGGTGGTAATCCTACGGGTATTTTCAAAGACGCTGCGATGGCGTACATCGATCGCGTCATTCCTGAGGCGTCATTCGAGCAAAAGCTTGAATTCGCAAAAGCAGCAAGCGAATATGCAGCGAGCCTGGGCGTGACAAGCGTGCAAGACGTGTCAGCCGGCACAGACGTCGGCGTTTATCAGGAATTGATGCGGCAAGGCAAATTGAATACCCGCGTCTACGGTTGTTCCACCTTAGCCGATTATAAACGCTGGGCTAACACCGGGATCCATTACGCCTTCGGCGATGCGATGCTCCGGGTTGGCTGTTTGAAAGGTTACGCAGACGGCAGCCTGGGATCGACGACCGCGTGGTTTTTCCAGCCGTATCTTGATGCTCCTAACACAAGCGGGCTGGCCCGGGCAGAGGTTTCGACGACAATGAAACAAAACGTCGTTGATGCAGATAAGGCCGGGCTGCAGGTCTTCATTCATGCCATCGGAGATCGCGCGAATGCAACGATCCTCGATTTTTACGAAAATGCGGAAACGGTGAACGGAGCTCGGGACCGTCGATTTCGCATCGAACACGCTCAACACTTGCGCCAGGAAGATATTCCTCGATTCGGTAAACTGAAGGTCGTTGCGTCCATGCAGCCGTTTCATGTCATCGACGACGGCCGATGGGCGTGGAAACGTTTGGATGAGAACCGTCTTAAAGGAACTTACGCCTTCCGTACGATCCTGGATAGCGGAGGTGTGCTTGCATTCGGCTCGGATTCGCCCGTTGCCCCGATGAATCCGATCTTCGGAATATACGCCGCCGTTACCCGCCGCACGCTTGATGATAAGAATCCGAATGGTTGGATCCCGGAACAAAAGATCTCGGTCGCCGAGGCCGTACAGGGCTTTACCTGGGGCTCGGCTTACGGCGAATTTCAGGAAGGCGTTAAGGGCACAATAGAAGTCGGCAAACTCGCCGATTTTGTTTTGCTTTCTGATGACATCTTCTCGATCGACCCGGTCAACATCCGAAACGTCAAAGTATTGATGACGATCGTGAACGGCCGAGTCGTCTATGAAGCAAAATGAAGTTTTTCACCGTAGTACTCATTTTGTTTTTTGTGTTTCCCGTGTTTGCAGCACCTGATAACGCTGACCTGATAATCATTAACGCGAATGTTCGGACGATGGCCTCATTGCCCGCAAGAGCCGAAGCCGTCGCCGTTGCAAACGGTGAAATAATTGCGGTCGGCACGACGAAAGCAGTGCGTGCGCTCGCCGATGAAAACACTAAGATCATCGATGCGGAGGGAAGACTCGTACTTCCCGGATTTAACGATGCACACGTGCATTTGGGAGCGATCGGAAACACGTTTTCGACCGTTAAACTCGACGACGTTAAAACGCCGGCCGAATTTGCGGCCCGAATCGCGAACGTGGCGAAATTCATTCCGAAAGGCCGTTGGATCCTCGGAAGCGGTTGGGACAACACTCGTTGGATCCCGAACGATGCACCGACTAAAGCACTGGTCGACGACGCCACGCCCGATAATCCGGTTTTTGTTTACAACACCGATGGAAAAGCGGCGTTTGTTAATACTGCCGCTTTAAAGCTTGCCTCGATAAACAAGAGTACAAAAGAGCCGCCGGGCGGATTGATCCATCGTGATACCACAGGCGAGCCGAGCGGTGTTTTTCGAGGGAGCGCGATAATTCTTATTTCCAGGTTCGTCCCTACGAACCATACGAAGAATTGGTCGGAGATAATCCAGACCGCATCGAGATATGCCGCCAGTCTCGGGATCACAAGTGTACAGGACACGCATTCTGACGACCTCCTTATTCCGCTCCGAGAATTAGAACTGAGCGGAAAGCTGAAGACGCGGGTATACGATTGCATTTCGCTTTCAGATTGGCAGAAGCTTGCGGCGAAGAAGACGAAAGCTGCGACCGGCAACGCGATGGTCCGGACGGGATGCGTGAAATTCTTTGCCGAAGACGATACGGAAGAGACTGCCGAGCTCGACCGGGACGTCGCTGGCGCGGATAAGGCGGGGCTGCAGGTTGCTATTCATGCGATCGGTCCCCGGCCGAACGAGATCGTCCTGGATTCGTTTGAAAAAGCGATCAAGGCAAACGGACCTCGCGATCGCAGGTTTCGCGTCGAACACGCACATAATGCGAGGCCGCAAGACTGGCCGCGATTCGCTCGCTCGAACATCATCGCGTCGATGCAGCCGTGGCTTTTTCATGGAGAAAACGGCGCGGCTTCAGATGATTTTAAGAAGATCTTTGACCTCCGGACCATCGTCGCATTCGGCTCCGACGCTTCGATCACCGAGTTTGATCCGCTGCTCGGAATTCAGGCAGCAGTTACCAGCAAAAACGGCATCTCGGTCGAGCAGGCGGTTCGTACATACACCGTCGGTTCGGCGTTCGCAGAATTTCAGGAAAAGGTAAAAGGTACGATCGAAGTTGGCAAGCTTGCGGATCTTGTCATACTTTCAGATGATATCTTTTCGATCGACCGTTCAAAGATCAGCGGCGTTCGGGTTCTAACTACGATCATGAATGGCAGCGTTGTTTACGCGTCTAATTAAGGAGTACCAAGGTTATGAAAGGCAAATACGTTTTTCTTGCAGCACTAATAGGACTGTTCGCTGTCAATGGATTCGGGCAAAAGGATGACGGTGGAACGAACGAGCAAAATGCGCCGGTCACGCTGAAAACCGGCCAAACCATTAAACGCGGAGAAGCACTTTCTGGTAAAGCTAAGAAAGTGTCGATCGAAAATGTGTTTAAGGAACCCGGAAAATTTGCGGATCAAAAGGTGGCGGTCAGCGGTGTGATAGTGAGATCGTGCAAAATGGAAGGCTGCTGGATGGAGTTGGCAGAAAAAGAAGGTGGCCGCTCGGTACGAGTGACTTTTGGTGACCATGCTTTTTTTATTCCGTTGAACGCGGCCGGGATGAAAGTGAATGCCGAAGGCGTATTTAAGGCCAAGACGCTTAGTAAGGAACAAGTCGACCACCTGATCAATGAAGATGGCGCTAAATTCGAGAATCGAAACACCGACGGCACCGTGACCGAAGTTTCGTTCGACGCGACCGGAGTAGAACTAACAAAAACCAAATAGCCTAAGCGAAGTAATTTGCCCGCGAGTTACCCGAATTTCACGATGAGTTCGTGTTAATTCGCGTAATTCGCGGGCTTGGTTTTTTTTCGAACGCAAATGCGTTCGTGAGGACAAGCGTGTCCTCGCTCCGTTAGAAAATAAATCTCAGCGAAAGCTGCACCTGCCTCGGGTCGCCGATCCCTTGACGCAGGTAGCCGTTAAAGTCGAACAGGCTGGGTGCGGTCAGCGACGACTGATTTCCCGGAACAGAAAGCGAATTGATAAAGTTGTCGTTATTGAATGTGTTGAACATTTCAATTTGCGGTATTAACTGCATCGATTCACCGAACCTGAACGGCCGTCCGAGACGCCAATCGAACGAGAAATAGTCGTTGTCTTTCCGAAGCGTATTTCGATTCGTTGTGGTCGCGTCTATCAAAGCCAACGGAGCGGGCGTTGCCGGCTGGGCGGACCGATATTGAACGCGAGGGCTGAACTCGAGTTTCCACGGAAGTTCAAAAAAGGCGAAGAGATTGAACTTGTGCGTTACGTCACGGTCTGACAATGCATAGTCAAGCTCGGGCCTGAGGGGGTCGAACGAACGGTCGGTGAACGGATCTCGTTCGTTTGAGTCGTCATCCTTATCTCTTGACCAAACGTAGTTTGCCTCGATCTGGAAATTATTACTGAGACGCTTTCGAACTCCGGCCGTAAAGCCGTAATAGTTCGACCTTCCGATTGATGTATGAAAGAACGTATCGCCCAAATATGGAGCGAACATACCGACTCGGCCGTAGTTCAAAAAGCGGGTCAAATTAGTCCCTTTTGAATAGGTGAAGTCGAAATACAGTGCCACGTCCTGCGCGATCTCCTGCTCGTACGCCGCATTGAATGTATAGATCCGCGGGTTCCTGTAATCGCGATCAAATACATGGATCCCAGAAAAACAAGGGAATGGGTTAACGGGAAAACCGCCTGGGCCATCATCGCATGAGCTTGAGGCGGGTGTCACAAGACCGGGCCAGGTCGGCCGGACCGTCGGATTTGCGAATAGACCTCCGGCGATAGTTTGCTGCTGAACGCCGTTCGTCGTGATCGCCGAGACCTGAGTGAGCATATTTTGCCGGGCGCTGAACATGCCAAAACTGGATCGGATCACAGAACGGCCGTTTTTGGCGACATCCCACGCAAATCCGATTCGTGGCTGCCACATGCCCAGGTCATCCGGAATGGTGCCGTCCGAGGTGAAGCGTGGGTCACTGAGAAAGATCCCGTAAGCCGTTGCGCTGGGATCCACTGTAGGCTTGGCGAACGTTTGCCCTTCCCAGCGCAGGCCGACATTCAGGGTGAAGTTAGGAGCGATTTGCCATCGATCCTGAGCGAAGAACGCGATGTCTTCATTATCGATAGTAGAGGCCCCTGCGGCGTCGGTTGCAGGACCGCTAGGCCCGGCACCTTGTAAGAACAAGAGCAACGGGGTCGTGGCGCCACTTTGTCCGACGGGACATGCCTGGTTGAAGGGCGCTCCGGTGGTTATCCACGCGCCGCCTGAACACTGCATCGCATCCGGCCCAAAACCGCCGGCAGCCGGGCTCGAGGCGTATCGAAGAAACCCGTTGACGCCGTTGAAAAGATACCGGCCGAGAAAGAAGCCGCGAAAGACCTGATCGTTGAGGCTATGCATCCATTCGCCGCCGAATTTTATCGTGTGGGCGCCATGAATGATCGAGAAGTTATCGCGGATCTGTGTACGCCAAAATGTCTCATCCACATTCGGCTGCAAGAAGAACGGGTTGCCAAAACGAAATGTTGGAAAGCCGTTACCAATAAAGAAGTCCTGCTGCATTGCCGTGTCTGGAGGAATATTCGACTCCGTCGCTGCTCTCGGCCGCTCCTCGCGCGAATATGTGAAGTGAAATTCGTTCAGCTTCGTGGGCGAAACGGTCGTGTAAAGGTTTGCATTAAACACGTTGATCTTCGACGCGCCTTCAGTGCCGTTCGCCGAGGTGCCGTAGGTCGGAACATCA
Source organism: Acidobacteriota bacterium (assembly GCA_003223975.1). GTDB lineage: Bacteria > Acidobacteriota > Blastocatellia > Pyrinomonadales > Pyrinomonadaceae > OLB17. The sequence continues at coordinate 9,409 of QHXS01000090.1, forward strand.
AACGTCTGATTCGTGTTCTTCGAATGATCAAAGTTGTATGAGGCGCTAAATTTGTTATTCGCATTCAGGTCCCAATCAAGCTTTCCTAGGAGAGCAAGATTGTTCACCTTGCGGGTGATCGGCAAGCCCTCATTCGAATTACGTGTCGTCTGCATGAAGTTCAGCAGCGCGAGCCGCTGGCAATCCGCATTGCCGTTGATCAGAATTTCATGTGCGGGGTTCGTTATTACCGGCGTGGAAACAGGACAAGGCGTAGTGCCGATCTGCTCACTCAGGTTTGGCCGGACAAGATTCTCGTTGATACCTTCCAAAGCAAAGAAGAAGAATGCTTTGTTCTTAACTATCGGGCCGCCAACCGTGCCGCCGTATTGTTCGCGATGGAAATCCTTCAGTTCCTTTCCGTCGGACGTGTTGGAAGTCAGAGCTTTGAGTCGCTGATAATAGAACACGCTGCCATGAACATCGTTTGTTCCTGATTTGGTAATAACGTTGATGATTCCGCCAGCAGTGCGGCCGTATTCGGCATTCGCGCCGGTTGCGATCACCTGGAATTCTTTCACCGCGTCAAGCGTGATGTCGATCGCAGCACGTTGGCCGCCGGCCTGTTCGCCGAAAAAGCCGTTGTTGTAATCGCCGCCGTCGAGACTGACGTTGTTAAAGATCCCACGTTGGCCGGCGAAATTGATCTCATCGCCGTCCGGGCCCTGAGTGATCGCAACGCCAGGAGTCAGCGTGAGCAGATCTTCGAACTTGCGTCCCAGGATCGGGGTGTTGCTGATAGCCGTTTCGTTGAGCGTCGTGCTGGATTCGGTTTTAACCGTGTCGATCGTCGGCGTGGTCGTTATCGTTACCTCTCCGCTTACGCCGGAAACCTTCAAGTCGATATTGATGGTTAATATGCGGCCAACCGTCAGCTCTACATTTTCCTGGATGGTTTTCGCAAAACCCTGTTTCGTCACGGTTATGACATATCTGCCTGAGGGCATCGCAAGAAGCGAATACCGCCCATTCGTGTCGGAAATGAATGAACGGGAAAAATTCGTTGCCACGTTTCGAGCTTCAACGTTTGCTCCGGGGACGACGGCTCCCTGTTCATCTGCAATCAGCCCCTGAATCGAACCTGACGTGATGTCCTGAGCCAAAAGTGACGTCGAGAGTAGGATAACCACTGAGATCAGGAATCCGACATAACTGAAAAAAGATCTTCGGACCTTGAGATTTTTACTTCGCAACATTTTTTTCTCCTCTAGTTGATCGGCGATCCGATTTCGGGGGCCAGATGCCTGAATCACACTTTCAAGTGAAATTTCGAAAAATGAAATTTGATTTGCTCTTCGACTGGATAGGGTTTTCAGCTCGATGGCCGGTTGGGGACTCTCGCCAAAGCAGCATGCTCCACAAATCAATGTTACAAAACTGAAAACTGGCAAATTATAGTCCCAGAATTCGATTTAATACAAACCAATAGACGTTAAATCTTCTATTTAAGACATATGCCGTTGAGTGGTCCATTATGCTACGCTTTTTGGAAGGGTTTTGTTAATTTCGAAGTCGGAGCCGAACCATTCGCATCTAAGAACGAACCGGCCGGTATGAAGCCATTCAAGATAAGGAACATCGCGATCGATCCCCCGCTGATTCTCTCACCGATGGCGGGTGTCACGGATTATACATTTCGCCGATTGATCAAACGCCGTGGAGGTGTCGGGCTTGTGGTTTCGGAGTTCATTTCGGTCGAAGGCCTTACCAGGGGAAATCCGAAATCGAAACGCCAAATGCGTTTCGATGAGGAAGAAAGGCCTTTTGCGGTTCAGATTTTCGGCGGACAGCCTGAGCGAATGGCAATGGGTGCCGAGATGGCAGAGGAAGAAGGCGCTGACATTCTTGACGTCAATTGCGGCTGCCCAGCCCCAAAGGTTGTGAAGAATGGGGGCGGCTCAGGTCTGCTCCGCGAACCTGATAGGCTGGAAACCATACTTAAAGAGATAAAAAAAAGGATCTCGATACCGTTAACTCTTAAACTGCGTACCGGATTCTCGGATTCGACGATAAATGTTGTCGATGTTGCGAAAATGGCGGAACAATGCGGCGTGGAGCATATTCAGGTTCACGGACGCACCCGCGAACAAGGGTATAAGGGACTGGCAAATTGGGACTTTATCGGACAGGTCAAGAACTCTGTAGCGGTTCCTGTTTCAGGTAACGGTGATATTACGTCGCTCGAGTACGGCATGAAGCGATGGCATGAGACTGGCGTAAACGGCATTCTGATCGGTCGCGGAGCCATGCAGAACCCATGGATATTCCGGCAATTCCAGGATGTGCTTGAAGGCCGCGAACCTTATCAACCCAGCCTTTCTGAAAAAAAGGCGGTGTTGCTGGAATTCTTTGACTTGTGCCTGGAAGAGATGCCGGAACTCGTTGCCCTCGGCAAAATGAAGCAACTAGCCGGACAGTTCACCAAAGGCCTAGTCGGAGGAGCGCAATTTCGACAAACTCTTTATCATTCGCATTCTGCGGACGAGATCTTAAGTAATATCACCTCGTATTTTGAGACGATCGAATCTGAGTGTTCTTTTGGTGACGGCGGCGTCGAGGCTACCGACTTGTTTGAGACATCTGAACGGTCCGAAGCGGCCGGGCGTGTCGTCGCCGTATAAGGATTTTCAAGGGAATCAAATTGTTGGAGAGCAATTTTCATATGTCCTTTTTGAAAGCGCTACTTTTTGGGTTCATGAGCTTCTGTCTCTCGTTTTCGTCGAATGCGCAGGAATTGAAAGCCGAAGAAATAGTCGCAAAGCATTTAGCGTCGATAGGTAAAGCAGATGTTCGGGCATTGGTCTCGAACCGTGTTGTTACTGGGCTAAGTCAGTTTACGTCTAAACTGCCGGAAACCAAGGGCGGCGGAAAAGCCGTGATCGTCTCGGACAAGGAAAACCTTTACTTCATGATTAGTCTTAATTCAAAGGAGTACCCCAACGACAAAGTAGGCTTCTTCAAAGATAAGGTTTCCCTCCCGTTCGTGACCGCCGGCGCGCGTTCTCCGCTCGGAGCCTTCATTGCAGATCATAAAAAGCTGCTCGACAACGGCCTTTTTCTTGGCTCTATGACAGAACGTTGGGTATTGCTGAACCCGCATTATTACGGTGGAAAAATCAAAAATGCGGGTTCTAAGGAAATTAATGGACGGAAGGCATATTGCATTCAGTTTTTCCCATCAGACGGTGGGTCAACTGAGTTTTTCATCCGGCTTTACTTCGATGCCGAAACGTTCTACCACCTTCGGACCGAGTACCATCATGTGATCTCGCCCAGGCAAGATACATTTGGCGTATTAGGTCGTCAGGCTGGCACGATCCTTGACCTTGTCGAGTATTACGGGGACTTTCAAACAGTCGAGGGTTTGACGCTTCCTTATTCCTATCAGGTAGATTTCAAGACCGCCAGTACTAGCGGAACGTTTGAATACAGTTGGGGAGTGAAAGTTGCGGGTTACTACTATAATCAGAAACTTGCCCCCGATTTCTATAGTTTCGAATCGAAAGAAAAATGAGACGGCTGACCATCGCTGTATTTCTGGTGTTTTGTTTTTACGCTGTTGCCTTTAACCAAGCAAAACCAGCTCCTGCGACGCCGGCTTTTGATTCGGTCAAAGCTTCGCCGGCGTATGCAGAACTTCTGCTTCGAAAAACGGAACTCGAATCCGAGCTCGAATCGCTTTTGATCGATTTCACCGAAGATTATCCCAGGATCAAAGATATTCGAATCGAACTCGAGCTGTTGAAAGCAGAGTCAGATCGTATTCTATCGGTAAAGCCCGCCGATTCGGCCCGGCTTACCTTAGCTCTTGGAAAATTGATCCTTGGAAAGCTCGGACATTCGGTCACCCTAAAGCGGCTTCTGACGCAGTATCAAGACGGACATCCGAGTGTGAAAAAAGAAAAGCGGCAAGTAGAAATATTTGAGGCGGCGATCAAGGAGATACTCGGTTGATCTGCCGCCCTCAAGTTTATTTTCTGATTCTTACTTAGTTCGAGGTCTTTTCCTTTCTTTCCTGAGCAAAGAGTATCGGTGAAACCAGCGGTCGATATGTTTCGCTTACTTTTATGTACGCTCCTTCACGAAGCTTAGCCATATACTCTTTTTGCCGTGCAGGAAGTCTTTCTTGAAGGATGGCCATACGCACCGCTTTTTCGTCAAAATACGACTCCGTGCTTGCTGCGGTCCTTTCGTCAACTCGAAAGACGGCGACTCCGATGTCTTCCGAATCCAACGGTTCGGTTATGTCGCCCTTCTTTAAGTTCTTCACCGCGGCAGCTATTTTCGGATCAGCTTGCTCTATCTGCTGCATTTCGATCGGGTCGATCTTGCCTTTTGTTGTGGCGACATCTTTTCTTTCCGAATTTTCGACAGCTAGTTGAGCAAAATCTGCCCCCGCGCGCGCTTTCGCAGCAAGCTGTTTTGCTTTCTCGCGAACTGCCGCTTCATCGCGTCCGGCAAAGGCAAGAAAGATCTCGCTTAAGGTAAGAAGTTCAGGCTTGGTGAATTTTCCCTTATTCTTTTCGAAATAGTCTTTAACTTCCTTAGCAGTGGGTTCCCAGTAAACCTTCGATTGAAGCTCTCGCTGTATCAACATTTCGCGGATCGCCTGTTTTCGCCACATGTCACGCATATCCTGCGGATTGACGCCCTGCGATTCCATTGCCTTATAAAGCGCTTCAAGGGTCTTCAAATTATATTGCTTCATTATCGCCGCGAATCGCTGGTTCACTTCCACCTCAGCGTCCTTGTCTATGCCGACTTCCTTTGCACGCTGGATGAGCAATTCCTCGTTGATCAAGCTCGCGATCAATTCGCCTTGCTTTTCATTGACGGTCTTTATAGCCTCGGCCTTGTCCTTTCCGTTCTGGACTTCACCATCAACGACCAATTGCATTTCTTTCCGCACCCGCGAAAGCGTGATCACATCGTTATTAACCTGTGCGACGACCTCGTCAACTACCTTCTCCTGGCTTTCCTGGGCGAAGACGGCGTTCGCAGTAAATACGATAATTGCAGCAATAAATGCGTTTACTAATAATTTCACTATTCTAAACTCCAAGTTCTTTATCTTTGGCGATCTCGATGTTTGATGCAAATGGCGGCGTATGGGTTCGAAAACTAAAATTCACCGGGATTGAGCGCCTATTGAAACTTTCTAGATATTAGCAGGTTTTGTACTAAACTGCGGCTTATCGGGATGAAAAACACATCGTCAGATGGTCTCTGGCTACGTCTTGGCCGTCGGTTTCTGATATTTATTGCCGTTTGCATCGGAGCGGTCGGGATCTTTTATGCCTCATTGATAATTACCGCTTCATCCCTTTCTGCCGGCGAAGTCGAGAAGGTGAAGAATGCGACCCTATATCTAGAAAAGCATGGATTTATTAACGAAGCATATCTTCTGCGCGATGTCGCGACATACCGAAGCAACGATAATTGGCTAAATGCGTCCGTACCAAAAGAAACCGCGTTCGCCGCCACGAATTATCCATTCGCGATCATCACGCTTTATCCTGACTATTTCACATATCCCGAAGACGATGTCGAGCGGTCGGCCATTTTGCTTCACGAAGCTCGGCATTTGAAAGGTTACGGTGAAGAAGAAGCCTACGAATTCGTTTGGCGAAACAAGAAATATCTCGGTTGGACCGAAGAAGAATACGGCCAGTCAGTGGTTTGGCAAAACATTCGAAAACAAACCAGGGAATATGCTCCAAACCTCTTTGTATGCGATTTCAACGCACTGCGCGATTGCACCGCCGAAAGTTCGTTATTGGATCACTGATTTGACCAGCCTGATCGCCGTAACCATTGGGCCCTCATCACCGACCTCGACCCGAAGGATTCCCGACGGCGAAAAACTCGCAGCTTCCTCTGTTTCAACGATCGACAAAAGCTGTTCCGGTTCGACCTTTGCACTTTCCGAAAACTTGAATGCGATCTGCGAGCCTGCCCGATCGACGGAAACGATCCCAACTCGCTCGGCGAGCTTTCGAAGCCGTCCATAAAGAAAAAGATTTTCAACAGAACCGGGAATGCGGCCATAGCGGTCGGCGACCTCGCTTCGTATGGCACTCAGCGCTTCATCAGACTCTGCAGAGGCGATCCTCTTATAAGTTCTAAGACGCTGACTTGCCTCGACAATATATTCTTTCGGGATCGCGACATCAACGCCGAGGTTTATAGAAACATTAACTTCGTCCGCGATCTCCTCACCGCGCATTTCCGCTATCGTTCGCTCGAGCATTTTCGTGTAAAGGTCAAAGCCAAGCGCGTCGAGATGTCCTGATTGCTGGCCCCCGAGAATATTCCCAGCACCTCGCAATTCAAGATCTAAAGCGGCAAGGCGAAAACCCGCACCGAGGTCCGAAAATTCCCGGATCGCGCTCAGCCTTCGGCGGGCTATCGGCGTCAGCTCCAACTCGCTCGGAATGAGCAAATATGCATAAGCCCGCCGATTCGATCGGCCCACACGTCCACGCAATTGATAGAGCTGCGAAAGGCCATAGTTGTCGGCGCGATTAATGATTATCGTGTTCGCCCGCGGGATATCGATACCGTTCTCGATGATCGTCGTCGCGACCAGAATGTCGTACTTGTAATCGATGAAATCGAGCATGACCTGCTCCATTTCCTTTTCATTCATCTGGCCATGTCCGATCGCGATCCGAGCGTTCGGAACGATCTTTTGGATCAACGCTGCGATCGGCTCGATCGATTCGACGCGATTGTGAATGAAAAACACCTGGCCGTTTCGGGCGAGTTCGAGTTCGATCGCGGACCGGATGACGTTTTCTGAAAACTGAACGACCTGCGTGTTGATCGCTAAGCGATCGCGTGGCGGTGTTTCGATCACCGACATATCGCGCATACCGATCAGCGACATGTTCAGCGTGCGTGGAATCGGCGTGGCAGACAGCGTTAACACGTCTACCTTCTTTTTCAATTGTTTAAGTTTCTCTTTGTGAGCTACTCCAAAGCGTTGTTCCTCATCAACGACGAGCAATCCAAGTTTTGGCAAGCTGACATCGTTGGAAAGTATCCGGTGCGTTCCGATGAGGACGTCTACGTCACCGTTCTTTGTGGTCTCTGTAACGGCTTTCTGTTCGGCCTTACTGCGAAAGCGCGAGAGAAGATCGATCTTCGCAGGGAATGCGGCAAATCGCTTTCTGAACGATTCGTAGTGTTGGTAAGCAAGGATCGTCGTCGGCGAAAGTATGGCAACCTGTTTACCGTCCATCACCGCTTTGAACGTGGCCCGCATGGCAACTTCAGTTTTTCCGTAACCGACATCGCCAATGATCAATCTATCCATCGGACGCGCCGTTTCCATGTCTTCCTTGACGTCCTCGATCGCTTTCGCCTGGTCCGAAGTGAGATCGTAAGGAAACGCATCTTCGAATTCATGCTGCCATGGCGCGTCTGGGGAAAAAGCAAAGCCCTGTACAAGCTTTCTCTCGGCGTACAGACGTAAAAGCTCGTCGGCCATATCGCGCATCGCACGTTTCGCCTTTGCTTTTGTCCGCTGCCAACCGATGCCGCCAAGGCGGTCAAGAGGTGCGGTCGCGATCTCGCCGGACGAATAACGGGAAACCAGATCAAGGCGCTCGACCGGAACAAAAAGCTTTGCATCATCTGCATACTCCAGGAGCATGAATTCGCGTTCCGCGCCCTGAGCTGTGATGGTTTGCAGTCCGGCAAATCTGCCGATGCCATGGTCGACGTGCACCACCAAGTCTCCCGGCTTCAGGTCGCGAAAATCCGAGATGAAAGCGCCGAGACGGCTTTTGGGCTTTTGTGCCTTGGGACGGGTTGCGGCGATATCTGACGAAGAAGACTCGCCAAAAATGTCGGTCTCGGAAAAATAAAGCGCGTTCGATTCCGGCAGTTCAAACCCCGACGATATGGGGCCGACAATCAACGCGTCGCCACGAATAGAGGCGTTGCGCTCAGTCAATATTTCTTGGAAACGCTCGGCGATCCCGAGCGTGTCGAACACGAACTTGGAAGCCGGCAATTCGCCGATCTCTGAGAAAAAACGATCGAGGTCGCCGTGGAACTTACGAGTCGATCTCGACCGTATTTCGAGATTCGCCGAGTCGGCAGCCGTTGGGAAAAGAAAAAGGGGTTCGATCGTCCCGCCGCGACCCGTGATACTCTCAGGCATTTCAGAAAGGGAAAACTGTTCATCTTCCGCTGCCGCAGTCCTGCCTAGTGCCCTGATCTCGATCCGTTGCTTCTCGTCCAACTTCCTGCGAAGCTCGTCGGCATCGAGGAACAGTTCCGAAGGCGAAAGGCCGATCTCGCCCGTGGTTTCAAGTGATCCAAAGCGACGGCGGAGATTATCGTAAAAACCTGCAAGAGTTTGTTCCACAGAAGTTGGCTCGTCGATCAAGAAAACGGCCTCGTCAAGGTAATCGAAAACGGTTCCGTTCAACGGTTTTACCAACGGCAGCAGAAATTCCCAGCCCGAAAAGGTTTCGCCCTCGTCGGCAAATTCGGTTCGGTCAAGCAAATTGCGGGCAAGATTCTCGCCCGCGAACCGCTCACGGGCAAAGAATGACCAATCCTTCAAGTCCTGGGCGGTCGCCGCAAATTCACGCATGGGCGCAAGCAAGATCTCTGTCAGCTTTTCGACCGAAAGTTGGGTTTCTGGATCGAATCGCCGGATAGAATCGACGGTGTCGCCGAAGAACTCGATCCGTACGGGAAATTCCATATCGGGAGGCCATACGTCGAGAATGCCGCCGCGCACGGAAAATTGTCCGACGCCACTCACAGGATCTTCGCGGACGTACCCGACGGTCAGGAGCATTTCCGTCAATTCGTTCAACGAAATCTCGTCTTCCAAATGTAAAATGGCACCCAACCCCAGGATCTCGTCGCGGGAAAGAGTCCGCGTGATTAGCGAACGAGCGGACACGACCAGAATTCGAGTCGCGGAGCGTGCAAGAGACCAGAGCGTGAGAGCCCGACGTTCCATCGTTTCAGCATGCGGCGAACCGCCCGAATAAACGTCCGTATCGAAGGAAGGCAGGCTCAAAACCGCAGCGTCGTGATCCTGTATCCAGAAGCGAAGGTCGGATTCCCATGTTTCGAGCGTGGCATTCGATTCTGTAACGACAACGATCGTTTTCGATGTCTCAATTTCGGAAAGCACGAATGATTTCGCGGCGGTCGACGTCAGTCCGTCGATCGACACAACGCGGGCACCCTTTTGTATCGCCGCTTCGATTTCCCTAGCCTTTGCAAAAGGTTCCACCATAAACGCACCTAGCCGCAGAAGAACGGATTGACAGGGGTGTCAGTGATCGTTCTCCTGCGGTTTTGACTATTATCACACAGCCTGTTGTTTGCCGTAAATTAAAGGGTTATCTATAATCGAGCATTCGTCTTATGAGCATTCCCCAATTCAATGAGATCGTCGAACCAAACGACCAAACCGAGGTGCGGCGTGAGCATCTGGAAACGCTGCGCGAGCTGATCGGGAACGTTTACCCAAATAAATTTGAGCGGTCACGTGTTTCAGGTAACGAAGACACGATCACAAGACTTTTGAATTATGGCCCGATAATGACGATCGTCGATGAGATGGCTCAAGTCGTTTCGAAACTCGCCGAACGTGAGCGGCCGCCCGCTGAGATCAAAGACCCTTTAAATGCGCGTTTGCGGGAACTTGGAAATGTCCGTATCGCGGGGCGCATGGCCGTTCCGCCGCGAGTCATGGGCAAAGCGGCATTTGTCCATCTGAGCGACGGAATGTCGCGGCTTCAGATCTACTGCCGAAAGGAAGATTTTG
>QHXS01000153.1 GCA_003223975.1 Acidobacteriota bacterium
TATTATGGCGGCTATGGTACTTATGGCGGCTACGGCACGTATGGCGGCGGGTATATAAATCGTTATCCCGGAAAATTTCCGGGTCGCTATCCCATTCAAAACGGAAACATTGGGTGGCGTGCTTCAGGCGGCATGGTAATCTACGGCAATGGCGGGAATAGCAATACCGGCGTCGGAACTCCAGTTTTTACGCCGCCGTTTCGCTATCCTCGTTGAGCGCCGCACTGCTAGAAGTGTAGTTTTTGCGATTGAATATGCGCGGATTATGATTAAATCATAGTCCGCGTTTTGATTTTAGGATTCTAAGAAATGAAAGAAGGTTGGGAAGCGATCATCGGCATGGAGGTCCATGCGCAACTTGCGACGGCGACCAAGATATTCTGCGGTTGTAGTGTGGAGGTTGGGAGCGAGCCGAATTCCAACACTTGCCCGGTTTGCCTTGGCCTGCCCGGCGCATTGCCGGTATTGAACTGGAACGCGGTCGTTCTTGGTGCGAAGGCCGCACTTGCCCTCGGCCTCGAGATCCAGAATGAATCTATCTTCGCTCGAAAGAATTACTTCTACCCAGATCTGCCAAAGGGATATCAGATCTCGCAATACGACAGACCATTTTCCGCAAACGGTACCTTGAAGTTGATGACGGCCGAGCGTGACCACCACGGCCATGCGATGGAATGGAAGCCCATCTCGATCCACATTCAGCGAATGCATCTGGAAGAAGATGCCGGGAAGAACGTGCACGAAGGCCTGCCGGAAACCGACAAATACTCCTATATCGATCTGAATCGTGCCGGGACGCCGCTGGCCGAGATCGTGACCGGCCCCGACTTTCGTTCGTCGTGGCAGGCATACGATTATGTGAATCATATTCGCAGAGTGCTGCAGTGGGTCGGCGCAAGTGATGCCGACATGGAAAAAGGAAATCTCCGTTGCGAGGCGAACGTTTCTGTGCGACGCGTCGGCGGTGCAGAGTTTAACAACAAGGTCGAGCTGAAGAACCTAAACTCTGTTCGGTTCATGCAAAAAGCGATCGAATTTGAGATCGAACGGCAGATCGCGGCGCACGAAACGGGTGAAGGCGTATCGCAGGAAACGCGCCTTTGGGACGAAAAGAAAAATGAGACGCGCCTGATGCGGTCTAAGGAAGATGCGCACGACTATCGATATTTCCCGGAGCCAGATCTTCAACCCCTCGCGGTTTCAGACGAATTCATCGAAGCGGCGAAGCGCGAAATGCCGGAATTACCGGACTCCATGCGCGAACGCTTCATTGCCGATTATGAACTTAGCTTCGCGGATGCAACGCAATTGACAGCTGACCGTAGCATGGCCGATTTTTTCGAAACCGCGGCGCGTCATTCATTAAATCCTCGCCTAGCGGCTAATTGGGTGCTTGGAGAATTTTCGCGCGAGCTAAATCATTCGACCAGGCCGGCGGCTGAAAGCCTTGTGAGCGCGGAAGACCTCGCGGAGTTGATCAAAACGATCGAGGCCGGATCGATCAATAACAACCAGGCAAAGGAAGTTTTCGCCGAGATGTTCGCAACCGGCAAGCCGGTCGCGCAGGTGATCGAAGAGAAAGGGTTCGAACAGGTTTCGGATGCAGGCGAGATCGAAAAGATCATAGACCAGGTGATTGGGAATAATGAGGCACAGGTTACGGCGTTTCGCAGCGGGAACGAAAAGTTGTTCGGGTTCTTTGTCGGCCAGGTGATGAAGGCGTCGGAAGGCAAAGCCAATCCTAAAATTGTAAATGAGCTATTGCGCTCGAAACTTTAGACGCGTTGGGATCAGGTTCGTCTTATTGGGCGATTGGATCCTCAACGGTTTTCAGGGAGGTTGTCGCGGTGCGAAAAATTATTTTCTTACAGCTGATAGTTATTATTGCCACAGTTGTTGATTTGCATAGCCAGACGCCGCAACAACCGGGCGACGCTGAACAGAATCGCGAAGCTGGCCGAAGGATCGAAGCCGAACGCGAACGGCGAAATACTGGCGAGTTTGAGACTGCGACAAAGACTGTCAGGCCGCCAGAGAGGACAGTGGTCGCCGGCCCGACGATCGACAAGGAAACCAGCGAGCGAATCCGTTTGGCTCGAAGGGTCGATGCCGCGGATTACTCCCGGTACAACGAATTTCTTAAAGCGGACAAGACCGGCATGTTCAAGCTTTTTCCGGATTACGATTGCGTAGTCAAGAATGTCATTCGCATCGACGGCGACTGCAAGAATTTTGTCATGGCGAGCTCTTCCTTCTCATTCAGAAATCTTGGTTATGCCCACCCGTACTATTCCGACCTGGGATTCAATCAAGGTGAGATCTTCAGCAACGCATTTTTTTCACAGGGGATAATCGTTTCATTAGGTGACGTGCCGATCGAGGACGTAACGCCAAACCGCGACGGATTGAAGTTCATTTTCGATCTCCCGCCTGCCTCCGAACCGGCTGAAGCCAGGAAGGTGGCGGCGAAGTTCAAGGCAGGACTTGAAAACGGCGGTTTTAAATACTCCAACAGTGTCACGCCTGCTGAAAACACAACGTATGCTTTGCGCTCCATTGCTTACAATGTTGCCAACTCGTTGCCGGCCGTAACGGAAATGACATCGTTGAATGAAATGAGATTTCACACGCTTTCCCTAGACAAGCGAGCTGACGTCATAATAGTCTTTCGAATCATTCGCAAGGGCGCCGATGGCAGCTTAACCATAGTCTGGAAGGAACTTGATAGGAAGGAGGCCCCAAAGATCAAATTCGCAAAGGGTGATAAATTTGTGGACTTCAAGCCGGAAGTTGTACAGGCTCAGCACTAATTCAGCAATCAAAAGTTATGAGCGTCGAGGGCAAGATCGCGTTAGTAACCGGCGGCACCAAAGGGATCGGCTTTGCTATCTCAGAGACTCTGCTAAAAAACGGGGCGACCGTCTTCATATGCGGACGAGACAAACGCGACCTCAATCAAGCCATCGAATGGCTTTCGAAGCACGGCAATGTTGAGGGCGATGTGTGCGACGTCCGAAACGAGGATCAGGTTCGAATGCTACTTGGCGAATGCGAGCGCAGGTTCGGCGGCGTCGACATTTTGATAAATAACGCCGGAATGGGGATCTTTGGGAAGACTGTGGAGCAGTTGTCCGGCGACGAATTTCGGCAAACGCTCGAAACCAATCTACACAGCGTCTTTTATGCCTGTCATTACGCGATCCCGTTGATGAAAAAACGCGGCGGCGGATACATTTTCAATATCTCATCGCTCGCGGGCCAAAACGCGCATCCGAAGATGGCCGCCTACAACGCGTCTAAATTCGGGTTGAACGGATTCACCGAAGCTCTAATGCAGGAAGTGCGGCAAAACGATATAAAGGTCAGCTATATTTGTCCGGGAAGCGTTAATACTTCATTTGGCGGCGACAGCCCAACCGATGCAAACGCATGGCAGCTGCAGCCTGATGACATTGCAGAAGTCGTTATCGATCTGCTCAACATGCCCAACCGCGCACTGCCGAGCAAAGTCGAGATTCGCCCGAGCAAACCGCCGATCCGTTAGGTTTATGCAGGGCCTTCCGCGTTGGGTTCAGGAATATCCAGATCTTTTCCACCGGCGAGATAGAATTCGACGGCTTTCATAAGTGTTTCGGGACCGAAGGGTTTAGTAATGAATCCGGTCGAACCCGCTGCCTCACCTTTCAACTTATCAAATGTTCCGTCTTTACCCGAGATCATTACGACCGGCGTGTTTGCGGTTGCTACCCAGCCGCGTATCTGGCGACAAACCTGATATCCATCAACTTCGGGCATTGCTATATCAAGCAGGATCAGGTCTGGCGTCAGCTCTTTAAGCCGTTCCATAGCTTCGGCGCCGCTGTTGGAACAAAATACTTCGTGGCCGGACTTTTCGAGCTTCCCGGCGATCAATTTTCGAACCGTTGAGCTGTCGTCAACGACCAGTATCGTTTTGCCTTTTACCAATGCCGCATGTGTTTCGTCCTGGGCCCGCAATTCCTTCATCCTTGTTTCCAGAGCGCGAACTTGATCGCTTAGAACAGTGTTATTGAAATTAAGACACGCGGCTTTTTGAAGGTAATTGAATCCGTACTGGAGATTTTTCAGATTTAAGTGACCGATCCCAAGCATTGTCAGTTGTGCTTCGTCGAGCGGCGTTGAGCTGTTTTCTTTTTCCATGCGTTCAACGGCCTTCCGAATAACGTATTTGTCGGCATTACAGTTCGTTAAAAGAATGTCGAGGTCGGAAAGCGAAACAACGGCCAGGCAAGATGCGCAATTGAATGACGTGACATCGTTGGTAAAATTACAGAATGGACACGCTATTTGACCTTCAGAGTTATTCGACGGGCGTTTTTCAGCGATCGTCTCGAAACCCGTTCGTTCGTGAGAATCGGTTACGGGTGCGTCGCTCGGCATAGGTATAGCGTTGACAGCAACGCTTTGAGGAGCTTTCGGCAGATCGGAAAGATCAAATGCTTCTGTCTCCCGGTTCCAGTCGTCCAGCCCATCGCCATTACTATTTGCGTGGGCGATTTCCAAGTCGTTCGAATCTTTTGATTCGATCGATCGCACGTCGTCAGCCCCGAAACTTAGATCCTCCTTTGGCGGTTCGATCGGGAGAAGCAATTCATCGGGCTCTTCCACGGAGCTTTCCGCCTTCACTTCGTTTGAGGTAGATTCGTGCGAGCTCGCGACGCTAGCCGCTGTTGGCGCTTCCGTTTTTTCATCCATCTCACCTGCGTCCGCAAACATCGTGTTAAGGGATTCGAGCGAGAGCCTTGCGGCGTCATGCGACGGATCTATTTCAAGCACTCGCTTGAGAGCTTTTAATTTGTCCACGGGCCGAACTTCAAAATGTGATCGCAGCATCCAGGCGTCGGAATTTGCAGGATAACGTTCGTTAAAGTTTTCAAGTGAAGCGATTGCGCCGATCGCGTCGCCTTCAAATACAGCTTTTTTGATCTCACCGAATTCCGCCGTCTCTTCCTCAGAGCGGATCGAGTTCAAAATATTAAGTGCGGCTTGGTTTTCAGGTTCTATCTCAAGAACGCGTTCAAGGTGGCGCACGCGGGCTTCCTTCTCTTTGCTCAGCGAGGCCAGCCATAGCCATGCACTTGCGTTTTCCGGGTCGTACTCGAGCGACTTTAGAAAACAATCTTCAGCGTATACGGGCTGATCGGCTTCGGCGGCATCGCTGCCGCGTTGCATGAAGGTTTTTGCGAGTAATGACCGAGTCGCCTTCATCCATTGCAAAGCCCGTTCGTTCGCGGGATTAATTGCCAGCACGTTTTCGAGGAAAGCGATCAATTCTTCTGGATATTCGCTGATCGATGCAAGCCATAGCCATGCATTCTCGTTGGCGTCATCCAACTCCGTCGCGCGTTGCAGGGCGATCCGTGCATTTACACGGTCCCCCGACTGTGCCGCGCGGATACCCATATTTAGAGCTTCCTTGCTTGCTTCGAAACTTGATGTGCTTGAAAACTGGGCCTGCGTAGGAGGCTGGGCCACTGTGGACGAACTATCTACTTCTAAACGCATAATTGATAATGGTTCGGCGCGTAACTTTGATTTGGAAACGGGAGGCGGACCGGCGCGGGCAGACCTTGCCCACTAACAACTAAGCTCGAATGCAAAACTGATGCCATTTTTTTAGGGAACCGGGTAGAATGTTCTAATTACCGTTTAGTGCTGATATATAACGATTTACTGCTTCGGCTTTGACAAAGCGGCAGTGCGAGGCTGAGATTTCGCCATCCTGAAAATGACACAATTTGACACTCGGATGACATTTTGTCGTAGCCTGTCGTAGGTTCTGAAAATGGCTTCAAAAACTAATTTTGACGTGATCATTCTCGGGGGCGGAGCTGCGGGTATTTCAGCCGCTGTCTGGTGCGCCGATCTTAATCTAAAAGCGATCGTGCTCGAGAAGGGGGCTGAACTTGGCGGACAACTGTCACGCATTTTTGCACCGATAAAGAACTATCCGGGCCTCCCGACCGAAAATGGGATCGAAATGAGTGACCATTTTGTAAAATCCTTGCAATCAGCGAACTGCACAATCCAGACGAACGTCACATGCCGCGCCCTTGATCTTGTCTCTAAAGAGATCGTGCTTGGCGATGGCGAAGTAATTGAGGCGAACGCGATCGTGATCGCAACCGGAGTTCGAAGGCGGATGCTGAACGTTGAAGGTGAACTGGAATTTGCCGGTCGCGGGATATTGAGTTCAGGCGCAAAGGAAAAGGATCTGGTTCGGGACTCACATGTGGTGATCGTGGGCGGGGGAGACGCTGCTATCGAGAATGCCCTCATCCTTTCGAAAAACGCGGCCGTCGTTACTGTGGTCCATCGACGTCAAGATCTTTCTGCGCGACATGAATTTGCCGAAGCCGCGGCAAAGAAAACCAATATCGAATTCAAACTGCTTCACACCGTCCGACGTTTTCTCGGAAATGAAAGACTGGAAGGCGTCGAACTGACAGACAGCATCGGAAATCGGTCGACCGTCGATGTTCAATTTGCTTTGATACGGATCGGGGTTGAACCGAATACTGAGCTGTTCAGGGGACAACTCGATCTTGGCGAAAAAAACTACGTCGCTGTCTCACGCAATTTCGTGACAAGCATTCCAAACGTCTACGCGATCGGCGATGTTGCGTGTCCAAATGCGCCGACTATCGCGACCGCAGTCGGCTCCGCCGCGATCGCAGTCAAGGAGATCAAACTCTCGATTTGATCTCTAGAACCAATCCGAAAATTTGTATTCAACTACGATAATTCGTTTGCCATCAATAACTTACGTCCATTCATTTGTACGACCGTACAATCCTTCGAACACGCAGTTTTACGCG
>QHXS01000170.1 GCA_003223975.1 Acidobacteriota bacterium
CTTAAAATCACTTTTTGACATGGCGACGAAGCTAGCAACGCTCGAAAGCTCCCTTGGCCACAGCTTTCGCTCTCCGGAGCTTCTGGAGCGCGCGCTTACGCATCGTTCCTGGGCGAATGAGAACGCGATGCGAAGCGGCGACGCGGCCCGAAAGATCGAGAACGAAACGCTCGAATTCGTCGGCGACTCTGTAGTTGGACTCGTCGTTGCCGAAGAGCTATTCCGGCGCAATGCCGAGCTTAGCGAGGGCGGGCTGAGCCTGATGAAGCACAGCCTTGTGCGAATGGAATCGCTCGCGGCCTTTGCGGCCAAATTGAACCTGGGAGAGTTCGTGCGGCTCAGTTCGGGCGAGGAAAAGATCGGCGGACGGCGGAATCCGGCGATCCTCGCGGACGTTTTCGAGGCGGTAGTGGCGGCGATCTTCCTCGATGGCGGTTACGCGGCAGCCAGATCGTTCGTAACGCGGGAAATGGCGGACGCGATCCAAAACGCCACACCCAAAGCCGCTCTCGATTTCAAAACGCTCTTGCAGGAAACGTTGCAGGCGAACAAAATGGCCGCCCCGACGTATCAACTCTTGCGAAGCGAGGGCCAGCCGCACGACCGCACTTTCTTTGTCGAGGCTGTTTGGGAAACGGGCCGGGCATCGGGGATCGGCCGGTCGATAAAGGCCGCCGAGATGATGGCCGCGAACAATGCGCTCGAACTTATTAACGGCAGCAGTGAGTAATATCTATGGCAACTGAAGAGAAGAAGGAAATCGAACCAAAAGAAAGAAAACCTGCGGGGCCGCCGAAATCGGTTTTTAGGGAGTATTTCGAATCGCTGACCGTTACCTTGATAATGGCGCTCTTCGGAATGACATTCATTATACAGGCCGTGACCGTTCCGACCGGATCGATGCAGAACACGATCCTGATCGGCGATTATTTGCTTGTAAATAAGTTCATCTTTAATCCCGGAGGAAATCCGTTGCCGTTCCTGCCAATGCGTGAAATTCGCCGCGGCGACATTATCGTTTTCAAATATCCGGGCAATAAGCTCCATCCTGAAATGGACCGTGCACACGGAACATCTGCAACGCCGTATCAAATGAATTACGTTAAGCGCGTGATCGGGTTGCCAGGCGACACGGTGGAATTTCGGGACAACCAGGTATTCATAAACGGTGAGTTGTTGCCGGAGCATCGCGTGATCGGCGATCCGCCGACACCCGGAGACAATCAGTCGGCGCTTGTCCCGAAGGATTTTGAAGATAAGACACCTGAAGAGAAATACGACGTGTTTTACTCGAAACGCACGATGGACCCGATTCTTAAGGGCCAAAAACTTTCGCGGCGAGATTTCGAATTCGCGGTTCCGGGAAAGCCGATGCAGGTGCCGGAAAATAGCTTTTTCTGCATGGGCGACAGCCGCGACAATAGCGAAGACAGCCGTTACTGGGGATTTGTTCCGCGAGAGCTGGTCGTCGGGCGTGCGATGTTCGTCTATTGGTCGTGTGATCGCGGTGCGTCGAACGGCGACATGCTTGGCTGCCTAACACATCCGCGACTCGATCGCATAGGCAAATTTGTTAAGTAGCGTGATTCAAACAGCGTCTTGAACGCGGATAAAGCGGATCAGGCGGAACCGGATTTGAAATAATTCTTATCCGGTTTTTTTCCGCTTTATCTGCTCGATCCGTGTGCAAATTCTTATTACCAAAATGCTATATTTGTACGAGATCATTCCCCGATGAAATTCAAATACAACGAAGAGGTCACGGGTGCACTGCATTTTGATTCGCCGATCGTTGCGCTCGAATCGACCGTTATCGCGCACGGCCTTCCTTATCCGGAAAACATTGAGACCGCGTATAAGCTCGAACGAATTATTCGTGACAATGGTGCCGTTCCCGCGACCGTCGGCGTTTTTGCCGGCGAAATTTGCGTAGGACTTAACGAGGAACAGTTTGAAAAGCTGGCGACCGGCAAGGAGATCAGAAAGATCTCGCGTCGTGATCTTCCCGTCGCGATCGCAAAAAAACTTGACGGTGCGACCACAGTCGCGACGACCGCGTTTATCGCGCATCGTTCCGGGATAAAGATCTTTGCGACCGGAGGTATCGGCGGTGTGCATCGCGGCGAGGGAAAAGATATTTCTGCCGACCTGCCCGAGCTGGCAAACACTCCGATCACCGTTGTTTGTTCGGGTGCGAAGATCGTTCTCGACCTTCCAGCTACTCGCGAATGGCTGGAGACGCACGGTATCTCCGTTTTAGGCTGGAAGTGCGATGAAATGCCGGCGTTCTATTCGAGGTCAAGCGGCCTGGCGGTTGACGGAAGGCTCGAGACAGCCCGCGAAGCGGCACAGGCGATCATCGCCCGCGACGACCTGGAAATGAAGAACGCGATCCTGATAACGGTGCCGGTTCCTGAAGCGTCCGAGATCGCGTTGCCGGAATTGGAAGCGATCCTTGCAGAGTCATTGAAGTCAGCTGCCGCAAATAAGATAAAGGGCAAAGACGTTACGCCTTTTTTGCTTTCAGAAATGTCCACCCGAAGCAACGGGAAAACGCTAGCAGCGAATATCGCGCTTCTTGAGAACAATGCAAAGGTGGCTTCGCAGATAGCCGTTGCGATCTAGTTATCCTGTTAAAGAGCGTTAGTTGAAGATCTTCCGTTTAGTGAATCCAGCCGTTTTCTCGCTTCCGCAGCTTCCGGCGATGAGCCAAACTTTTCTACCAGTTTTCGCCAGCTCGCGCCGTCGTAATAATAAGCTTTCGTCGATGCGTTAAATCGATATGTAATGCCCAACTTTCGATATCGATCGAGACCCACGTAATTCAAAAAATAACTATGCATTGGCGCAGCAGACGCGGCCATTTCGCGGCGGTCGAGCCGGCTGTTTGCATCTTTCGAAAGGCGAACCGCGGTTTCCTGGCAAAGATCACCGAACAACAAAAGAATAGCCGGACTGAATTTCGAATCAGGGTAAAGCGTGAAGAAATAAGCCGCAAGTTCGATCTGGTCGAACCCGTTCATCGCCTGGACCAGCTTCGCTAGACGCTCTTCGTCGTCCGGTCGAAATTTTCCAAAGACCGCATCGGCCTGCACCCAACCATAGTTTTTCGGCTCGGCCGTAACTTTGAAAAACTTCACACCGTCGGCTTCCGTGGCTCCCAGAATACGAACTTCGCGTCCCCTACGCATTCGTTGAACACCGTCGGCAAACAGGCTTGGCGTGACACGCAAGACGGACAGTGTTTCGTCCATTACGACCGCTGTCTGGCCGCCCTCTTTTGGTTTCGGCGATGCCGCACTCTGGGGTCTTGTACTCGAAGGTTTTCGTTTCTGACCAAAACCCTCCGGCGGGAAAACAACTAGTGATAGCAAGAAAACTAAAATCAAACTGTGGGTTTTCATTTTATTTCCTCTTACCGCTTTGGGCGGTACGTTGATGATGAAAATGACAGATCGCCGCCGCAAGAGCATCTGCCGCGTCGTGCGGGGCCGGGACGGTTTTTAGCTTTAGCAGCACCTTTACCATCATACCGACCTGTTGTTTTTCGGCGTTGCCGTATCCGACGACCGTTTGTTTTATCAACCGAGCAGCATACTCGGCGATCTCCAGCCCACGCTGTTCGGCAAGAACCAGGATCACGCCGCGGACCTGTCCAAGCTTTAGCGCGACGGACGCGTTCTTTGCGTAAAACGCTTCTTCGATCGAAAGCACATCCGGTGCGAACCGATCGATAACTTCGGCGACACCCTCGTACATAACGAAAAGGCGTTTAGAGAACGCCAGCTTCGTATTTGCGCGCACCGTCCCGAATTCAACCGACGAATATGCCGAACCTGAGCCTTCAACTATTCCCCAGCCGAGCGTTTCGCTGCCCGGATCGATGCCTAAAACACGCATTCACAACTACTTATGATCAAAGTTTTAGAAAAGATAACCGAAGTTTTTTCGGAAAACAAGTCCCTAAATGCATGGAGGAAGACGTTTGTAAATCGACGGATAAGCAACTATCCTTTTTGAAGCATCCAAATCCGTGGAATGGACAGCAAAAATGCCCAAACCGGCTCGTTGAAGCCGCTTGAATCTGCCCGAATATTGCTCACGCAAGTCATCGACTACGCCGGGCTTTTCCCGCCGTCTCAGTGTTCGATGAGCGAGGCAGTCCTGAATTTCGCGACATACCGCAACAGCAATTATGGCTGGATGCTCGGCCGGTTCGTGTTGCCCGCGGCACGGCTGGACGAATTTGGCGAAACTGCGCGCGAGTTCGTTTCACGCGAGGGCAAGCCATGGCAGCTGGCCGTCATTGCGGGCGAAGACATCAACGATACGCTTAAACGGATCGCGTCATTCAACGCCTCGAACGCGCCGTCGATCGTCTGCGATGTTCTGGAGGTACGTGCAAATACCGCGTCCAAGATAGAAAACACCGTGAAAGCATTGCCACATGGGCTAACCGCGTACTTTGAGATCGGGATGGGCGATGCGTTCGTCGATCTTGTTACCGCGCTCGCGATGCTCGAACAGCGCGCGAAGATACGCACCGGCGGCGTAACGCGAGAAGAGTTTCCTGAATCGCGCGATATTATTCGTTTCGTGCGCACATGCATGGCGGCTAATGTGCCGTTCAAGGCGACCGCGGGATTGCATCATCCGATCCGCTGCTTCAAGCCGCTGACCTATGCCGAGAACGCGCCGCAGGGCACGATGCACGGATTTCTGAACATGCTGATGATGACCGGTTTTGCGCGTGAAAGCTTTCGCGCGCCGGTGCTCGAAGAGATCATGGAAGAAGAGTTTGAAGAGGTGTTCGCATTCACCGAAACCGGCGTCACATGGCGCGGCGAGCATTTTCTATCGAACGCGCACCTGCAGCGACTGCGAACAAAAGGTATGAACGCATTCGGCTCGTGCTCATTCGACGAACCGGTTGATGACCTGCAGGAGTTAGGCCTTTTGTAAACAGTCCTTTGTCATTTGTCCTTAAGTCCTTAGTTGTTTTTCAACAAAGGACCAAGGACTAAGGACCAATGACCAATATGTACGAGATCAACGAAACCCACGACCCTAACTTGAAGAGCTGGGTCGAATCCGCCAACGACCCGAATACGGATTTTCCGATACAGAATTTGCCGTTTTGCATCGCGGAATCCTACGACAACACATGGTACGTTGAACGAGCGGTTCGTATTGGCGATCAACTTTTGAACCTAAAGTGGGCAGTGCGTCAGGGACTTTTTGATATGCCCATTTTTCACGGTGGCTCGGTGCTAGAAAACGTGGTGTCGGCCTCAGGGCTTTCGGGTTTAATGGGCCTAACGGATTTGGAGCTGCGTTCGTTACGCAAAAGACTGGTCGAAATACTTTCATTTTCAGCAGATGCGGAAACAAAAGCGGCAGCTCAAGAGTGCTTGATGCCGGCCGATGGTCAGGATTTGGATTTTTTTCGAACTGGCATCGGAGACTACACCGACTTCTACTGCTCGATCTATCATGCGACGAACGTTGGATCGATGTTTCGGCCGGACAATCCGCTGCTGCCGAATTATAAGTATGTGCCGATCGGGTATCACGGGCGGGCGTCGAGCATTGTGATCTCGGGGACGGACATCAAGCGGCCGCACGGGCAGAATCGCAGCGACGCGGAAAAGCCGCCGGTATTTATCCCGTGCAAAAATCTTGATTACGAGATGGAGCTTGGGTTTTTTGTCGGGCAGGGAAATGAGCTGGGCAAGAGCATTCCGCTTAGCGAAGCCGAGCAACACATCTTTGGCGTGTGCCTCGTCAACGACTGGTCGGCACGCGATATACAGGCGTGGGAGTATCAGCCGCTAGGGCCGTTCCTCGCAAAGAATTTTGCGACCACGGTCTCGCCTTATGTCGTGACGATGGAAGCGTTGGCGCCGTTTCGAACAAAAGCATTTGAACGCGACCCGGACGACCCGCAGCCGCTCGAATATTTGGCGAACGAACAAAACGAAAAACTCGGCGGGCTCGACATCAATCTCGAGGTTTACATTCAGACCGAAAA
>QHXS01000091.1 GCA_003223975.1 Acidobacteriota bacterium
TACGCGTGCCATAGCAAACCGGTCGCAGGGTCATTGAGATTCTTGTAATAGACCAGCATCTGTTTCACGGCCTCGGCGTCCGTGTATTTGCTGTCGCCGAACATTTTTCCGTAGCGGACTAGAAACGGCATTCCCATGAACACGCCGTCGGCCCAGAGCTGATACTCGCGGCTTTTTATATTCGCGTGCCAGAAACCACCGTCTTTTGTGCGGGGGTAGGTGTCGAAAACTCTTCTTACGTTGTCGGCGCAAAGTTTGTACTTTTCCTGTTTCGTTTCCTTGTAAAGAATCAAACAGAGATTCGCCGGCAGCATGTAATCAAGCGCTGTGATCGGGCGGTTGATCGTACCTTTTTCGTCGATATGCAGATCGGTCCAGTCCTTGAGGTGCTGCAAATAGCGAACCTCTTTTGTTCGCAGATAAACAAGATACTGTCCATAAAGATATAGCGATTTTGCATAGCCCCAGCCCTTTAATGATTCCGCAGTCGGGTAACGCTTGATCGTCGATTCGACCACTTCCTTAGACCAGTCGGTCGCCCCAATAGCGGTCGTCGCAACGGCTGCGGCTTTTTTTGTCTGAGCAACAATTCCCTGAGATCCTGCTATCAACAACAGGCAGATCGTCACGAATTGAAAGAGCCTTTTCGTCATATTATTTCGCCGGAACGAGTTTCACAGAAACTAATGTGAGTCCAAGTTTCTTTTCACTACGAATCGAGTCGGGCTTTAGCGAAAGGCTGTATTTGCCGGCTTTATCGATCGTTACGCTGCCTATTTTTGAGATAACATACGGCCAATAGGGATTTGCCGCCGGCACTTTCTTCCCATTGTTTTCGACCATTCCTTTCAGTTTGTGCCCGGCGACATCGAGAGAGACTTCGTGGCCGCCCTCCCAGTCACGGCCGTACTTTTGCTCCGAGGTGAGAACCACAACATCGAACGTGCCGGGGTTTGAGACCTTGAATTCCCAATCGACCCATTCGTCTTTATTCAGCCATCGCTCGGCAACGCCGCGGCTGTCGAAACGCAGACCAGTCTCACCCGTCGCGTGAACATTAGAAAGAAATGCGGGAAGCGTAATGCTTTGGTCCGGCTGCTGAAGTAGGGTGGTGTCGGCGACGACATCGCCACCAGTTTCAAGAACGATGACGGAGTCGTTCTTGTCAGGCGCCGCAGCAGGCACTTTGACAGAGATCGAATAATGGTCCTTAGCCGGATCATCCATTTGGGTGAATTTCAGCTTCGTTTTGCCGGACAAAAGATAGGCATTTTTGACCCTGCTCTTTAGCCCGTAAAGGATGAGCTCTTTCTGCGGCCACTCAAACACATGCAGATAGATCTTGCCGGGCTTTGTTGTAATAATTCCCCACGGCAATTCATACGGAAAAGGACTCGGGCCGGTGCCATATACGGCCTGGCTGTTGACCTTGATCCATCTCCCTACCTCAGTTAGTCGATCCACGATCGGCTGTGGGACCGTGCCTTCGGCGGTCGGACCGATATTCAAGAGGTAATTGCCGCCCCGGCTGGCCACCTGAACCATCTGGCGTATCAGGATCGATGTCGGTTTCCAGTTTGTGTCGTCCCTTTTAAAGCCCCAGGTGTCATTCATCGTCACAGGTGTTTCCCAGTCGCGCCGTACCTTGCCGACGCTGATCTGGTTGTCGCCTGCCGAGTCGTAGTCCCCCACCCCGTTGCCGACGCGCCCGCTGACCAAACAGTCCGGCTGGATGGAATGCACGAGGTCGACGAGCTCCTGACTTTGAGCTTTGGTCATATTTCGAGGCGTATCGAACCATATCAAACCGATCGGCCCATAATCCGTGAGTATCTCGCGCACCTGCGGCTTGACCTTTTCCTCGAGGTATTTAGCGAAATCCTTTTTGCTTTCATCCTTAAAATCCCAATCGTTGCCGACAGCGTCCGGCTCGTGCCAATCCTGCGTTTGCGAATAATAGAAACAGAGCTTGATGCCGGCCTTTTGCGCGGCGGCGGCAAGTTCTTTTAACGGGTCGCGTTTGAATGGTGTTGCGTCGACAATGTTGAATTTACTCACCTTCGAGTGATACATCGCAAAGCCGTCGTGATGCTTAGACGTGATGACGATGTATTTCATCCCGGCATTCTTTGCCAGGCTGACGATCTCTTCAGCGTCAAACTTTACAGGGTTGAATTGCGGAGCAAGCTGCTCATATTCCGCCACAGGGATCTTCGCCCGGTTCATTATCCATTCGCCGAGGCCGGGAATGAGCTTTCCCCTCCATTCACCTGCGGGAACTGCATACAGTCCCCAATGTATGAACATCCCGAACCGGGCCTCGCGAAACCAACGAAGACGCTTTTCCTTAAGCTCGTCGGCCAACGTCGATCGGGTCTTGACGGGGTCTATATTCTGAGCCCCTACAACAGCGGCGATAAACGCAAGGCTAATAAGAATGGCGGCGAGTATTCGACTTAACCTCATAGTGTCTCTCACTTGCATACCAGCACTTTTGCCGAATGAGCAGGCAGTTCCTTAATCAAGAATGTAC
Source organism: Acidobacteriota bacterium (assembly GCA_003223975.1). Classification (GTDB taxonomy): domain Bacteria; phylum Acidobacteriota; class Blastocatellia; order Pyrinomonadales; family Pyrinomonadaceae; genus OLB17. Next base: position 2,534 of record QHXS01000091.1, read on the forward strand.
CTCTGTGCGTGCCAAGATCTTCGCCGCTCCAGAAGTTGTTGATCTGAGTTGATCGCGGTAGATGAATCGAGAATGTTTGCGGAGCCTCCTCCCAATTAAAAACACAAACCGTCCTGACGCCGTTACGCTCGATGTTCCCGACCCTAAACGAATCGTCTGCGAAAGTTGCTGCAACTGGCTGTGGCGGCAAAAGTTTTTTTAACATCGCCAGCCGCTCTCCGGATATTTTTGTTAGATCGTCGCCCGAGAGGATCATGCCGCCTGATGCATATATCGCCGTCGCGTGAAACTCGAACTCATTGTCCGGCAACTCGCCCATCAGGCAGACGGCGTCGGGGTCGTTCCACCATAGGCGGCCGTTCTGCCAGTTTCGGTTGAGGTTTTGAAGGGCCGTAGATCTCACGCGGTCCCATGTCCGCTTGATGTCGTTCGAGCTGCGCGAGCCATGGATAAGGCCCATCGACGCCCAAATAGGATGATTGCAGCCGAGAATGAATGCATCGCCCGCGCCTTTTATAACGGACCGCATCCCACGTCGATAACCCTCGATACGTGTGGCTTGCGGATCGTAAAATCGCCCGCCGTGCATCGCCCCCCAAAAATTTGCATCGAGCTTGAAATAGGTTACGCCCCATTCGTTTCGCATTGTGCCAAAAACCGTTTCGAGGTGTTTTTGCGCCGCGGGGTGCGTGCCGTCGAGCGCGTACCAGCCTCCTTTTTCCTTTATCGAACGCCAACCGCCGAACGTTACCCGGTCCGAACGCAGCGGCTTGCCCGCAACGTCTTTAATAAACCAATCAGGGTGCTCGTTGAACAAAGTCGAGCTTTCCTCGGCGATAAACGGTGCGACCCAGATCGCGGGCTGAAACCCACGCTCGCGAATTTTCTTCAGCACGCCTTGGACATTTCCGCCAAAGGCATTTCCGGTTTCAAGCCAGTCGCCCATCGCAGGCTGATATCCATCGTCGACCTGTATGTACTTAAGATTCGGTTCGTTTTTGGCAATGAAATCAAGATTGTCGAGCACTTGTTGCGCCGTAACGCGCGGACCGAAACAGTACCACGAGCACCAGCCGGCAGGCGGAGCAGGAGATCGCAGGGGCGGATGATTTACCGCAAGACGACCCGCTAAACTGTCAAGCAACTTGCCGCGATCTTTGCCGGCCGTGTATGTGAATTCTTCCAGATCCCACGATTCGCCGGGTCTCAACTCCTGGCTTTCTGTATCCAGAACGGCCTGAAGCGAGCCATCACCAAGATAGAACCCGCCGTTAAATCGTCGACAGGATGTAAACGCGAGGAGATCGTGATTTCCATCGTCCGAGGCCAGGGCCATCATCCCATAAAACGCCCGGGCATCAGCCGGGATCGGCATCTTGTAATGCTTTGCATCGGTGTAAGAGCCGAGGTCCTTCGGATTCCCAATCGTGCCGCCGGTTTGACTCAGCATTTGAAATCCCTCGCCGTAGAGACGTGTCTGATCCGGTATCGAATGCGGAATATCAAAGAGTACGATCTCTTTTACCTTCACGCTCTGGCTGCCGGTGTTTGCGATCCTGGAACGACAAAATGAGCCTCGCCACTCACGGATCACGCGCAAGTTGTCGATAGGGCGAGCCTCATCGCTGGGAATAATTTTGAAAGGGGATTCAAGAAAAACTCGTTGATTAAGCTTGGTGACGCGGGTTTGAGCGCCGCTAAATGCAGGCAGCACTGCAGCGGCAAGCGGCGAAACTAGTGTGAGGCGGAGCAGATCGCGCCGCGTGATCAATTCTGGCTTGTGATGCATGCTCTCTCAAAAGACGCGTTCGTTATGTCAGACCTGTCCGCGCTCACGTTTGCGGACAAATATGTTGTCCTGAGTCGGCACCGATTCACATTCGATCGCAATTGTAGTTATCGGCGAATCGGGAGCCTTTTCGGGCAGGCCGGTGAATCTGATCCCGTATGTGTCTTGCGTGAAATCCACCTTCTGCCCTGTTGCTAAAAGTCTCGCGGATCTAGCCTTGGTCATTAAACCGGCAAACGCGACGGAGCTGCCCGGATAATAATGGATGTGGAAATATAGCGTGGTGCCCTTTCGCGAAAAGCTTCCATTCCGAGAACGTGTTAGCTGGCATTTGTCCGAACCGTATATAGCATCGCCGTTACGACTCATCCAGTCGCCAACCTTTGTAAAGATCTCGATCGATTCGGGCGGAATCGAACCGTCCGCGAGTGGGCCAATATTAAGAAGGTAGTTGCCCTCGTCGCGGGCACATGTGATCAGATTCCTGACAACTTGTTTGGGCGTTTTCCATGCGTCGTCGGCGCGATGAAATCCCCAGCTATCGTTCAGAGTCATGCACGTTTCCCATGCGCGACCGGCTTCGGCCGCTTCAATGCGCTGTTCAGGCGTCGAAAAATCGCCGGGCAGTTTATTTCGATTATTTACGATGATGTCCGGCTGCAGACCGAACACCATCTTGTTCATTTTCTCGGATTCCCAACCTTTTACATCGAGCGGCCACGAAACGTCGTACCAGAGAATATCGATCTTGCCGTAATTCGTCATCAGTTCGCGGATGTGCGTATGTATGTAATCGACAAACCGGCGTCTGGCCCCTTCGTCATCAGCGCAGCGGGCTCCGTCCGGATGATGCCAATCCATCAAGGAATAATAAAAACCGACGCGCAAACCTTCGGCCCGGGCCGCTTCGACGTATTCCTTTACAAGATCGCGTCCGGCCGCCTGTTTTGGAGCGCAGAAATTGGTAGTTGATGTATTGAAATGGCAAAAGCCCTCATGATGCTTAGTCGTCATCACCATATACTTCTGCCCGGTACGCTTTGCAAGCCGCGCCCAATCGCGCGCAAAGTTCGGCTTTGGTTTGAACTGAGCTGCGAGCTTCTCGTATTCCTGGGCCGGGATGGCTTCCATTTCCTGGACCCATTCGTGCCGCCCGAGGACGCTGTAAAGCCCCCAGTGAATGAACATCCCGAACTTCGCCTCGTGCCACCATTTCATCCGGCGCGCACGGTCGAATTTGACCTCGGCGCTTTCGTCCGCCGTATTATTCTGCGGATTCTGCCCGGACACGATAGATATCCCTGTCGCGGCCACCGCCGCACCCGCACCAATGATCTTTAAACAGTCCCGTCTTGATAAATCGCTCATGATCGTTCCAGAATGCCTTCGCCGAACAAAAAAGTCTTGCCGACTCCGCGGCCCAGTTTAGATCCTTCTCGCTAATGCAAGAGCCTCTCTCACGGTCCCAACGCCAAAGAGGCTCTCGCCGGTCCTAACTAGAAATTTAACCTGATCGACGCCTGCATCACGCGTGGTGATCGGGCGCTGTTTGGTGTTCCAAAAGCATTATTGGTCTGGCGAACTACGGCAGTACATACATTGGTTGTCGTGCACGCCGCGCCCGTGCCGCCGGGATTGACCTGAGCAACGGCAAATGTCATTACACCGTTAATGTCTCTGAAATTCGTGGTATTGAATACGTTATACGTTTCCCACCGGAGCTGAATAGCCCTATTCTCGCCGATTCGAAAATTCTTGAAGACAGCCAGATCGGTATTAAATATGGAGGGCAATCGTATAGTATTTCTCCCGAGGTTGCCGATGTCGCCAACGGCCGTCGGAACAGTAAAGCAGTCGCGGTTGATTACATACGCCGTTCCGGTGGTATCCGACCCGGTGGCACCGACGTTCGGATCGCACGTAACGACAGGGCGGGCGTTTACGGTTCCTCCGGTGAAATCCGTGATCATCGTACAAACTGTCGCAGATGTCTGGCTTGTACCCGGCGGACAAGTTTGCCCGGCGGTGATCGTCGCAGTTCCCGCATTGTAAGTCCAAGTAAGGCCAGATCCCGAAGGGCCATTACCAAAGATCTTTGGTCGGCCGGACGCATATGATGTAGTGCCGGAGATCTGCCAGCCATCGAAAACGGTCCTGACAAAACCGTTGTCCCAAATCTTGCTGAGCTTAGGCAGATCCCAGATGTAGTTAACGGTCAAGATGTGCGGTTGGTCGAAATCGGCGGGTCCGTAATTGAACGCATTGTACGGACGCGGAAAGAAAACATCGGACGAGTCGTCATTAGCGCGATCCTGCGTTTTCGAATAGGTGTAGGCGATCCCGTACTGGAAGGATCTCGTGTAGCGACGATTGACCTGCACCTGCAGGCCGTCATATCTGGAATTGCCGCCCCATGTGATCATGTTAATGTTGCCATAACCTCTGTATGGCCGTAAGAAATCATCGCCCAAACGCGATCCGGTAACCGGATCGATATTATTGGTACCCAGCTTTGCACCATCAGGTATGCCGTTTATGTTTCGCAGCTCACCGAGATACCGGCTGCGTGACCCGACGTAGCTAACCTCGACCAAGGTATCAAAACCTATATCTTGCTGGAACCCTATGGAGAAGTTATAAGTTACAGGCGTATGGGAGTTCAGCTCAACCGCATTTAGCGCAGTTGGCCGGAATAAAGCCGTACCGCTGAGATTAGCAAGTTGGTCAATGTTGCCAAAGTCTATGCTGACGGTTCGCGTAGCGGGTGGGTTATTAACCAAATTTCCGCCCGTCGTACCGCCGCCTATCCGGGGTGCGTGATACATACCGCCCATTCCACGGATCACTGTTTTGCCGGAGCCCAGGATATCCCACGCGAAACCGAGGCGCGGTTCTATGTCAACCGCTCTGGTGATTCTAAAGCCACGCGGAGTGCTAGGATCCGAATTTAACATTAGTCCGTTTGTTGGATTTCCAGATCCCGGAACGATCGCACCGACAAGACCTGAATTGGTCCCGGTTAACGGAAACAGTTGACCGGTAATCGGATCCCGAGCGCGTCTCTGCGCGGCCGGACAGGTCGCCGGGGGTGTAAACGCGACGGCGCACGCACTTTCGTAGAGAGCCACCGCATGGGCGGGGTCAAACAGATCCGGAACGAAATTAGATCCCTGCTCGTCCACTTGGAAGAACGGTGTGTGATGGCCAAAGCGGACACCGTAGTTGAGAGTAAACTTCCTGCTAATCTTCCACTGATCTTGCGCGTACCATTGAAAAAGCCTGATCTCCAGATTGGTAAACGGACGAGCGGACGATTCCTGATAATTTCGGAAGCTGCCGACCAATGCATTTGAGTAGGCATAGCCCGTGTTCCCGAGGGCAGCGGTATACGCGGACTCATCACCGCGGAAGTTAAACACCCCCGACCACTGACCCCCGGGTGCTTCGCTATTTCGAATACGCTCAAAAAATACTCCAAACTTTAAGGTATGGTTTCCTTGGGTGTAACTAAAATTGTCTGCGAAGGATGGCTTGATATAATCGCTGGCCACCTCCCCCCAACGATCCAACCAATTAATATTGGCTGGGTTGACGCCACGTACGCCATTCCAACCGGTCGCTCTCGGTACAGTGCCAAGAGTATTGTTTTCGGGGAAGAGTTGAGGCGCGGTATAGCCGAGGGCACTTCTTTGCAACCCTTCCACCATTCCATCTGAAGGAACAAAACCTTCCGAATCGTGTCGCATTCCGAAATTAAATTCATTAACCATCGAAGAACCGAAAATGTGTACCCAGTTAGCTGACCAGCCGTCATCCTTATACAAATAGTGTGAATTGATACCCCAGCGGTTGTTGTCACCGCCCGGCCATCCGGAGGTGCCAGTTCCTTCATTGTCCGATGTCCACTTCTGCATCTTCCATGAAATGCGGTCCTTATTCGTCGGTGTAAAATCGAAACGCAGCAGAAGACTTCGTTTCGGGACGTCCGCGGGGCTCTGTGTAACGTAATTAAAGCTTGTGGATCCTGACGTATTTGGCAGCGGGAAGTACTTGAGCAGCGCCGCTCCATTGGGATTAATACGCGACGCAGGAATAATATTGATGCCCTGCGGGTTCGCTGCCGTGCCCCGTGAAGGATCTCTAAAACACGCGGTTTGATCCGATGCATTACAGTTCCCGGAAAGGATAAGAGGATCACGAACAAAAACTTGTGCGTTTGAAGAGTTTATTGACTGTGTGAAATCACCGGAACGTTCCAATGCGGTCGGCACCGTGACAAACCGCGGGTCCTGTGGCGTTATCGAGTGAGGTTTCTCATAGGAGAAGAAGAAGAACGCCTTGTCTTTTGTAAAAAAGTCACCGCCTTCGCCAAATCGTGGGAGCCACATCGGCCCGCCAAAGTTGCCGCCCCAGATATTGTGCCGGTACAAGGGTCTTTTCACGTTAGTCTTATTAAAGATGTGATTGTTTGCATTCAGTGCTTCGTTTCGCAAAAAGTAATAGGCGGTGCCCCTATAATCTTTTCCGCCGCCTTTGGTAACGACATTAATTATGGCGCCGCCGTTATTGCCGTATTCCGCAGAGTAGTTGTTTCGTAATACCTGGACTTCACCGACCGCGTCCTGATTTACCGACATGCTTACCTTGTTCGAACCGCTCGGCTCGCTGGCGGTCAACCCGTCGATCGACGTTGTGGTGGTGCGTCCGCGTTGGCCGGAGATATTTGGCAAGTCGGTGCCGAAGCCTTCGCCCACGGCCTCAATATCATCATTATTTGAGGTTCCAGGTAACAGACGAAGCAATGAGGTGAAATCACGCCCTTTCGTGGAGATCAAGGCTATCTGGTCGGAGGTCAGTCGAGCCGTAAGATCGCTGCTCGTCGTCTCAACTAACTGGCCCGAGCTGGTTACCGTGACGGTTTCGCTCACGTTTCCGGCGGTCAAGGCGATATCGCCGAGAGTCAGATTTTCGTTCGCGCTTAAAACCGTATTGGTCCGCTGCAGAGTTTGGAACCCTTGATTTTCGATCTTGACCGTATACGTGCCCGGTTGGACCGTTGTAAACGTAAACCGGCCTTCCGTGTTGCTGACAGCCGATCGGGAGCTTCCGATCTGGTCGCTGATCAGCGTAACCGATGCTCCTGCGATCAATCCGCCGTTCGAATCGGTTACCGTGCCGGAAATAGTGCCGGTATTCTGTCCGAATACCGAAAGTGCCAGGATCGGGACTATAAAAAATGCACCGATGATCTTAATACCGAACGAATTGAAGGTTGACATTGAAATCCTCCTAAGCATAACGAAAAGTGCTCCTCAAAAGGGCGCCAACTAAGGCAGGTTTGGCGCGATAAATGGTTTGTCAAGGTCACGGCGACACGCCGCCGCTTTCATGTAGATAACGATTTGCCAAAAAAGACCGAGTCAAATATCTTTCAACTATCTAAGCTTCATTAATTGGTATAACCAATTTTCTAAGGCAACTAATCGCTGCTAAACCTGTCCGATATCAACTGTCAATGAAGCTCCAATTGAAACGAATGTCTGATCTCTTTCAAGCCGAGCAAGGCTGATATTGCATGCCCTTTTTAAAGATCGGCGATGGGAATCTATAAATATTGTTACCGATAACAAAAAATTAGTTTTACCGATAACATTTTTTTAATATCTTGTCAATCGAAAAAGTTTGGATTGGTAAATTTCGGCAAAAGCGGTGACCGTCGAATCGATCAGGTTCGTCGCTGTCGCAGTTGGTCAACTGCGACAGCAGCAACAATAATAGCCCCGATGATTATCTCCTGAACATAATTAGGCCATCCCATCTGCTGGCAGCCGTTACGCAAAAACGCCATTATCATCGCACCGATCATAGTGCCAAGGATGGCCCCTTGCCCGCCGCTCAGACTGCCGCCGCCAATGACCACCGCCGCAATAATATCAAGCTCGGCCCCGGCCGCCACGGTCGGATCACCCTGTCGAAGCCGCGACATCTGCATCACGCCCGACAGGCCGAAGAAGAGTCCGCCCAACGAGTAGATCCAGATCCGAAGCCTTTTCGTTGGAATACCGCACGCGCGGGCCGCCTCCTCATTCGACCCGATGGCAAAAACCCTTCGGCCGAAGATCGTGTTACGCAAAACGACTACCATTAAGACGGCGAGAAAGATCGCGATCCAGACTCCAGGAGCCAACAACAGCCACGGTGGATTCGGAAATGTGACGACAAGATCGTTGATCCAAGTTTGCGAAACATTAACCGGCTGTTGATCGGCCAGCCATTTTGCGACGCCGCGTACAACCCCGAGCATTCCCAGGGTAGCGATGAATGGAACAACGCGTAGCCCAGTGATGACAAATCCGTTTGCAAGTCCGACGATCGCGCCGGCCATGATCCCGGCGAAGACGGCGACAACGGGTTCGAACCCGGCGTTCACGGTAAGCGCTGTAACGACGCTAGACAAGGCGATTGTCGAGCCGACCGAGAGGTCGATGCCGCCGCTAATGATAATGATCGTCATGCCGATCGCGCTCACCGCGACAATAACAGTTTGCGAAAGCACGACCCTGATATTAAAAGGTGAGAGATATTTTTCAGGGCTTCCGGTTAAAATGGAAAAGGCTAATATGACGAGCGCAAGTCCAAGGAACGGGCCGAGGAGGGTTATCCACGTCCGCATAATGCCGGAGATCGTCTTCGCGGATGTCGATATATGGGTATCCATCGATGGGACAGTCTAATTGCTGCCGATGGCTTCCTGAAGAACAGATTCAGGCGTCCATTCGGAGATCTTACGGGTACGCGATAGCCGGCCGCGGCTCATAACTGCCAAGCGATCGCACATCCCAAAAAGTTCTGGAAGATACGAGCTTATCATCAAGACCGCTTTGCCACCGGCTGCGCACCGAGCGATCGCTTCGTAGACCTGTGCCTTGCTGACGATGTCAATGCCTCGCGTCGGCTCATCGAGAAGCAGTACTTCTGCATTCTGATGGATCAATCGAGCGACGGCGACCTTTTGCTGGTTTCCACCCGATAGTTCTTTCAGAGGTTGGGCGGGCCCGGCGGCCTTTATTCCTACTTGGGCGATCATTTCCTCAGACCGCCTTCTCTGCTTTGAAAGGTCGAGCCACCCAAAACGAGAACATGACGACCATCGCGTGATCGTAATGTTGTCGGCGACCGAGAGGCTAAGAGCGAGGCCCTCCCGTTTTCGATCTTCGCTTAAGTAGCCGATGCCCTGTGAAATTCGAGATGCTGGCGTTCCGCACGTGGCTTGTGATTCGTTGCCCCGAACCGTGACCGTGCCGGACGCGGCATCTACAAGCCTGAAAATTGCCCGCACCATATCGCTCCGGCCGGATCCCATCAAACCCGCAATACCCAGGATCTCTCCGCGTCGCAACTCAAGATTTGCTGACCTAAGAGCTGGCGGCGACGAGAGATCCTTGACCTTTAGCACAGTCTCGCGCTCCTCATTGATCGTTCGCTTCGGAAACAGGTTCTTGACCGTTCGGCCTACCATATGTGAGACCAAGAATTGATCCGAAACCTCGCCGATCTTGCCTTGGGCAACGCTCTTTCCATCGCGCAAAACGGTAAAATTGTCTGCGATCTCGCGGATCTCCTCAAGAAAATGGCTGATATAAATAATGCTCGCGCCGTCGGCCTTGAGGCTTCGTATCAAACCAAAAAGACGTTCGACGTCATGCCGTTGAAGGCTGCTGGTCGGTTCGTCCATAAGGAGGATTCGCGAATTCGAGGCAACGGCCCGACAGATCTCAATTACCTGCTGAGCTGCGATTGAAAGTTCACCGATCGTAGCTTCCGGGCGAATATCCGGGTGGTCAAAATTTTCAAGCACTGAACGCGCCCGTTTGTGCAACGCCTTTTTATCGAACCAACCGAAACGGAAATTCTCGATTCCCATCAAGATATTTTCTGCTACGGAGAGATGAGGTGCGAGCATCAATTCCTGATGGATTAGCGAGATCCCGCATCGGCGAGCGTCGAGAGAATCGACGGGACTATATGGCATTCGCCCGAGCTCCATCGACCCTCCGTCCGGCCTGAACGCTCCGTGAAGTATGTTCATCAGCGTGCTCTTGCCCGCGCCGTTTTCTCCGATAAGCGCATGAACCTCGCCCTCATGCAAGTCAAGGTCTATGCCGTCGAGAGCAACAGTAGGGCCAAAGTGTTTGACTATTTCACGAAGCTGCAGGATCGGCATGTCTCGTCCGCGTCGACGAAGTTTATTAGTTTTTCTGCGGTGAAAGCTGACTGGCGACCACAATCGAACTGGTCATTGCGCCGCACGAACTCCGCACTACTAGGCTTGGTGACAGAATCATCTTCTGATGCGTGATATCGTGTCCGTTCCCTTCGATTAATTGTATGAGCAATCGAACCGCCGCCTGTCCCATTTCGCCTCGAGACCAGGAAACAGTCGTCAACGGGACCCTAAGCATATCCCCGTAATGAATATTACCTCCGCCGACCATTGCAATATCCTTGCCGACAACAATGTCGGCTTCATGAAGAGCCTGCATCGCCCCGATGGCCGCTGGATCATTCACGGCGAAGATAGCTGTTGGAAGATCACCTCCTTCGATCCATGCTTGCATTGCCCGATAACCATCAGTTTCCATCAGCCCACACTCGCGGACCAACGCTTCATTGTAATTTATGTCATTTGCCGATAAAGCCTTCCTGTATCCTTCCAGCCGTTTCTTACTGGTTGATGTGATGGTCCCGCGCAGGTGACCGATCCTGCGGTGCCCAAGCCGAATCAGATGTTCGGTCGCAAGCATTCCCACCTCGACATCGTCCGTCAAGACCATAGGACAATCTAATCCGTCAAGAGTACGGTCGATGAGAACGATCTTCGTTCCGTCTTCGATCATGTCGGCATACAAGCCCGCTTTCGACGCCGGCGCGCACGGTGCGATGATCAGTCCATCCGTGCGAGACCGCAATGCTTCGACCTCGCTGAGTTCGCGAGCGACGTATTCTTCCGAGTTGCCGATCACGATCTGATATTTAGCGGAACGTGCAACGGCGCCGATCCCGTGAAGGATCTCGGCAAAGTAAGAGTGCATTAGGTCCGGCACGATCACGCCGATCAAATAAGAGCGGTTGGTGGCCAGTGCCCGGGCGAAATGATTTGGTTGATAGTTTAGCCGGCGGGATACCTCAAGCACGCGATCGCGGGTCTTTGCCTTAACCAACGGGTCGTTATTTATGGCGCGCGAAACGGTCATCTTTGAAAGACCAAGCTCACGTGCTATGTCGGCAAGGGTTGCGCCCATGAATACACTATGTTACCGGTATAATAGATTTCAATCAAGTAACGATATCCACTGCCGGAATTCAGTGTGATAAATATAGTTTTAACGGTAACATTCACAGGAAGAATCGAATCCCGGAATCAGGATTGCCTTACCAATAGGAGAGCCTTTATGAAAATAAGATCAAGAACTCTGCCCGTAAGCCTATTACTGGCAGTATTAACAGTCTCGGGCTGGCCGCAAGATCCTAACAAAGTGGCATCGTCGAAGGATCGCCTAGCCGCTCCTCCCTCTGCCGTCTTTACCAATTCATTTGACGTCCGCGTATTTGGCGCCAAGGGCGATGGCAAGGCTCTCGACTCACCGGCCATCAACCAGGCAATAGAGACCGCTGCAGCGAAAGGCGGCGGTACGGTTTTCTTTCCCCCCGGGACGTATCGCAGCTTTTCGATCCGGCTGAAAAGCAACATTACGCTGTATTTTGATCAGGGTTCAACCTTGCTGGCGGCCAGCCCAAACGACGGCGATGGAAAATACGATGAGCCTGAGCCCAATCCGTGGAGTAAGTATCAGGATTTCGGTCATACGCATTGGCACAACAGCCTCATCTGGGGTGAGAACCTCGAGAACGTTTCGATCCTTGGACCGGGACTTATTTGGGGCAAAGGGCTTGTACGAAGCGGAGGACAATCGCGAAACCAGGCACAAAATGACGCCCTTCAGGACGTTAAGACGGTTACACCGGAAACGCCCTTTGGTTATCCGAACCCGCGCGATACGGTCGAAACGGGTTGGGGGAATAAGGCGATAAGCCTCAAACTCTGCCGCAATGTGATAATCCGTGACGTTTCCATTTTAGAGGGCGGTCATTTTGCGATCCTCGCAACCGGTGTCGACAATCTTACGATCGACAATCTCAAGATCGACACAAACCGTGACGGGATCGACATAGATGCCTGTAGACATGTACGGATTTCGAATACGACAGTCAATTCACCATTCGATGATGCGATATGTCTGAAAAGCTCGCATGGGTTGGGCTTTGCGCGGGCGACCGAGAATGTGACTATCACTAATTGTTCCGTCAGCGGTTATGACGTTGGGACTTTTTTGGACGGCACATACAAACGCGAATACAACCGATACAGCCACAGTAGTCCGACCGGGAGGATAAAGTTCGGCACGGAATCGAATGGTGGTTTCAAGAATATAACGATTAGCAATTGTGTTTTTGATTATTCGCGCGGCCTCGCTCTTGAAACCGTGGACGGCGGGTTGCTCGAGGATGTCACGATCAGCAATATAACGATGCGTGACGTTGTGAATGCCCCTATTTTCCTTCGCCTTGGCAAGCGAAACCGTGGCCCGAAAGAAACGTTGACGGAGGGTAAGCTGCGCCGCGTGATGCTGAGCAATTTTGTGATTTACAACGCCGACCCGAAATACGGCTCGATCATCAGCGGCGTTCCGGGCAACGACATCGAAGATGTGCGATTTAACAACATTCGCATTTATTACCAGGGCGGCGGCACAAAGGAACAGGCAGCTCTCCAGCCGCCGGAAAAGGAGATCGACTATCCGGAGCCTGTCATGTTTGGCGAGATTCCTGCGTATGGATTTTTCATACGCCACGTAAAAGGCTTGACAATGACCGACGTCGAGGTCAGTTATATGAAGGACGATCTGCGGCCTCCGTTCATGCTCGATGATGTAAAAGGCGCCGATTTTCATCGGGTGAGGGCACAACGGATGCCGAACGGCTCCATGTTCGTTTTGAAGAACGTTTTCGATTTCACTACAAATCAATGTTGGCTTTTGCCTGATCTTCAGCTCGCAAAAGTAGACCGAAGAAATCTTTAGACCCTTGGAATTGCTTTATTTTCCTGTCTTGTCAATCCGCTTTGTTTGATGGACCACTGTTACTCGGAATCGGAACTCGACCGCTTCAAAGCTCTACGTTCCTCTCCCAAGGTTAAACGGTTTGCTAAAGATCGCTCGTAAATTGAATTGGGCCGACAGCATTACCGGTCGCTCGACATACCCGTTATTTCGTTAAATCGGGCTGCTGGAGTGCTCCAGCGACTCATGGTGCGTATCGACAGTACAAGAAGCGACGAACAGGGGGGGTCGCCGATCTGTTCGGTGCGGGCGATTATTTATGCCTTCGGGCCGCGGATCGCCCAGAAGCGTGGCGCCGTGCAGGCGGGCGGCGTGTGAATACTTGGCAAGCTCCAGCTTACCGAGTATCACACACTTATTGTGTGCAGATATGTGTGCAAGCGATACTGACAATTCAATGTATCGATCGCAGGGGTTGTATTTACTGGAGCCGCCCGTCGGATTTGAACCGACGACCTTTCGATTACGAATCGAATGCTCTACCAACTGAGCTAGGGCGGCTTGAGTGGTGGAAATGCCGAAGAACCGGAACGAAAGCCGAATTTCAGAATATACTTTTCCGTATCGGGTTGTGTCAAGGAAGTGGCAGGGGTGAGCGAACGCCGTTTCCGCCGTCCGATAAAATTCAAATTAACAAAAATAAACCTTGATGTCCGAAAGGCCAAGAAAAGATTCGATCTCTACGAAGACAACGGCTGCGGCGCTCATTGTTTGTTCGGCAATCGCCGCTGCAATGGCAGGTGTGTTGCGGCTTGACGGTAGGGCATGGTGGTGCAAGCTCGGCGACAGAGCGATCTACATAAACGATGCCTGGAACAGCAGCCACACCTCACAGCATTTTCTCGATCCATATTCCTTTACGCACATACTTCACGGCGTTTTGATGTTCTGGATCGCCGGGTCGATCTTCAAAAAGATCTCTCCTTATTGGCAGTTGACGATCGCGGCAGCTGCAGAAGCGGGCTGGGAGATCCTGGAGAACTCGAATTTCATCATCGAGAAATATCGCGCGAACACGGCCGCGCTGGATTATTTCGGGGATTCCATCGCGAATTCGGTCGGCGACTTGCTTGCATGTCTGATAGGGTTTTGGATCGCGGCAAAGCTTGGGTTATGGAAGTCGCTGGCGTTCTTTTTGGCCGTCGAATTGATACTGCTGTTTTGGATCAGAGACAGTCTTCTGCTTAGTATCGTGATGTTGATCTATCCGATAGATACGTTGAAAACCTGGCAGAACGGCGCGTAAAGTCTATCGCTCGCCGCGGGCAGCTTCGACGAGGGTCTCGATCTCGACGCCAAGTTTGCGGATCCCAGGCTGATCGAATGTTTCCATCCACCTTAGCGTTTCATCGAGCACTCTTAGTTGATGTTCACGCCAATTTGGAGAACCGGCTACCGAACCAAAATCACCCTCGTAATACGCCGTCCGTGGAGCACGCGTTTTCTCGGAGATAATCTTATCGACTGAAATCACAATAGTAGGAATCCCGCTTTGTTCAATGCCGCGTGCGACGATGCTTAGGGTTTGGTGACAAAGCCGCGAAGCCGGGATGAGAAGAGCTGCCTGCACTTCGTAACGATGCAACCGCTCGGCGATCCGCGGTGCGAGCTCGTCTGCGACGCGGACCGCATTTGGAATATAACTGCTCACGCTCCACCAACATTCATTTAGCCCGCCAATGACGGCATTGGCTTCATATTCGGTGAGTCGGTCGATCGGTACCTGTGCGTTACTGTCCGATTCAACGGCCGCCGGATCGTATCCTTTAGCCGAGAAACGAAGATCGGATGACGCGACCTCGCGCGGTATTTCTCTAAATTGGGTATCGCCGTCTCGCGAGTCGATATCGAACGGATCTGTGCCGTCGATGTAAGCGCCGGCTGAACATATCAATCCGAGATTGAGCATTGGCAATGCGCGGCGAACAGGCGTGAGCACCGAATGTACGTTTTCTATGAAGGGGTAACCCGCGAGGCGTTCGTTCGCACTCCACCGCGAAAAGCGGGAATTGAATTCGCCAATTTTCTCAACCAATTCCATAGTCAGATCTTGAATTCCTTTTCGAAATTGTACGGGTCGGCCAATGTCGTCTTCTTAGCTGATCTGCGATTTGCGATGACGAAGAACGCGATCAATGCCGCCGCCATGCCGGCCATGAGCGTCCAGACCGCATACTCGTGCAGCATATCAAACTGAATTCGAAGCGGATCGTCGGCAGCAAGCTCGTCGATCGGCCGGCCGATCTCCGCATGCTTCAGCGAAATCCAAACCCCGAAAACAAATTGGCCTACCGCGCACGCCGTCGCAGTAATAAGCAGCAGAATCCGCTCGACCCACAGCCAAAAACGATTCACGGTTGCCGTGCCCAGGAAAGAGGTCAAAAATAAAAAGGCAAAGATCGCGAGTCCGCCAAAGTTCAATACGATCAGCGTGCGGCCCACGACCGCTCCGGCAAGCTCACGCTGCGGCAAAACCGCAAACGCGCTCTGTGCAACGGCGATGAAAAAAACCGCAGCTCCGAGCCAAATTGACAACAGCAACAGCCGAATATCGGAATAGAATTTCATCGCGTTCGAAGTGGTAACTTGTTGGTATTATCATAGTTTTGAGATAAAAGGGCAATCTGCTTGCAGTCCCGCGCATACAGGTCGCAGTTTATGAAAGATGATCAGATCGAAGAGTTGAGAAGCTGCGTTAGAAAGCTGGCCCACGACGTCAGATCGCCATTGACGAGCATCGGCGGATTCGCGCGCCTTATTGTCGAAAGCGGTTCGGTCACCGGCGAAAACCTCGAATTCGCACAACTGATCGAGTCAGACGTCGAGCGGCTAACCGAAATGCTGAACAATGGTTTCGCCGTCGTCGAAGAAAAGCTCGCCTAACTAATGAACATTAGCGACGCAATAAAGCTTGGCGGCGAAACGCTTCGCCAGTCATCGGTCGCCGAGCCCGAACGCGAAGTGAATCTTCTTTTGCGGCATTCGCTTAAGCGTGATGCAACATTCATTTATTCCCATCCGGAATACCGCCTCGATGCGGTCGAATCGATCCTTTTCAAAGCTGTCCTGAAGCGCCGGGCAGCAGGCGAACCGTTTCAATATATTTCAGGCGTTCAGGAGTTTTACGGGCACGAGTTCAAGGTTACGCCCGACGTTTTGATACCGCGTCCGGAAACCGAGATTTTGGTCGAGGCCGCGATCGGCGAGCTTAAGGGCAATGCCGAAACAAAGTTTTGCGAGATCGGCGTAGGATCGGGATGCATTTCGATCTCGATCTTAAAAGCGGTGCCCTCGGCTATTGCTGTTGCTGTCGATCTATCGAAGGGCGCGATTGATGTCGCCAAGGCGAATGCCGAAAAACACGACGTCCTTCGCCGCTTAAATCTGCTTGAGTCGGATATTTTTTCGAGCATAAATGATGCGGACTTCGACCTGATCGTTTCAAATCCGCCCTATATTCCGATGCCGGATATCGAAACACTTCAAAAGGAAGTTCGGGAGTTCGAACCGCGAATGGCGCTCGACGGCGGACGGGACGGCTTAGACACTGTCCGAAAAATCATCAATGAAGCGCCGAATTACCTTCGTTCAAAGGGCAGGTTACTTGTCGAGATCGGTTGGGACCAGGCGGAAAGCGTAAACGAATTGTTTCAGAGCCCCATTTGGCACGATGTGAGATTCCACAATGACCTGCAGGGGATTCCGCGGGTTGTAGACGCCCGCCTTACCTAGTTTCCCTGAGGATCGAGTCTTTTGGCCCTACTTGGGCCGGGTCGTCAACTTCCTTGCGTTTTTCCGTAATATGGAGTTACCATAGCGGTGTTCCGGCTAAGGTTTATCGCAATATGATCGGGCGACCGGTTTCATGCGGTGTTTTCAGCAATATGTAACGCATATCCAGCCGGTTACGTTGCAAAGATCGGCGGTTTTCGAGTTCCGATTCGGAGGATTTGAAAAATGATGTACGGTTTGCTTTGCGTGGTTTCAATAGGGCTATTCGCTTTCTCGTTTTACGAATATCGCCAGTCGGCGAGCACCTTATGGATGGTTCTCGCATTTCTCGCTATTGTCGGCGCTGTTGCTTTTGGCGGCCTTTTCCTTTCGGGAAGAGTGAACAAGAAAGAGGATATCCACATTACAGAATAAGGGTTTCTTGCAAAAGAAATTCGTTTTGAATATCGAGAACGGGTTTGCCGGCGAACAGCCCCGCCGCAAGCCCGTTTTGCATTATGGAACCGCCTGCGTAATGTTGACAAAAATGTAAGGATTTAGGATTCTATTAGTTTCCAGGTGGTTTTTATCGATGCCAAAGATCGCAGACATTCAGGAAACGCCAAATCCAAACGCCGTCAAATTCATTTTGAAGGAGCCGGTTTCGCACGGCACTTCGCATTCGTTCCCGACGGCCGACCTTGCCAGGTCGGACAAACTCGCAAGTTCGCTTTTTGAGGTCGGCGACGTCGTGTCCGTTTTTTACATGGACAAGATGATCACCGTTGAGAAGACTGACGATGTCGAGTGGGACGAGGTCCTGCCGCTTCTTGCGGTCCCGATCCGCGCTGCTGAGGGTTTGGTGATCGCGAAAACTAACGGAAACGCGGCTGCGAACATCGGTGGTGCGATCGCGGCTGCCGCCGGCGACGACCCGACTATCCGAATGATCGAAGCGATCTTGGACGAACGAATTCGGCCATACTTAGCAGGCGACGGCGGCTGGCTCGAGATCGTGGAATTGGTGGACAACAAACTAAAGATCCGCTATCAGGGAGCATGCGGAAGCTGCCCAAGTTCGCTCACCGGGACATTGATGGCTATCGAGAATCTGATCAAGGACGAGGTCGATCCGCAGATCTCGGTCGAGGCGGTCTAAGCGCTAAGTTCAAGAAATCCTTGACATAAAACGCGTGCATTCGTCATAATTTTAATGCGGCCACGTTCCGTGATCAGCCGTCCCGCTCCGCTGGCCTTACATCCCAACACAACCACAGGCCGATTTTCAACTATAATCTAGGCGACACCGTTTTGGAGGATAACCGAAAGTGAATACTGAAGAACTCGAAAAGAGTTTGCGTGCCGAATTTGAAAGTCAAATGAAAAACGTTTTGGCTTCCGCTCGCGAAGACGTGGCCGACTTTCAGAAAAATATCGAAGCTCAGTTCGAACAGCATCGCTCGCAGGTGAACGATGCATTTCAGGCCTTGTCGGCGCGACTTGAGTCGCCGGTTGCATTTGATCAAGCCTTCTTTGAATCGGTAACCGAGCATTTGCGTCTCGCACGGGACGAGGGCGCGCTTGTTACGGCGACCGCGATGGACGAGGCCGAGAAGCTGCAGACGCCAGTTACTGTTCAAGCTCCTGACAAAGGTTATTCAAAACTTCGAAACGCAATAAACGAGATCAAAACCAGGCCCACGCAGGCCGCGATACTCCGTTGTCTAGTGGATGCCGCTGCCGATTTCGCCCCGCGTGGCGCTTTCTTCATCGTAAAGAATGACTATTTGGTCGGCTGGAAGGTTTTCGGCAATGTGGAAGTAGATGAAAACGTTGTTCGTTCGATACATTTCCCCGTCGAATCCGAAACAGTTCTTTCGAATGCGATCGTTTCGCTCGCAGCGAGTACTGGCTCTGCCGAGGGCAACGATCAAAACGCGCAGTTCCTCCAGCCGCTCGCGTTCGGCGCACCGGAAAACATGTTTGCGATCCCTTTGGCCGCACGTGGCCGCGGTGTCGCGGTACTCTACGCGGACGGTGGATTTGAGAATGGAGCAGTGAACGCAGACGCGCTCGAGACGCTTGTTTCGGTCGCGGGTCTTTCGGTCGAGTTGCTTGCCGGAGGAACGGCTCCGGCATCCGACGCACCAGCGGCACAGCACGAGACCGAATACAAAGGCGAAGTCGGACTCGCTGAAGAACAAAAGGAACCGGAAAGTGAAACGTCCACTGAATATGGCGTAAGTGAATCGAATTTTTCTGATTCGGAGGTTCAGGCAGTCGCCGAACCTGAACAAGAGGCTCCCGCAAACGAGCCGGGGCCTGTTCAGCAGATGTCGCGTCCCGCGCCTCGTACAATAGACCTTCCGATCCCGGTCTCTGAAGAAGAGCGCGACTTGCACGTCAAGGCCCGGCGTTTCGCCCGCCTATTGGTTTCGGAGATCAGGCTTTACAATTTGCCTAAGGTTGTCGAAGGTCGTGAATCTGGGGATATCTACGAGATCTTGAAAGATGCGATCGACCGTTCACGCGAAATGTACGATAAGCGAGTGCAGCCTGATGTTGCATCAAAGTTCGATTATTTTCATTACGAGCTTGTGCACGACCTCGCCGAAGGCGAAGAGGAGAAACTCGGTGCCGGTTACCTGTCCGTGAAAGCATAAGCTAAGAACAACGATACGAAAGGCGGCCTCGGCCGCCTTTTTTTGTTTTTAGTTTTCTTTCTGCCGTTCTGAATCCAGCACGGGCCGTGTCGGCCCCGGATTATCGGGTGACGTGTGAAGGTGTACGGCCTTCCATTCTTTCCCGATCTTTTTGAAGATCAGCGTAGTCCTTCCCGAAGCATTTTCGAGCTTACCGTCGTACTCCTGCTGTTGCTTCCATTTGAACGAAACATACGCCGACGTCGGGCTTAACATTTCCACTCGCACACCGGTGGTCTCGAGCGTTACGTTCTTCGTCTTCGCAAAGCTTTCTTCACGGTTCTTCTTCATTTGGGCCCAGCCCATCGTTACGGTTCCGTTGTTGTTGAAAAACAAAGTGCGGTCGCTGTTCTCATACACGCCCAATAATTTCTCGGCGTCAGCCTGCTTGATCGCCTCGACCAATCGGTCAAAAGCGTCGCGAACGGGCCTGGACGGATCATAATTGCGTTTAACGACAGCCGCTCCCTGGGCGGAAACTGCTGCGGAAAAAGCGAAACAAAAAAGAATTGCAAATACAATGTGTTTCATATAAAAATTACCTCGACATAATCAGAGTGTAAGATCGGGGAATGTTCGTTGCAAACAAAAGGTCTGCACGATTTCGTAGGCAGTCGCCGCCGAAACCGACGAAATAGTCATAGGTTGATCATCTTAACGCGAAAATACAGGGCGTTTTTCGTTGTCCGAATTTGGAACACTTTTTGCTGTAAAGAACGGCAGGAACCGGAAAAGTTCCTCTTCACCCAACTGTAGAAAACTTATTCGAGGAGGGAATGATATGCATTCCGCGAGACGATTTGGATGGGCGGCCGTTTTTTCGCTGCTGTTCGTTATAGCTGTCGGTGCGGCCGAATACCGTTTTGAAGACGAAGAACCGGAGGTCAAGGACCGCGTCGCACGAATCAGTTTTATTACCGGTGACGTTCAGATAAAACGCTCCGACAACGATCAGTGGGAGAAGGCGGTATTGAACCTGCCGGTCGTTCAGGGCGACCAGCTTACGACCGGACCGGGTTCTAGATTCGAAGTACAGTTCGGCGCTTATTCGCATCTTCGCGTGGCGGAGAATTCGGTGATCAAGGTGTCGTCGCTCACGGATACTTTCGTAGCGGTTGGTGTTCCCGAGGGCAGCGTCACGGCCACGCTCGTTCGGTTCGACATTGGCAGCGAGGCATTTGAGATCGACGCGCCAAGAACGACGGTTGCCGTTCAAAAGGCCGGCCGCTACCGCGTCGATGCGGGGCATAAGAACGACCAGTCGATCCGCGTCAGCGTCGATGATAAAGGTGAGGCACGCATTTATTCGAACAATGTGGGATTCACGCTTCACGACGGCCGGAGTGCAAAGATCTACGTCGAAGGGAATTACGCCGGTGAGTGGGAAGCGGGCGACACGACGCAGTTTCGTGACGACTTTGACCGTTGGGCGGTGGATCGCGACCTGACGATCGCCAGGCGACAGGGACAGGCATATTACGGTAAGTTTTACGACACCGATATTTATGGCGCCGACGACCTTAACGATAACGGCGAATGGATAAACACAAGCGACTACGGTTATGTTTGGCGTCCGTTTCGGAACACGCTTTCGGTTTATGCCGACTGGTCGCCTTATCGTTACGGCGCGTGGCGATGGGTTCCCGGTTACGGCTGGTCTTGGGTAAACGACGAGCCGTGGGGATGGGCAACATATCATCATGGCCGTTGGATCTGGTACAACGGCGCATGGCTCTGGGCTCCGTATGGATACATTCGAACCGCCAGGAGCTGGTGGTATCCGGCGTTGGTCATATTGCAGCAGTTCAACCGGAGTATCTGCTGGTACCCGCTGCCATACCACTCCGCCTATTTCAATTTTAATTGGAACTACCATCACCGGCGACAACCGAGAGACGGCAGCGTTCGCCCGGGGCCGAGTCCTTCTCCGCGGAACTGGCCCATCGAGCCAAGTCCGCGAAGGGACGGGCCACGCGACCTGAAAGGCGCAAGGGAACCTTCGCCAAATGATACAGCCGTGATAGCGATCCCGATGGATGACTTCGGCAAGGTAGGCCGCGGCTACACGCGACTACCTGGCGACACCGCTCGAGTCATCGTTTCGCAAAAGCCCGTTACTCAGGATGAACTGCCGGTACTTCCGGTTATGCGAGACATCAGCGCAAAGGTCCTCGACGACATACGCGTCGTCAAACCTCGTGAGCCGATGCCGATCGACGCAGGCACGGTCGGCGCGGCGAAACGCGTTCGGGACGTACCACTGGACACCACCCTTCGCGACAAGATCATTTTGGGAGACCGCCAGCCCGTCGTTAAGAATGACGACGACGGCGATGACGCGAAACAGCCGTCGGATCAGCGATCGACGCCTCCGCTAGGGGCAGTCGGCCGGCCGGTGAAAGTATCCGAGCCGCAACGAAAAACGGTTCCCGAACCGAACGACGAAACGCCGCCGCAGAAGAGCGAGCCGCGCGACGACCCGCCGAAACGTGCGATACCGGTTTTTGTCCCCCAGCCAAAAGACGATTCGCCGCCGCAAAAGTCGGTTCCGAGGAGCGACCCTCCGCAGAAGTCGGAGCCCAGAAGCGAGCCTCAACCGAAGAGCGACCCTCCGCCTCAGAAGCCGGAACCAAGGAGCGAACCTCCGACAAAAAGCGAGCCTCCGGCGCAAAAATCGGAACCGAGGAGCGAACCTCAGACAAAGAGTGAACCGCAGCGAAGCGAGCCGAGCCGAGATTCGCCGGCGAAAAAGCCCTGACCATTATCGGGGCCAGGGCGAATTGTTCGCATCGATGTCAGGAGATCAATGTGCCGATAGCCAGGCGACGGGCCCGCCGGTGACTGGCTGAGTTTGAAGGAAGATCGAACGGTCGATCGCCGCAGGATTTCCGAGAACGACGAATCGGATATTCTTCATGTATTTATTCGCCACTGCCTGAATGTCTGCCGGCTTTACTTCGCGAGCACGGGAACTGAAAGGCGTTTCGCCATCCGCCGCCGTTAAGTTCATAACGCGCAAGTTCCGCCGCTTGCGCGGCATTCGTTTCTTGACCGATAAAATACGTCGTCAAAAACTGGCCCGTAACTCCCGATATATCCTTCGTGTCGACAGGCTCGGTCTTTAGCTTCCTGATCTCTTCCAGCATTACGCGGATCGCCTGGTTTGCGTCCACGGCGGTCACGTAAATATTGCCCGAATTCGCCGCGAACATGCCCATATCCGCGCTCGGCGCATACGAAAGGTTTCGTTTTACGCGGACCTCTTCGAATACGCGATCGCGCAAAATAGTAGTCGCAACCCGCATAGCATAAAAATCCGGGTTATTGATCGATGGAGCATTGAATATACCTTGCACGTAATTAGTGGGCAATGCGCGCTGCGTAATATCCAATGTCGGCTTTGAAAAGTCGAATGCCGGCGTCGGGGCTTCCTTATAATTGCCGCGGGGCAGTTTTCCGAAAGCGTCGGTGACCTTCTGCTTTATCGTCGCCGCATCGATGTCGCCGACGATCACGAACAGCAGCCGCGAAGTCTGCATAAGGGATTGATGATAAGTTCGAAGATCGGCAAGCTTGAACTTGCTGATAGTGTCAATGGTCCCGCTCGGATCGTTCTCGTACGGCGTTTTGGCGTTTATTGTACGGTTAACAAGCACTTGCAGGAACCCATCCGGGTCGTCTTCATCGTCACGGAGTGACGTCAGCGTTTTTTCGCGGGTCAGTTCCACGTCGGCCGGTGCAAATGCCGGATTAAGGGCCACGTCCACGAACAGCTTCCACGATCGTTCGAAATTTTCCAATGTCGACGCCAGCGAAAGCACACTGTAGTCGTATGTCGATCCTGAGCCGATGCTGCTGCCTGTGCTTGCGAGTTCGCGGCGAAGCGCAACACGCGGAAACGCAGCGCTGCCCTCGGTCGCTACATTTAGGGTGAAACTCTCGATGCCGGCGTTCTGCGCCGTCAGATTCTTTGCCCCGCCCCGAAAGAAAAGCCCGGCAGCGATCGTCGCGCTGCCCGGTCGGCGTTTGACCAGGACCTTCATCCCGTTAACGTCAAATTCGGTAACAAGCCCGGCCTGTGTGGTAATGTCGGGCGCGGCACCTTGTCCGCTCGCGGCTAATTGAAATGCGGCCGCGGAGAACGCTAATGCCAAAAAGAAATGTCTAAAAATATTTTTCTGCATTCTAGTTTCCGGTGAGGTCCTCCGGCGTAAGTTTTGCAACAGTTTGTGATTCATGCGAGAGCAGTGCCACGCTGACATGGGGCTTGCCTTGAACGTATGTGCGTATATATCGATTTGTGTCATCGCGAGTTATCGCACGAAGGTTCTGATGATAGCCGCGGAAATATTCGATGCCGGTCGACGACCACCAAAAACCGAGCGTGTGCACATATTCGGTAAGTTTCTCGCGATCGAACAGGTCGCGCGATTCTAGAATGGTCTTGGCATTCGCAAGCTCTGCGTCGGTGAAGTAGCCGGGCTTGTCGAACTGAGCCATCTCGGCGTACAGAGCTTTCAGGGCGGCCTTCGCCTTGTCCGGTGAGGTCACAAGCGTGACGACTATAGGCCCGATATTTCGCTGCGTATAGTAGCCGAAATCGACCCCGGTGGCCAAACCGGAATCGACCAGATTTCGCTCAAAACGCGAATCTGGCTGCGTAATAATGTACGAGAAAACGTCGGCAGCGTATGTCGCGGCATTGTCCTTGCCAATGGACGGCCCGTGCCAGCCGATCTGGATCAGCACATTTTGAACCGGCTGTTCAACGATATAGCCGTCGCTTTTCGTAAGCGGCGGATGCTCGGCAAGCGGGAATTCGGTGAACGGATCGACGGGGCGTGCCTGCCAATCACCGAAATATTGCTCGGCAAGCTTATATGCGTTTGCCGGGTCGACATCGCCGGCAATTATCAACGCTGAGTTGTTGGGAACGTAATACCGTCCCTGGATAGTCCGCATTTTCGCCGTGGTCGCACTCGCAACAGTTTCGCGTGTCCCAAGCGGATTCTTACGCGTCGGGTATTTTGAGAACATCTTATCCATCAACGTTCGGTTGAGATAGAAGAACGGGTTCGACTCGTTTCGGTCGATCTCGCCAATGACCACCTCTTTTTCGCGGGCGAATTCATCCTCATCAAACAGCGGCGACCGCGTTGCGTCGCTCATAAATCGGACGGCCGTATCCAAATACTGCTTTGTCGTGGAAAAGTAATAGTTCACGACCTCTTCGCGGGTCGAGCCATTGTACGTGATGCCAAGCTGTCCGATATCGCGCAGATATTGCTCTTTTCGCAATATTGCCCCGTTCGACTTAAAGAACATGTGCTCGTATAGGTGCGAAAGGCCGTTAAGTTCGGGTGGTTCTGTGAACGAGCCGTTCCGTACATCGAGCTCCACGGTAACGATGGGCACGGCAGAATCTGGATACACGATCACTTCAAGGCCGTTGGCGAGTTTTCGGTTGACGAACGGGACCTTATATTCCGGTTTTGCAGCGGCCGGCTTTACAGCCGCTGGTAATTTCACCGCCGGCTGGCCGATGGCAAAGTTAGACCATAGCGATAGAATGATGAGTGAACTAACGAGAAACTTTTTCACATTTAACTCCAAAATTGGACTGATAAATACGCTGGTTTGGCAATTGCAGTTTCGATTCCTTAATCTAACATACGAGGACTTCTATTATGGAACGCGACAATTTGATGCACGGGGCCCGCACGGCGTTGAACACAATCCCCGAAATGCGTGACTGGGCTGAACAATATTTAAAGGAAAAAACCCAGGCGGAAATGCCCGAGCTTTCAGACGAAGAGTTTGAGAAACATTGGAAATACCACAAACCCGAGATCATGCACGCCGGTGCCGCCGAGGCTATGGCCGCATGGAAAGACAAGAGACATGAGACGGGAGACGAGAGAGAAATTTCCTAAGTCTTGGAGTCCAGGAGTATCCACTTATCGGAACTGTTAGGCATTGTTACGAGCATTGCTATCATTTCGTCGTATTCGTGAAAAAGCTGTTTCGCAGGTTCTCTCGCAACATATTCGCACCGAACCGCGACCTCCAACCAAGTCTGAGTCTCTGCAGCTTCGCCTTCCGCGTCATTGAGCTTGCTGATGAAGGCTGCCTAATATCGCCGCTTTCGCCATGCTTCCGCGATGTTTGCAGGAACTGACCGGGAAGCCCGACGGATTTGATCCGTTAGAGAATAGGTCTCTTCTTTAGGAAATGATTTACTCAGCTCGAAGATCTGCATTGCAGCTTCGATAGATTTCCGATATACCAACAAATCTTGGTGCCTAAGAATCTTCTCGGACATCAATATCCCTCGTCTCTGTCTCTAGTCTCTTGTCTGCCGTCTCTCGTCTCCTGTCTTCTTACGCAGGTTCGACGTTCTCCGCGCTAACATCGCTCACCTTATTCATCATCTTGCCGATCGGAATTGCGAGCAGGCCGAGGATAATTGCCGAAACGACGAGTGCGATGGTCGTCCATGTGAATAACGTCGGCGTTTGTTCTAATTTCTCAGGGTCGACGCTGCCGCCCACGAGGCCAGCGATCAGATTTCCCACCGAAGCTGCAAGAAACCAAATTCCCATCATCTGGCCAACAAACCTGCGCGGCGCGAGCTTTGTCATGGACGAAAGCCCGACAGGGCTGAGCAGAAGTTCGCCAAAGGTTTGAAAGAGATAGCTGAACGCCAGCCACCAGGCTGCGACCTTGATCGCTCCGCCCGTGGATACGAGCATGTTGGCGGGGAATATCATAATGAAAAATCCTACGCCGGCAAGAAAGAGTCCGGCGGCGAATTTTGCCGGAGCGGAAATACTGATATTTCGCGCGCCGAACCATGTCCAGAGTCCTGCAAAGACTGGTGCAAATATGATGATCAGGAACGAATTGATGGATTGGAACCACAAGGCCGGCACCTCAAACGAACCAATGTGGCGCTCGGTGAAATCCTTTGCAAAGAGATTGAGCGAGGTCGGTGCCTGTTCGAAGGCTGCCCAAAATATCGCGGCAAAAACGAACAGCACGCCGATAACGATCACGCGTTTTCGTTCGTCGCTGTTCAGCTTGCCGGCCACGAACATAAAAGCAAAGAACGCAACCGCGAGTCCTACCAAAACATATAGCATGTAGCCGCCGAGCACCTGCGGCTCGAGAACGACAACGCCGCTCGCGGCCAGGATCACCATCAACGCAATTATCGCGAGGCCCACACCAACCGCGATCTTTACCATGTTCTCTTTTCCGGCCTGGATCGTCGGATCAGGGTCGCGGCTGCGTTCGATGCCGATGTTTCCGAGCGTTGTCCGCGATCGGACGGCGAACCAGAGCAAACCAAAAAACATTCCCACTCCGGCCGCGCCGAAGCCCCAATGAAATCCGTATTTTTCGCCCAGAAATCCAGTCACCAATTGTCCCAGCGTAGCGCCGAGATTGATGCCCATGTAAAAGATCGAGAAACCGGCGTCGCGCCGTTCTCCGCCTTCAGGATAAAGGTCGCCGACGATCGCCGAGATGTTCGGCTTTAGCAGGCCGGTGCCGAGCACGATCAGGATCAGGCCGACAAAGAACATGATCCTGCCGCCAAAAAATCCCGACAAGCCGATCGATAGGTGTCCGCTCGTGATAAGCACAGCGCCGTACATGATCGCGCGCCTTAGACCCAGCAGCCGGTCCGCGATCCATCCGCCGGGCAGTGACGAAAGATAAACGCTCGCGGAATAGATACCTACAATTGCCGCGGCCTTTGGTCGTTCAAATCCAAAACCGCCGTCCATCAGCGTGGCGGTCATGAACAAGATCAGGAGCGGTCGGATGCCGTAGAACGAGAACCGTTCCCACATCTCGGTCATGAAGAGAGTCGGAAGCCCTTTCGGATGGCCGAAAAACTCCCGGCCTGCGTGGGGGTTCAGATCGTTTACGCTTGCGCTCATTAAAGATTTCCTCGCCTGTATATTTGAGAATTGGAAAGAGTTACGCAAATATAGCAGATTAACCGGTTTGCAAAAAAGGCGATTCTGGCCTTGGGATCAAGATGGAACTATTTAGAGATCTGGGTGAAAGGATCGATGCGGCCTGGCGGTCGGTCGATTACAACGAGGAAAAGTTTCCCGGCATAGCCGCCGACTTTCTTCGAAATGAAGGATTGACGTCCAAAGTGACGCCATGGGACATCCTGGAATGGGGGTTGACACTGACCGAATTTCCCAGGCAAAAGGATGTTAATTCGAATTTCGGTGACCCGGCGATCACTCTTTACTCATCGCCGAAGTTCTACATCGACATCTATTTTTGGTTCGAAGGCACAACCGCTGTTCATCAGCATGCATTTTGCGGCGCGTTTCAGGTGCTGCATGGCTCGAGCATTCACAGCTGGTACGAGTTTGATCGAACTCAAGTGGTCAATAGGTTTGTTGAGCTTGGAACAATGTCGCTAAAGGTCTGCGAACTGCTTGAAACCGGGGCGGTACAGGAAATATTGGGTGGTCGCCAGTATATCCATTCGCTTTTTCATCTGGATTCCCCATCCGCAACTATTTGTATAAGAACCGATAAGAGCCCACTAGAGCTTCCGCAATATTCGTATTTCAAGCCAAACCTTGCGGTCGATCCGTTTTACGATGAAGAAGCGATAAAAAAGAAATTGCAGATCATTTCGGCGATGTCCCGCGCAAAGCGGCCGAACATCGATGAATGTGTTAACCAGCTCTTAGCCGATAGTGATTTCCAAAATACGTTTCAGATACTTCAAATGGCTCGACGTCTTTTGAACGCAAACCAGATCGACCAACTCTTCGGTGTCGGATCTGCGAAAGCCAGTCTTGATTCGTATATGGAAACGGCTCGGAAACGTCATGGCGAAAAGATCGATGCCTTGCAAGCGGCATTCGACCATATGGATCGTTTGAACGTGATCTTGCAGCGCCGCGGGCTGATCACCGACCCCGAGCAGCGTTTCTTTTTAGCGCTGCTGTTGAATGTGGATGGAAAAGATCGCATCTTTTCGCTTATCCGCCAGCGCTTTTCTGACGTTGAGCCGAGAGAAAAAGTGCTTGATTGGGTATTCGACCTATCGCAGACACGTGTCGTGGGCTCCGATAAGCAAAATGCCCTCGGCATTGATCCATTTGATGACATGGACCTTGCTATTTTCGAACGCCTGCTCGATGGGCAGTCTAATGAGGAAACGCTGGACGGGCTCCGAAGTGAGTATCCGGCAGAAAAGCTTGCCGGCATCGACGAACGGATCGCAAAGGTGAAAGATGCTATCATCTTCGCGCCACTATTTGATTGAGATTTGCCCGCAAACCAGCTTTCCAATAAGATTGAAATACATGCCCCTGTAGCTCAACGGTTAGAGCAGCAGACTCATAATCTGTTGGCTGTAGGTTCGAATCCTACCGGGGGCATTCCATCCAGCACCTGATCTGCAGGTGAACTCCGCCGGCATAGAAATTTAATCACCAAACGCCGGTATTTTCGTTTAGAATCCGAGTATTCGATCACACGGAGTGTGCTATGAGACAACTTGGATTTGTTGCGGCCCTCGTATTGATGCTTTGCGTGATCACGTTTTTCACGCGCCGGCCTTTCGGTACCTTGTCGAACTCGCAAACCGGTGAAACTGATAAATATACGAGTGCCATAAACGCTGCTAAAGGCGCTTCAAAATTCGTCGATGCCGCGAAGCGAAGGACATGGATACAAACGCTTCAAACGGCGGTTTACGATCATCCTGATCCATCGCTTGCTGGAGATAACGCGGCTTTGAGCGTCGAAGGCGAGATGGCGGAGGTTTTGGTGATCGCTTCGAACGTGATCGACAGCTCGCGTTGCACCGCGTTTGCACATGGCGAGAATGGGATTGCCGCAGCAAAGGAAGGATTTACCGAATTGCGATGTAGCAACCGCACCAACGGAGCGGTCTATGAAGTGCCGCTTTCACCTGCCGGATAATTTAGAATTTAATTGGTAAAACCCTTGTACGAGAGTCGGAGGAGGGAGTGTCGCGTCCAATACACACGAAAAGTTAGGGCCGCTGTATGCTGTCAGTATATTTGAATCGACAAGGGGTTACCGATGTTCGACTATTTAGTTGTGGGAGCCGGATTTGCCGGCAGTGTGTTGGCAGAACGCCTCGCAAACGGCTTAGGGAAGAAAGTTTTGATCTGCGACAAAAGGTCGCATATCGGTGGTAATGCGTACGATCATTTCAACGATGACGGACTTTTGGTACATAAGTACGGCCCTCATATTTTTCACACGAATTCGGAGTATGTTTTTAACTATTTATCGCGGTTTACGGAATGGCGTGAATATTACCATCGAGTTCTAGCCTCGGTCGATGGCCTGCAAGTGCCTATCCCCATCAATCTTGACACTATTAATAAACTTTATGGACTCTCACTGACGTCGTTCGAACTCGAAGAATTTTTCGAAAAGGCCCGCCAACCTCGCGAGCATATACGGACTTCGGAGGATGTTGTGGTTAACGCCGTCGGAAAGGAGTTGTACGAGAAATTCTTCCGGGGCTATACCCGAAAACAATGGGGCCTGGACCCGTCTGAGCTTGATGCTTCGGTTACTGCTCGGGTACCGGTCCGAATAAATCGCGATGACCGGTATTTCACCGATACCTATCAGGCCATGCCGAAATACGGTTATACACGTATGTTCGAAAAAATGCTTGATAGCCCGAACATAAAGGTCCTGCTGAACTGCGACTACCGTGAGATCATCGATGAGATTCCTTATCGTGAAATGATCTACTCGGGACCGATCGACTCGTTCTTCGATTACACCTACGGACCGTTGCCGTATCGTTCGTTGGAGTTCAAACATGAGACGCATAACACCCAGGTTTTCCAGAATGCGCCGGTTGTGAACTATCCGAATGGCCAGCCTTATACGCGCGTGACCGAGTTCAAGTATCTGACCGGCCAACAACACGAGAAGACCAGCGTTGTTTATGAGTATCCGAGGGCTGAAGGTGACCCGTATTATCCGATTCCGCGCAAGGAGAACGCCGACTTGTACAACCGCTATAAGACTCTTGCCGATGCTCAGCCAAACGTGCATTTTGTTGGCCGGCTTGCGACCTACAAGTACTACAACATGGACCAGGTAGTGGCGCAGGCGCTGAATGTTTACAGGAAGATCGCGGAGGAGCGCAGTGCGCGAACCGCTGCGACAACCATACTGCCAACTTCTGCTTCACGGCCCGGTTTCGTCCCGCAGTCGAGTTTACGCTCGTCGAACGGGAACGGCGTCAGTGGCAGGAAAGTTGTCTGAACAAACGCACATGCTGTGATGCGGCTATCGAAAGATCGTCGAATATTTCCCAGGATTGGCTCTATACCGGTACGGTCGCAAGGTCGCCGATCATTTCGTAAGATGAGCTCACATATCTTTTGAATTCAGCGACGAGAGGGGTATCGACCCACCTCGGTGTTGCACGTTCGCGATTTAGGCCATAAAGACCGAGTTCGAGATAAAACTCCTCAAGCGGAGCAGAGCCGAATCTATATCTCCAGTCGATCATCGTAAATAATGGGTACCACGTGTAGCCGATAACGGGCACACCCTCGGATCGCAAGGATTTTATTGAAGCTACCGATGATTTAAGCCATGCAAGTCGTAGATCTGTCGAGCCGACCGCACTGGTCTCAGTTATCATAATGGCAGCGCCGTAACGATTGTGATAATCGCGAATTAATTCGGAAAAACCCGTGCCCTCGGGCTCGGTTTCGCGAAAGGCAATGCGGCCGCGCTTGTCCAGGAAGATCTGCTTAGTCGACCACTGAGGGTAAAAATTCATCCCCACGATATCTAAAGAGATCTTATTTTGCTGCAATTCATGAAGCTCGTCAGGAGCAACGCCGTTTCGCAGAAGCCACGAGAACAGCAGGTGGTCGGGCGTGAGTCGTCCGCTGATCATGTCCAAACAGAGGTAGCCGCGATGTTGTTCTTCGCGGGCCAGCGATGCCAGGTCTTCACGGATCGTTCGCGTCAATCCGGTGGCCTCGACATGGACCATGACCGAGTCGCTGTCGAATTCACGGATCGCGTTAACTGTAGAGTGAATGCCGCGGGCGAGCTGCATCATCAGCCGAATATATCCTTTTTCACCTTTCAGATATGGCGGCCAGAGTCCGCGCATCCCGCACATTAACGCTGTAATGATCGGTTCATTCAAAGGGGTATACCAGTGGACGAGGCGAGCGTAACGCTCGGCAAAGGCAGCCGCATACCGCGCGACGTACGCAGGATAATCCTTATCGGCAAAGCCCTTTTCCAGCCAAAAAGGGCAGCCGTAATGCATGAGATCGATTATCGGGTTTACCTTCAGGTCCTCGACCAAATAGGAGATCACTTCATCTATCCACGACCAGTCGAACTTGCCTCGCTCAGGCTCGACCTTATACCAGGGCACGCCCCACCGAACTGCTCCGAGGCCCAGATCGCGGCATAGAGAAAGGTCCTCACGCCAATGCTGGTAGTGGCCGATCAGCTCATATTCGTCGAGTGAGCGGTGACCGGGACGCGTCTGTGGCACAAATGTGTCCTCGATGCCCGCTGCCCAGATAAAATCTCGTGCTTGTTGTGCGTTGTGGCCAAACAGCCGTTGGGAATAGTTCACAATAAAAGGCGAGAGTCGAGACCGATTTTACCGAGAAGAACCTCCGGGTGCAAGCCGCTTTATATGCACGAATTCATGGACTACAAACTCGTCGATCTCATCGCTAACGAACCGTGAATCTAACCATATCAAGCTCGACCACCGCGTTCCTTGCCGTAATTTCGAGGTCGCGGCATGGTCCTGCGTCTACTTCACCCAGCGACACTTCATTTAACCAGATATTTGCGGTATGGCCGTCAGAAACGAATCGAAATTGATGAAATGTCGCTGGGTCGAAACCCGTCGGAAGGTCTGTGATCCCATCCGCCGACCATAGCTGAGCGTCCGAAAAAAGTAATGAGAATTCACGCCCGCATTTGAAGGCCAGCGCCGGACCATCTCCGAGAACAGCGCGGAGCCGGAAATTTACGGCAAACTCAAAACTGGCAGCGGCCGCTTCCCTGCAGAGGGAGGCATTGTTTAGGACCAGAATGCCCCCTTCCCCAAAAGTCGGTTTTTGATCCTCGGCCCACTTCCAACCGCGTGCATGAGCAGACTGCTCGTCGATACTATCCTCGAATCTATCCTCGAAACCCGGCGTAAGGGTAAGACTTAATACCTCCATAGCCCCGTGTTCTTCAATATCTACTGCGGTGACTGAGTTTACGAGTATGGTTTGAAATGCTACATGCCTGCCATCGAAAGAAAGTGCCATCTGAAGTTGGTCAATCTCGAGAGTGATCGTGTGAGCCGCCTCGATCCTGAATCCGGGTGGTGCGGTAACTGATTTCACGCCCGCTGCATCCGGTTGGCTGACCGCCAACCCTCCGGCATTAACGTCGAGCACCAACAAAACATGGTTGTTGTCGCCTACCAAATCGATCCTGCCGCTGTTGCGGAACGTTATCTCTAGGAGAAAGCTCTCGGGGGTGCTTAAACGGCCCCGGCGGGGCGCCAAGAACGATTTGCTCGGAATCGGCTGGGGCGAGGTTGTTGGACCGGCAACAAAAAGGCGACCTCCACCTGCATAATCCATACGGTCTATCGCAAGAACTCGTTCGCCGTTGGACCAGTAATGGTATATGCAAAACAGATCGCGCCCATTCGGACCGACGGCCACACAATTATGGCCCGGTCCCACCACCTCACCCGCAATTGTCCGAAGTATAGGGAGTGTTTGGATCCCGTCGGAAAACTGCTCCCATTCCTCGTCCGCGAGGATCTTGTTCGATACCGCGTAACTCACACCATAGCTAATATTCTGCCAATTTCCCCCGCTAAACATTTCGTAATAAAGCCCTTTGTGTTTGAGAACGAACGGGCCTTCGACCGTGTGCCAACGCACGCCACCTTTTTCCTTACGTGCTGCATCGTAGATCTGCCAATCGAATTTCGCCCGCGTCACCGGGCGCGGATCTCCCGCGAGAGTGTATGGATCAAGCATCCTGTCTACAACTGTCCCGGTGCCGATATGTGTATGGTTGAGGAAATCAGTGGCGTAGAACATATACCATACGCCGTCATCATCACGAGCGACATGGGCGTCGATCGCAAACTCCTCATTCGTCAGTTTTATGCCAGCATCGACAAAACCTCCGCTGGGCCGATCGGAAACTGCTACGCGAATCTCCATAAGCTTTTCGTTTCCAACACTGTAATACAGATAAAACTTGCCGTTTGAGTAGGTCACTTCGGGCGCCCAATAACAGGGATGATCCTGTGCGAGCGGAGCCATTGCTCCCGCCATCTCCTCCCAGGAAACCAGGTCTTCGGAACGTAGCATGCTGAAAACCCGCCCGTCCGAGCTGTGTCCCGTCGAGAATGCGTAGTAAATGCCCGCAAATTTGAGAACAAACGGATCTGGAAATGAGCGGTTGTAAACGGGATTTTGATAGACTGCCCGCGCGGACGACATTGCTTAATTAGGCGCTTTTAGGCAGTTGGGCGGAGGGTATTCTAACGGAAGCGGGAATCGGGGCCGGCAGAGCAAAGATTTTCTCGAGCTGCTCGGGTGTGCCTCCGGCCATTCGTGAGAATGTAACAACTTCAACCCGCTCCCACTCGCATGAGAACCGGATCCGGTCCCGTACATCCAAAATTGACGCCTCGGAAATGGAGATCTGCAGCACAACGACATCGACCCACGCCCCGGTTGTAAAGTCGGTCAGCACCTCGATCGCTTCGTCCAGATTCGATACGTTCACGACGAATAGTCCGTGATCCCTCAGCCAATCATTTACTGCACGAGCGGCGAGCGGCATCCGGTCAATTAGAAGTAGTTTCGTATGGCTCACGAGGTCAGCAAGTCTCTCATTAGTCGTCGTTGCGTTATGTATCATGTCAGACAAAAGCCGACGGTGCTCTACCTGACAATCATCAGCCGCGAGTTTTGATAGTAAATAAAATAGATGCAATTGATCATGAACGAATTGCCTTGGAGCGATGCGCCTGCAGTTGCGGCACCGAAAGAGAATGAAGCAATGGCTGCCGTCCCTTTCCAGAGCTATTTGATGGCCGGATTTGAATGTTCTTCGCACCGGCGATTCGACGGCAAACGTATTGATATGGTGGCGGCGACGCGCCACGATGTGTTCGCCCTGCGCGATTACGCAAGGCTCTCCGAATTGGGAATCCAAACTTCGCGCGACGGACTCCGGTGGCATCTCATCGAGAGTTCTCCGAGAAGGTACGACTTTACGAGCGTTGCTTCGCAGCTTGATGCCGCCCGATCGGCGGGGGTTCAGGTAATTTGGGATCTTTTCCACTATGGATACCCGGACGGACTTAACATTTTTGCGCCCGATTTTCCCGACCGTTTCGCTGATTTTGCTGCCGGCTTTAGCCGGTTTCATCTATCGCAGACCGGACGTGCTCCGTGGGTCGTACCGGTAAACGAAATATCTTTCTTTTCGTGGATCGCAGGGGATGAGGGCCGGTTTTATC
The DNA here is from genome assembly GCA_003223975.1 of Acidobacteriota bacterium. Classification (GTDB taxonomy): domain Bacteria; phylum Acidobacteriota; class Blastocatellia; order Pyrinomonadales; family Pyrinomonadaceae; genus OLB17. Next base: position 37,490 of record QHXS01000091.1, read on the forward strand.
CACATGCGCGTGGCCGCGCCGATGAGCTAAAGATCCAGCTCGTGAGGGCCGCTCTAGCTGCCAGGGCGGCGATCCTCGATGTTTGCCCCGGGGCGCGTTTTGTATCGTCCGAGCCTGCAGTCTATGTGAAGTCAAGGCCCGAAGATGGGGATAATGCCGAAGGTGCCGAGCACTATCGTCTGTCGCAATATCAAACACTTGATATGCTTACCGGCCGATTGGCGCCTGAGCTGGGCGGTCGAGCGGATCATATCGACGTCATCGGCGTCAACTATTACCCGCACAATCAGTGGTATTACCCGGACCGTGAAATGATCCCGCTTGGTGCCGACGATTATCGGCCATTTCATTTAATACTTGCGGAGATCTATGAACGCTACCGAATACCTATTATTGTGTCCGAAACCGGCGCCGAAGGCATGGAACGGGTGCCATGGTATCGATACATCCGGGCCGAATGTGAGACCGCGATAACCATGGGCGTTGACCTACAAGGAATATGTCTTTATCCGATTCTTAACCATCCCGGATGGGATGACGATCGCCACTGTCCGAATGGCCTTTGGGGATTTTCAGATGATAGTGGGAACCGGCCAGTTTATGAGCCGCTCTTAACCGAAATTCAATCCGCCGCCACTCCCGCTCGCCAAACTGCAGCATAGCCCTCGTCGCGCGACGGGCCGTTTCGATCCTGAGCAGCTGCCTCATTGACTAATTCATTCATCGCTTCGAACGTTTTATCCCACGATGTTTGTAATAAGAACTCGCCTACCCGCGCTTGCCTTCTATTTCGATCTTCATTCAACGCCTCCGAGATGGCTTCGGCAAACTCCTCGGCCGTTCCGGCGATATGCACAAGGCCGAGTTCGCCGTATGGCCGAACGACGTCGGCGATCGGAGTAGAAACCACCGGCAGGCCGGCCGCCAGGTATTCTGGAGTTTTCGTTGGGCTAATAAAGCGGGTCGATTCGTTAAGCGCGAAGGGCATCATGCCGACGTCCCACCCGGCCATCAGCGCCGGCAGGTCCTCATACGCTTTTTTGCCGAGATAGTGGATATTTTCCCGCCGCGGAAGCGTGTCTTCGCTGATCTTAACGACGGGGCCCACGATCACAAAGCTGATATCGGGACGAAGCTCGGCAACCTCGCCTAGCAGCGACGTGTCAAGCCTCTCATCGATAACGCCGGCAAATCCTACACGTGGCCGAGAAATTTCTTTCTGTTCCGCTACGCCCTCCTCGATCTCATTCGCTTGGGCGAAGTGTTCAACATCAATGCTCGACGGGAAGGCATAAACGGCTTTGTGTCGTTCTTTTTTTGCCTCGTAGAGGCTGCGTCCGCCAGTAAATACGAGATCCGCTCTTGAGAGCAACTCGCGTTCGCGTTCAACCATTTCGGGCGGCGAACCACGGAAAGCGCTTAGCTCATCCATACAGTCGTAAACGATCACTGCCGGCCGCAAATGCTGGCTCCAGCCGAGCATCATTGGGGTATAAAACCATTGGATGTGATCCTCAATTACCTGATCGTCTGCCAGCCGTCTAACCAGTTCGGGCATTACGTGATCCGGCGTCTCAAAGTCACTGGGGCTAAGAAGCGGGACACAAACGATCACGTTATTTGTATTCATTGAAACGTCCATCCGGGTCTCGCCTTCGATCTGGATCGGCTCCTCGATAAAAAACACCCGCCGCGATCTGGCAAAACGCGACATAAGGTGTTGGGGCCGTTGGTACACAAAATTCCATCTGAGATGCGAGAAGCAAACGACATCCGACCGCGAGATCGGGCCATGTCCGTTACCGGTTATTGCATGTGGAAGAGATAAGTCGATCATATTATCCATAAGAATTTTAAGCGTTGCTGCCGTATTACAGGATTTACAGCCACACGACCTAGTATCGGGGTTATTGCATTCGCGGTCTGTTGGACACCAAACATTAATGACAAATCTCTACTCGCTCGAAGGGTAAATCATGGAACGTTGTCTCATAAGCAAAGAATTTCCAGAATTGTCGCTGAGACTACATTAAATCCTGCGGTCGACCAATATCCTCAAAATGTGACGGGCCCGTCACAAAAAAATTTTAATTTCAAGGGGGTTATTGAAATGGCAGCAAACAATCAAGGTAATCAAGGCAATGAACGCGAACGCGACAGCCAGGGGCAATTTACCGATGGCGGTTCGCAGGGCGGTCAGGGCAGCAGACAAGGCAATCAGGGCGGCAGCTCAAGGTCTGGCAGTAATTCGCGCTCGGATGCCGCACGCAAAGGCGGCGAGGCAGTTAGCGAAGACCGTGAACACATGGCAGATATAGGCCGCAAAGGCGGACAGAACTAGGCTGTACCGGCAATAATAATAATTTCGCGCGAAAGAAGCCGGCCGCTTTAAACGGTCGGCTTAATTTTTTAAACTGGACGACGCCGCCGACATGAATGACCGTCTGGCAATGCGTGCGCGGGCCCCGACGGTTTGCCGATAATGTATAAATCGTGATTTAGGGCGTTGGTAGCGCCTAGGGGAGTTGAACCCCTCTTTCGAGGTTGAGAACCTCGCGTCCTAACCGATAGACGAAGGCGCCGTTTTGCGACAGAAACCAATTCTCGCCCAGAATATCGCCAATTGCAAGCAGATCAGCGAAGGCATTCTTAACCGGCCAAAATGAAAATGGAGCACCAATTTTGATGCTCCATCAATACTAAGACCCTTAACGGAGTTTTACTAAACAGCCGCAGTATCGGTCTTTTCCTTTGCCTTACAGCAATCGCAGTTATCACAACAGCTCTTGCCGTCGTCAGACGCGGAAACCGCTATTCCGGTTGCTGCGCCCTCCTTTTTCTTCATCGGGCAAGAATCGCCGCAGCAATCGTGGCCTTCCATTTTTGCATGATCGCCTGACTTCATCGGGCACGAATCTTTTTTACAGCACGATGCCTTGTCTCCAACGTTTGTAACAGCGATACCGCCGTAGGCAAACGCAGCGATCGCCAGGCTCAAAACTGCAAGGATCGCAAACGCGAATAATATTTTCTTTTTCATGATGAATTTCTCCTAAAAATATAAGCCGATACATGGGCAGCCGAATAGGTCTGCTGTGATCATTTGCTATGTAGCCGGCATTAAATCCGGAGAACTCGGTTGGTGATGTGCAGGACGCGTTCGTCCTTTGGCGGCCCGCGGTAGGAAACGATCGGCGAGAGATAAAATGCTCTGATCGAGGGCGGCATAACGGAATATGCCGCAGTCGTAGGAAAAGCGACCGATGGCGTAGAAAAAGTTTGTTTCAGCTCCACAGGACCGGCAATGAACCCTGCGATCATCGGGCAACATTGTGCCGGCCGCACGGAATTGATCGCATTGCTTTCGCTGGTCGTCTGCTTTGCTTTTTTGCAATGATCGTTGAGCTTCGCGAGCGGGCAATGTTGGTTCGCCGCCGCCTCGATAACGAATGCACGACAATATCCGATACAAAGAGCACCGCCCGCATTCAAGCCTACGAAGGTGACGATGAAGGCGGCCAGGAATTTTACTTTGAACGTCGCTCCGATCATCTCAAAACCTGACTATCCATTCATTAGCTTAGCGCCGTGGCTGCGGGAAACTGTGACGCGGGTCACATTACACATTGAATCGGAAATCGACGACGTCGCCGTCCTGCATAACATACTCCTTACCTTCCAAACGGGCAAGGCCTTTTTCGCTGGCGGCCTTACGCGACCCGCAAGCAAC
>QHXS01000171.1 GCA_003223975.1 Acidobacteriota bacterium
GGTTCCGAGCCAGTTAGGCATTTCCGACCTCGGGGACCGGATCCAGGACACCGAATCTGAAATCGAAAAACGAAAACTGCTGATCGCGCTCGAAAAGAAATACAGTACTTTGCTTTTACCTTTTGTGATCGCCATCTTTACGGCACCGTTCGCGCTCGGCCTTGAGCGAAAGGGAAGGGTGGTTTCGACAGCTTATGGCGTCGCCTTATGGCTGGCATTCGTCATTACGATGTCTGTCTTCGAGCAGCTCGGCCTGGTCGGGACATTGCCGGCTGCGATAGCGGTTTGGGCGCCGGTCATGATCTTCACGATGTTCGGAATTTACCTGCTTTCAAGAGTGAGGACGTAATGAATTCAAAGGCTGCATTCATATTTCACGGATTTCTCCAGCTTCCCAATCTTGAGAAATTGGACGTGGTGAACGCAATTAACGATTACTTCGATTCGACCGAACGCGAACCGATACGCGCTGCCGCAGATGCGGAATACGAGAAAATGCGTGCCGATGAGCCGGCTTTGAAATGTCCGTGTTGTGGAAACTAAGCCGCGAGTTTCACGCAAACCGCCTGGAAGATCTCCGAACCGATCGAGCCTTGTTTGACACGGTCGCGTGAGGACTTTGGATTTAACGCCGACGTGCCGTCGCCCAGGCGATTAAAGCTCGCATCGTAAACGGCCGTTCGATCAAGCATTAGAGAATTCCTTGCACAATCGACCGTTGCATATTGCAGTACAAATGCCGCTTCGGATGAAAGATTGTAATGTCGATTAAACTTTGCTGTATCGTTTGGAAGTACTTTTACCCATAGCTCGATCTGGCCTTCCGGGTTTGGCAGCAGGTTTCTTGAGAACAGGACGAAGCCAATATCTTTGTCCTCTTGCGTTCCGATCTTCGACCAGTACTTGGCGTTCATGAATTCGGCCCGCGCCGCGCTGGTCGCAACCGGGATCGATTTTGTAGGCATCTGGATCGTCTGGATCTGTGCCTGAACCGCAAACGCGCAAATAGCTGTGAGTGCGAGAGAAAAGAGAAATTTCATATGTGCAAATCTTCGTTCAATTCGGGTTTTAAATCAAGGCAAATTCTGTTGCGAAGGTAGGTCCTGGATATTAACCCGAAACGCATGAGATCTGGAGTTGTGAATCGCCAAAATAACCTGGCGAGAGCGAACCGAAGGCCAGTTTGAGACTTAACCTATTGGATTAGGAGTCTGGGACCCAACAGTTAAGACATTACTTTAATTAAATTTTGTGCAGTTTTGTGGTTCCGGTTTTTCTTTAACCACGAAATTACACCCAACAACACGAACCAGATCAAACGCGTGAAATTAACTCATCCACCAATGCCGCCTGTGCCGGATTTATCTTCCGCTTTGCTGTGTCCACATCAAACCATGCGCCTCGGTCGACCTCTGGGAATTCACGCATCTTGCCGCTCTTCGGCGGCCATTCCATCTCGAACGTGTTGCTGACGATATTCTCGGCATCGACCTCCGCTTCCACCGCCCAGGCGAAAACGATCTTTCCGCCTTTTTGGGTGATCGGCTTCAGCTTGAAAAAGTCGCCGGCGATCTTTTGTCCGGTCTCTTCCTCAAACTCGCGTCGGGCTGCAGTTAGCGGATCCTCGTCCGCTTCGAACAACCCCTTCGGTATCGACCAAACCCCGTCGTCCTTCTTCGAATAGAACGGCCCGCCCGGATGCACCAAAAACACCTCAAGCTCTTCGCCTGTCCTATAAACCAACAACCCCGCCGCCTGCTTTGCCATCCTCTAAGAATAAACGCTTCGTGTATTTTCGTGTAATTTCGTGTTATTTCGTGGTTGAGAAAAAGGGTAACCACGAAACGACATGACACATACGAGAACAGGCTTCCAACTTCACTGTTCACTGTTCACCGTTCACTTCTTGCGGCATTGCGAATGCGCCCGCGGCGAGACCCTTGCGGTCCTGAGATCGAGGATCAAAACGTCACATGCAGCTTCACGATGCACAATTAAGAAAAACAAGAAGGCCCGGAAACCCGGGCCATTGTGCACTGTGCATTTTGCATTGTGAATTGATTAAGTGCCTGATTCCCAGCTGTTCATGTACTCGAGCATTTCGGGCGTGAGATTGTCGATCGAGACGCCCATTGCTCGGAGTTTCAGGCCTGCTATTTCCTGGTCAACTTCCTTTGGCAGGACGTGGACGCCGGCGGGGAGTTTGCCTTTTTCTTTTACGAGATATTCGGCCGAAAGCGCCTGGTTGGCGAACGACATATCCATCACGGATGCCGGGTGGCCTTCGGCGGCGGCGAGGTTGATCAGGCGGCCTTCGCCGAGCACGATCACGCTGCGTCCACCGTCTTTGCCGATATATTCTTCGACGAACGGGCGGCGTTTCACTGCCGGTTCCGACATTTCGCGAAGGGCATCGAGATTCAATTCCAGGTCGAAGTGGCCGCTGTTGCAGACGATCGCTCCGTCCTTCATCACCTCAAAGTGTTCTTTATCAATAACATGGCGGTTGCCGGTTACGGTGATAAAGAAATCGCCGATCTTCGCGGCGTCCTTCATCGGAAGCACCCGCATGCCGTCCATAACGGCCTCGATCGCCTTGATCGGGTCGATCTCGCAAACAACCACATTCGCGCCCATACCGCGGGCACGCATCGCGACGCCTTTGCCGCACCAGCCGTAACCGACCACGACGATCGTCTTACCGGCGAGCAAAATATTGGTCGCGCGGATGATGCCATCGAGCGTAGATTGGCCGGTGCCGTAGCGATTATCAAAGAAATGCTTCGTTTGAGCGTCATTTACCGCGATGGAAGGGAAGGTGAGCACACCGGCGTTAACCATCGCTTTCAGGCGAACGATCCCGGTCGTGGTCTCTTCCGTCGTCCCGATGAGGTTTTGGATAAGCTCGGGCTTTTCCTTGAGCATCGTGGCGACGACATCGGATCCATCGTCGATGATCAGGTTGGGGTTTGTTTCAAGTGCAGCTTTAACGTGCGACACGTAAGTCTCTATGGACTCACCCTTTATCGCCATCACCGGGATTCCCCAGTCGGCTACAAGGGAAGCGGCGACGTCGTCCTGTGTCGAAAGCGGGTTCGACGCGATCAGCAGCGATTCTGCACCGCCGGCCTGCAGCGTGCGGGCCAGATTCGCCGTTTCGGTGGTGATATGCGCACACGCGACGAGTTTAACGCCCGCCAACGGCTTTTCTTTCTCGAAACGCTCGCGAATAAGCCGCAAAACCGGCATTTCCCGGTCCGCCCACTCGATCCGCTGCTTACCCTGCGGAGCCAGATTAATGTCCTTGATGTCGTATTGAATTGAAGGTTGTTCGGTTGCCATAAAGTTAGTGGTCAGTGGCCAGTGGCCAGTGGTCAGAAAGTTCAAAGTCGGCGGTTCAGCGATTCAAATGCGGGTCAAAACTGACCACTGATCACTGACAACCGACCACTGCTAAACGGTAGCTGCGTCGCTTAGGGCCCCGAGGAGGGCATCGGCCTTATCGGTCTTTTCCCATGTGAATTCGTCGTTCGTGCGGCCGAAGTGCCCGAACCGTGCAGTCGCCTTAAAGATCGGACGGCGAAGATCGAGCATCTCGATGATGCCTTTCGGCGTCAGTGCAAAATGCTTGCGAACTGCCGCGGCCAGCTTGTCTTCGTCGACTTTACCGGTGCCGTGCGTGTCGATATAAACCGAAACGGGCTCAGCGACGCCGATCGCATATGCGAGCTGGACCGTACACTTCTCAGCCAAACCGGCAGCGACAATATTCTTCGCAATATAGCGAGCCATATATGCCGCCGAGCGATCGACCTTGGTCGGATCTTTGCCGGAAAAAGCACCGCCGCCGTGCGGAGCGTAGCCGCCATAAGTGTCGACGATGATCTTTCGGCCCGTAACGCCGGCATCGCCCATCGGCCCGCCGACTACGAAACGACCGGTCGGATTGATGTGATATTTCGTGTTTTCGTCGAGGAGATTCGGGTCGATAACGGGTTTGATCACCTTTTCGAGAACGTCCTTGCGGATCGTTTCGATATCTACGTCTGCAGTCTGTGTGGAGACAACGACGGCTTCGACACGAAAAGGCTTGCCGTCGCGATATTCGATCGAAACCTGCGATTTGCCGTCTGGACGTAGGTAGGGGATCGTGCCATCACGGCGCACTTCGCTCAATTTGCGGGTCAGGTTGTGCGCCATCTGGATCGGCATCGGCATCAGCTCGGGCGTTTCATTGCAAGCATACCCGAACATCAACCCCTGATCACCGGCACCGCCGGTATCCACGCCCTGCGCGATATCCGGCGACTGAGTTCCGATCGCATCGATAACCGAACAAGTATCCGAATCGTAGCCAAACGAAGCGTCGTTATACCCGATCTCGTGGATAGTGTCGCGAATGATCTGCTTGTAATTGACCGTCGCGGTGGTCGTGATCTCACCGGCGACGACCGCTAGTCCTGTTGTGACAAGGGTTTCGCACGCTACACGAGCCGTGGGATCCTGCGATAAAATGGCATCCAGGATAGCATCTGAGATATTATCTGCAATTTTATCTGGATGACCCTCGGTTACAGACTCCGACGTGAATAGAAAATTTCCGTTACTCAATTTCTTAAATTTCTCCTTAGAAGGTAATAAAGGACGAATCTATACAAAAATATCAAAACGGTAATAGTATCGCTTTGAAAAAGCCGTGTCAAAGCGGACGGTCCGCTAGTGAGACCCAGATCAAAGCCTATTTGCCGGTAGCAGCCTGTTTTATTGGGTTTTGTAAGGCGGGGAACCTATGTACCGGCCAAGACCCAACCTCCAGCACGAATCTGTCGCGTCCGATAATAGAGATTATGTAATCCGAATGAACCTTGGTCAACGTTACGAATACTCTTCTGAACCCTGGACCCAGATGAACGATTGGAAATCGATCATATCCTTGGGTTTCAATGAACGAAGGTCTCTTTTAAGCTGCCGCGCAAAACCCAGCAGGCTCGAATATACTTTCCAAGAAGGGCGGCTTTCATAGTGAAAGTCGTATCCATAGGCGTCGGCCGCACGCCGAGTTACGTTCGGTTTGAGGAAAATGTGTCGCTTGGGGTCAGCGATGAACGGAAAAACTGTGACGATGGGATGCGTCAGAACCCGTGTCTGCCTTCTCGGCAGTGATTCGACAGTTTCGCACCATTTCTCAAATTTCGTCGACTCTTCACCGTCGCCGTGGATCAGATCAAATAGCCCATGAGCAAAGGCCGTCGCGCCGGCAACCTCGCGAACAGCGTCGCGAAATGCCATCTTCTCGAACGAAAACAGCAAATTCGTTTTAGATTCAATGCGAGTTGCGAAGGCCGCTATTTCCAAATATTTCTTAGACTTAAGCAGATCTGCAAAGTCGTCGCGGTTAAGCGCTTCGTGAAATTGCCGATGGGCCTCGAGTTTGTAGCCTCGTTCCCAATCAAAGTATTTCGGGTCTGCGAAACCTTGCTTGAAGTATCTAAGGAATTTTCGAACGCATCTTTCGGCCTCTGTTGACCAGTCAATAGAGGTCTCGTTCACGGAAATGCTGGATCTTGAAAGTGCCATATTGGCGATCTTCTTTGTAAATGGTCGAGCGCCT
>QHXS01000172.1 GCA_003223975.1 Acidobacteriota bacterium
GAATATCGAGTATTGCTGAGGGACGGCAATATTCGATGGATCCATTCGCGTGGGAAACTCGAAACGGATAACGGTTCACGGATCGTTCGCGGTGCCCTTGTTGACATCACAAAATTGAAAATGGCTGAGGAGGCCATCCACGACCTAAGCCGCAAGCTGATGAACGCGCAGGAAAAAGAGCGCGCCCGATTGGCACGCGAGCTGCACGACGACCTCAGCCAGAGCATCGCGTTGCTTTCCGTTCAGCTGGCGACGCTAAGCAGTAACCCGAAAGACCTGGCACATGTAAAGGATCAGCTCGATCGATTCGTTAATGAGGTCGAGCGTCTGGCAACTGACGTTCATCGGATCTCGCATGAGCTTCACCCGGCAAAGCTGACCCAGCTCGGGCTTGAAGCGGCATTGGGCGGTTTTTGTCGCGAACTTTCGGCCGCACATCCGCTGCGAATCGATTTCGAAGCCGACAACCTGCCGCGCGACCTTCCGCAGGATCCTCAGGATATCTCGCTATGTTTGTACAGGGTTGCGCAAGAGTCATTGAGGAATGTCGTCAAGCATAGCGAAGCTACTTCGGCACGAGTCGGCATCAAATTGGAGGACGGCCATGTTCGACTGTCGATTTCGGACGACGGAAATGGTTTCGACCCATTGGCTGCGAAGGTGAAAGAAGCCCTCGGGTTGATCAGCATCGACGAACGCGTCCGAGCGGTGAACGGTGAGGTAAAAGTTATATCGGTCGTTGGAGGCGGTACGGAAATCGAGGTTCACATTCCGGTTGCCTCGATGGGTTAAAACTTCAGGCAAAAGCATCGGTCTTTCGCGCGTCTAATTCAGATTGCAATTTATGAACGCGATCGAGCCTGTCCTAATGTGATACAGCATACAGACACGTTCCATAAAGTTGTGGTAAAAAATCATAGGCCCCCGTCTAGATAAATGAACGATATTGGAAACAATTCAGCCGAGGGGAACGGTAGTAAATCGAAAGCCAGCTCAAATGGCAAAAGTATTCGTGTGTTTGTCGCAGACGACTTCAAGCCGATGCTTGATACGATAGTGGGAATGTTGGAACCGCATTTCGATATTGTCGGCACCGCTGAGGATGGAAAAACCGCGCAGGAAATGATCGAACACTTAAAGCCCGACGTCGCGCTTTTGGATATTTCAATGCCGCACAAAACAGGCATTCAAGTAGCGGATGAACTTAAAAAGCAGGGTTCGGAAGTGAAGGTCGTGATCATTTCCGCCTACGACGACGAAACATACACGAGCGCCGCCGACAAAGCGGGTGCCGCAGGCTACGTCGTTAAGACCAGAATGACCGAAACACTAATTTCCACTCTCGAAAGTGCGTACGCCGGTAATGGAAATGGTCTGGCCCACTAGATCAGATTCATTGATCATCCCAAAAGGTCGACCGATCTCACTAAAACAATAATGCGCTTTTGCTAGGTTCGGGCTAAACCTGTGACTAGCATTGCTGCGTCTTAATACGCATAATTACTTCAAAAAATTATGACGCAAACACAACATTACCGTTGGGAAGATATGCCGAGAGAGCGGGTGACGGAATCGCTCGAGCGGCGCCTTATCACGGCGGATCGGATGATGCTGGCACATGTGTATCTGGAGAAGGGCTGCATCGTGCCGAAGCATTCGCACGAGAACGAACAGCTCACGTATATCCTGGAAGGCGCACTGCATTTCTGGATCGGCGAGAACGGCGAGGAAGAATTGACGGTCCGTGCGGGTGAAGTGCTGGTGATCCCGTCCAATGTCCCGCACAAGGCCGAAGCACTCGAGGATACGCTCGACGTCGATATCTTTAGCCCGCCGCGGCAGGACTGGCTGGATAAAACTGACGATTATTTTAGGCAGAAGTGAAGCTTATTAGTTTCGTGTCGTTTCGTGTAATTTGGTGGTTCCAGTTTTGAGCTTTTGGTTTAACCACGAAATCACACGAACAAACACGAAAAAAAGCACGAACGATGGATTTGGGATTGAGCGGAAAAGTTGCGTTGGTTGCGGCGGCAAGTCAGGGGCTTGGGCGCGCGGTCGCTGAAGAATTGGCTGTGGAAGGCGCGTCGCTCGTGCTCTGTGCTCGTGGCGAGAAGACGTTAAATGCAACGTGTGACGCCATTCGCGGACGGACTGGTACTGATGTTCTGGGAGTTGCCGGCGACCTTTCTGTCTTGGCAGATATCGAACGAATTGTTAGCGAGGGCGTTGGACGATTTGGTCAGATCGACATTTTGATCACGAATACCGGTGGTCCGCCAACGGGGAAATTTGAAACTCTAAGCCGCGAAAATTGGGATGACGCAACTCGCGGTTTGCTCACGAGCGTCCTCGATCTGACACGGCTTGTGCTGCCCGGAATGAAAGAGCGGCGTTGGGGCCGGATATTGAATATCACCTCGATCGCCGCAAAACAGCCGGTCGAAAACCTGATGCTTTCAAATAGCATCCGCGGAGCAATAACCGGATTTGCCAAGACGCTGTCCAACGAAGTTGCGGAATTCGGTGTAACAGTAAACAACATAATGCCCGGTTACACAGCAACTGAACGTGTCCAGGATTTGGCACAAACGCTCGCGGAACGTGAAGGCGTCGATACTGCAGCGGTCCGTGCGAGATGGGAATCTGAGATACCGATGAAGCGGCTCGGCAATCCGAAAGAATTTGCCGCACTCGCAGCATTTCTTGTATCTGAACGCGCTAGCTACATCACCGGTAGCTCGATCGCCGTCGATGGCGGCTGGATCCGTTCTATCCTTTGATTGACTTTCATCAACAGTTGAACTTTTGGCTATCAGAATCGTTTGGAATACCAGCGAGGTTTTATGTTTTGTCCAAATTGTTCTGAGCAGAAAGCGAATGACGCGACTCAGTTTTGCAAGCGCTGCGGGCTGGACCTATTCGGTTTGAGCGAGTTCGTTGAAAGCGGAGCAGGAGACCTGCGTAAACCGAACAAGAAGTGGAGATCGCAAAAAGGCATCTCGCAAGGCGTTTCGATTGTTTCGATCGGGCTAATGCTGATCCCAGTTTGGATGTTCGCCGGAGTGATCCTGCCGCCAAACGACCGGCTGGTGGAAAGCGCCCCAAGCACTACACCTCTGGAAGCCATCGCATGGATCGCAATGTGGATGGCGTTCATTGCCGGTGGATTGAGGATCGCCTACGCGCGGATCTTCGAGAATCACCGGCCCGGACGATCCCATCCGCCAGTCAAAGGTTCCATTCCAGGTTCCGGCGGAGCTCTGCCATCTGCTGACTACTTCCGTCCTGCCGATCCAGGCACTTGGAAATCTACCGATGATCTGTTCGAACCGGTTCGAAAGCCGCGGACATCGGGCGAGCTATGATCGACGGATCGGCATTCCCTTAGCTATTCTGAAGCCCGCTGTTTGAATTATTGTTCGAAAAATTGGATTTCCGTGGCATAATTCCGCTGTCACCCGACAGATAGGAATATGAGTCAGTTACCGGACAAACGCATCACGCGTATTGAAGATGTCGCTATCGGCATTTCGCCCGAGGATCGCACGGCTGAGTTCGATCACGAGACGTTGGAGGACGGAAAGCCACTTGTTACCAACGATTCGACGGTGCGTGACACAGCAGGCGGTAATAAGACAGAGATCCTCGCAAACGATTACGAGAAGGCGCTTCCACGTCATTACAGACTGATCAAAATGATCGGGCGTGGAGGAATGTCGGAAGTGTTCCTTGCGGCCGACGAACGTCTAGGGCGGAATGTCGCGATAAAATTCCTGAACAGCGAATTCCGTCGTGAGCCCGACCGAATGCGTCGCTTCAACCGCGAAGCACGAGCTGCATCCGCGCTAAATCACCCGAACATACTTACGATTCACGATATCGGTGAGACTGAGGGCGTCCAGTTCATCGTTAGCGAATTTGTCGATGGCGAAACACTTGGCTCGCGGATCGCGAAAGGGAAGCTTCCGATCGCAGAGGCTGTTCGGCTCTCGATCCAAATAGCGTCGGCTCTCGCGGCGTCGCACAACGCAGGGATTGTTCACCGGGATATAAAACCGGACAACGTGATGATCCGCCGCGACGGAAGTGTGAAGGTCCTCGATTTTGGACTTGCAAAAGAGACCGGAGGCTCACTTTTCGATCCGATAAGCGGCGAAGCACGAACTCTCGAGGGTGCTGCGACGTCGCCGGGATTGATACTTGGAACGCCGCAATATATGTCTCCGGAACAGGCACGAGGGAAACGGCTCGATTCGCGGACCGATATTTTTAGCTTTGGCGTCATTCTTTTTGAGATGGTTACGGGAAATCAGCCATTTCCCGGTAACAACATGGTGGATGTTATTGCAGCTCTGATCAGTAAGGAGCCACGTTCGCTACATGAATTTCTCGAGGAACCGCCGCCCTCGCTGGTGCGGATCGTCGAAAAAGCACTGCGAAAAGACAAAGAAGAACGATACGCATCCACCGAAGATCTTCTTCGGGACCTGCGAGCCTTGGATTCCGATTTGGCAAAGAGTCCGCAAGCCGCTCAGACGACACAGGGCGATGACGTAAGGAGCACCCGGCCAAATACGATCCGAAGTGTTTTAGCAGCGAGCCCGATCAAACGAAATCTGTTGCTGCTGGTTTTGCTCGGAATTCCGGTCGCGGCGATGGTTGCATGGTGGATCTCGTCTCGCGGGAACCAAGCACAACCGCTCGCGACCAGCGGGGCAATGCGGATGGTGCCGATAACGAATTGGAGCGGGACGACCGGCGAACTGGTCGCGGCCGCTTCGTTTTCGCCGGATTCGCGAATGATCGCATTCGCTGCAACAAAGAGCGGGGCGACTGAAATTTGGGCAAAACCCGTCACCGGCGGAGATCCGATTCAGGTAACAAAGAACGGATTCTACAATCAATATCCCGTTTGGTCTTCAAACAACCAGGAGATCGCATTTTTTTCCAGCCGAGGGGGTAGTAACGGGATTTGGCGTACTTCGTTCGCTGGAGGTGAACAAGTCCAGATCGCGAGCGGCGTTAGCTCGCAGGCACGCCCGGTATTCTGGCCCAAAACGAAGAAGATCTACTTTCAGGACGGCGGTGAACTCTATGCTGTGGACGAAGGAGTCGGCGAAAGGTCGCGAATTACGAATTTCGAATCAGCCGGTCTGAAACCGCGAACGATCGAAATATCACCCGATGAAACTTCGATCGCGTATTCGATCCGCGAAAACGGACCATGGAAGATCTATGTGAAATCCCTGAGTACCGAAGCAGCGACGGAAATCGCATCGTCAAGTGAACAGATCGACCAGATCGCCTGGGATCCGGACGGAAAGTCTGTGACATATAGCAATTCGGTTGACGGCGCATATCAGTTGTTTCGGTCTGGAGTTGGTTTCAGCACACCGGTCCAATTGTCCAACGGCAATCTCGACTTTTTTGTACAGGATGTTTCGAGCGATGGATCAAAGATACTTTACGGATCTGTTAGTGAAACGTCCGATCTGTGGTCGGTAAATATTTCCGACGGAAAACAAACGGCCATTGTGAGCGAAGTGGCCGCAGAGTTCTGGCCGGACATTTCACCCGACGGCAAAAACGTTATCTATCAATCGGTGAACCAAGCCGACCGGCCTTATCGGGGATCGATAATTATTCGCGCACAAACCGGGTCGCCGGCATCGATAGTCGCATCGCAAGAAGGTTTTGCG
Source organism: Acidobacteriota bacterium (assembly GCA_003223975.1). Lineage (GTDB taxonomy): Bacteria > Acidobacteriota > Blastocatellia > Pyrinomonadales > Pyrinomonadaceae > OLB17. The sequence continues at coordinate 5,700 of QHXS01000172.1, forward strand.
CCGGTTTGGTCGCCGGACGGGCAGTGGGCCGCATTTTTCCGGCGAAGCGATGCGGGGATCTCGATCTGGCGTGTACGCGCTGCTGGCGGCGACGCGCAGAAAGTGGCCGACGGACCCATCAGTCCTCCCGGTTATTTGGCCACGCCTTATCTGAAGATAGGTTCCGGACATATCAGCTGGTCACCGGACGGTTCACAGATCGCCTACACAGCGAATGTCGATGGGCGGTCGAATATATGGCGTGTATCCGCCGATGGCTCTACAAATCTCGCCGTAACTGCGAATGCGGAAGCTGATGTGGTTTGCTGTCCGGTTTGGGCGCCGGACGGCAAGTCGATAATTTACGTTTCGGACGTTCCGAAGGCCGCGCCCGACGCTCAAGGCAAGAGTCGACTGGTAAGAGTCGACCTGTCGAATTCGGCTTTTCAAACCGTTTTTGAATCCACAGCGCGGTTCAGGTTTCTCGGTATCGACGTGGCAGGAAAAAACGCCTACCTTGCGGAGCGGAAAGATTCGCGGTCGTCTACACCGATCTCCGACATAACGGACATTTACGAGATCTCGCTGCAATCCGGGTCGAAGACAAAGGTTAACTC
>QHXS01000173.1 GCA_003223975.1 Acidobacteriota bacterium
TAATTTCGCATCCCGGCACAGGAATTAATGTCATCAACAGCCAATAACCAAGCAGCAAGGCGACGGCGATACCTAGTTGCTGCTTCCAATTAGTGTGCAGGAAAATTAAAGAGGCGGCGAGGTAACAAACCGCGATGCGCTGCAGCACCCCAAAAATTCGCATCGTGCCGAAATTGTACGGGACGATGTTGTAACCGCCGAGGTTGAGCCCAATGATCCCAACAATTCCGACTATGGCAAGAATCCCTGCGACCAGATAATTTCTGAGCAACAGGAAAAATAAGGCAGCAGCAAACAGCAACCATATGAGCATTTTCAGCGCATCCGGAGCGTCGGATGTCGTGAATTGGAAAAACGGAATGACGGAGATTGCGAGGCCGAGAAGAAAGATCGAAACGGAACGGATAAGAATTCTCTTGTAAAGAGATGAGGCCTGCCCGCTCCATGTCTGTCGCGGTTCAGCCTGGAAACCCTCGCTATCGCTCGGGTTTCCGTCTGTGGGTTTGCCTAGGGAAATCGGGATCGCGACGCCGACGATGAATAGGAAAAACGGGAAGATCCAGTCCGTCGGCGTAAGACCGTTCCATTCGGCATGGTCGAGCGGCCAATAAACTGGCGATGTGCCGGGATTGTTGACCAGGATCATCGCGGCAATCGTAATGCCGCGAAAAACGTCAAGTGAAATTAGCCGATCTCCGGCCATAGCAAATGTTTGCCCGCGAAATACTCGAAAGAAACACTAAATAATATCCAAAACAGACTTTAGCGCCATTTCGCGATTTTCGCGGGCACGGATTTCTACCAGCCGTTACGTTCTCGGGTCGAAGTGATATGTGCCGTATGATGCAGCGAATGCCAAGCGTACAAGCCGAGAACCTTTTCGAGCGTCCAGTTCCCTGTTTCAGGGTGCTTGAATTCGCGAGCGAAATCCGCGTCCGACATCGAATCGACCAAAGCTGCCCACCGGCCGTGTATACCGTCGATTATTGCGAGTGATGTCTCGACCGGCAGCTTGCTGTCGGCCAGTTCGGCCCATCGATCTTCGTAATACGGAACGATAGTCGGGACGTCGTCTTCGGTCAACGCGAGCTTAAAACGGCAAAGCGAATTGATATGGCTGTCTGCGATGTGATGAACGGTTTGCCTCAGCGTCCAACCGCCTTCACGATAAGGCGTATCAAGTTGTTCTTCGTTTAGCATCGCGACTGACGCGCGAAGCCTTTCAGGCAAGGCCACAATCGTTTTCAAGTTTTCAGCACGGTCGGAATATGCATCGGCCGAGAATTTGCCGACAGGATAACGAAGGTCTTTTTCAGGTGTTGCTGTATTCATATTTCCTCATTGAACGCCTGAAGGCGTCCACTCTCAGGGAATAAACGCGTCTTCGAACCGCGTAAATTGTTTCAGGAACGCGAGCTTGATCGTATCGGTCGGGCCGTTGCGTTGTTTCGCGACGATGATCTCAGCGATGTTTCGCTGGTCTTCCGGCAGATCGTCAATGTTTTTCGCGTAATAATCCTGTCTATAAATAAATGCCACGACATCTGCGTCTTGTTCGATCGAGCCCGACTCACGAAGGTCTGACATCATCGGCTTAGGCGGGTTTCTAGCTTCGGGCGCTCGCGACAGCTGCGAAAGCGCCATGACCGGAACTTTGAATTCTTTTGCTAACGCCTTCAAATCGCGCGAGATCTGCGAAACCTCCTGTTGCCTGTTTTCGCTTCGCCGCGAAGAGCTGCCCATGAGCTGCAGGTAATCGACCATCACAAGATCAACCCGCTTTTCTTCCGCAAACAAGCGCCGCAATTTCGCGCGCATCTCGAGCACGGATATTCCCGCGGTGTCGTCAATAAATAATCGTGTGTCAGCGAGGGTCCCGATCGATTCGGCAAGCCGTGTCCAATCGTTGTTCGAAAGCAAGCCGGTTCGCAATTTTCGTGCATCGACCGAAGCCTGCGAGCTGAGCATGCGGATGACGAGCTGTTCCTTCGACATTTCGAGGGAAAATACGGCGACAACTGCCCGTTCGTTAACGGCGGCACGCTGCGCGATATTAAGGCAAAGCGCGGTCTTTCCCATCGAAGGCCGGGCAGCAACGATGATAAGGTCGCCTTGCTGCAGGCCCGATGTTAGCTGGTCCAGATCGCGAAATCCGGTCGCGAGACCTGTCAACGCATGGGCGTGATTGGTCGCGTAGTCCTTGATCTTGATAAAGACCTGGTCCGCGATCGGCTGTATCTTTTCAAATCCCTTTCGCTCTTCAAGCTCGGTCAATTCAAATATCGCCTGCTCGGCCTGATCAAGGACTGTCGTCGGGTCTTTATCTTCTTCGAGAGCCTCGCTCGTGATCTCATTACACGTGCGGATCAGGCTTCGCATCACCGACTTACCGCGAAGATTAGTGATCGCAGCGACGCCGCCGATGGATTCGATCGCCCCATCACGTTTTAGTTCTTCGCCGATCAATATCGGGTCGATCTTCTTCGAGGATTCGAAAAGCGATATCATCGCGCCAAAAATGCGGCGATGAAGTGGCGAGTAAAAATCTTCAACCTTCAGGTGCTCGACCGCCTGTGCGATCAACTGATTATCAAGCAGTATGGCGCCGAGAATCGCACGCTCGCTCTCTTCGCTAGACGGTAACGGACGCTCAAGAAACTGCTCGCGACGTTGTTCAGGAAATGCTGCCATTATTGTGATGAATACTCGGAATCGCCAAAAAAGCTGAGTAGGTTGGCGATTAATGATAGCGTCCTCGATTGAGGCTTACAACACTCAAAATGAATATTTCTGATGAGGTTTTTCGGTAAAGCCGGGCGCAAAAAAATGCATTCGACGAAACGAATGCAGTTAAATAAGTTAGCGAGTTTTCCTCTTGTGGAAAACTATTCAGCGGGCGTTTCTTCCGTTGCGGGCTCGGTGTACGCGTCCCCCTCGGCATCCCCAAGTTTCGCATCTACATCGGAGGTTTCCGCTTTGGCCTTCCGACCTTTCTTGGCAGCTTTCTCCTCCGCGGCAGCTTCCCCGCCCCCTTCTGCAGTGACCGTGACCGGAACCTCGAGTACCACGTCACGATGCAGGCGAACCTTGACCTTGTATTCGCCCGTTTCCTTGATAGCGTCGCGTAGGGCGATCTTGCGTCGATCGATCTCGTAGCCTTTTGCCTGCAGGGCTTCTGCAATATCCATCGAAGTAACCGAACCAAACAGTGTTCCGCCTTCGCCGGCTTTTCGTACAAATGCAAGTTCGATGACTCCCATCTGATCTTTTTGCGCTTCGGCAGTCGCGCGTTCGACTGCGGCCTTTTTCAAAAGCGCTTCGCGTTCCAGCTCGATCTGCCTTACGTTCCCTTTTGTCGCAAGCGTCGCTAAACCCTGCGGCAGCAAGTAGTTGCGGGCATAGCCGGCACGTACTTTTACGACCTCGCCTCTGCCGCCGAGCGTGTCGATATCTTCTCTCAATAAAACTGTTGTTGATGCCATTTCAAACCTCTTAAAGTGGGCCGTCGAAGTGACGGCGACTAGTTATCCGATACGAACGGGAGCATTGCCATCGCACGTGCACGTTTGATCGCGGTCGCGATCCGCCGCTGGTCCTTTGCCGATATACCCGAAATTCGGCGCGGCATTATCTTTCCGCGCTCCGGAATGAACTGTCGAAGATACTCCACATCTTTCCAATCGACATACTCAGGCACCACTTGACGCGGCCTCCGACGCTGATAACGACGCGGCATCTTGTCGCCAAACTCTTCTTCACCGCCGCCGCCTAACACTGCCTCCATCGGCATTTCATTTTCTTTCTCTGCCATAATTACCTCTCGTTTAGGCTTCCGCCTCTGCCGTTTCCACTGGTGCGTCCTCAGTTTTACGGAATGTAGAGCGTCGCTCTGCGCGTTTTTCGCGCTTGGCCCTCATTTTGTCCGCTTTCTTTCGATCTTCGTCAACACGAACCGTCATATAACGGATGATCATGTCGTTGACGCGCATGCGGCGCTCAAGTTCTAAGATCTCCTGGCCCGAACCATTGATCTCGAAGAGCACGTAATAACCTTCGGTTTTCTTGTTTATCGGATAAGCCAAATTCCTTCGCCCAACGTCGTCCATCCGAACCACGGTGCCGCCTTCCTTTTCGATCAACTTGCCGACCGCTTCGTTAAGTTTCGTGATCTTGTCGGCGGAAGTTTCCGGATCGATGATATACATCACTTCATACGTTCTGTTTGCCATATGTTTAATTCCATTTTGCCATCGCCGCGTCGATGCCATCTTTAATGACGGTCTTTGCAGCTTCGGCACTGTTCTTCAATACTTTTTCAACCGTTTCCTGCTCACTTTTCCCAAAATTTTCAAGCACGAAACTCTTCGCGTTCGCTATCGGATGCTCCGGCATGATGCCGATCCGTAGCCGGATGAACTCGTTCGTACCCAAGCAATCGATGATCGACCTGAGGCCGTTGTGGCCGCCGTGTGTTCCCTTCGGTCGCAACCGAATCGAACCGAGCGGTAAAGCAAGGTCATCGGAGATAACGATCAACCTCTCGATGCTCCGGCCGTCCTTTTTTATCAGGCAGCTAACCGCTTCGCCGCTCAAATTCATGAACGTTTGCGGCTTCGCAAGCTCGACCATCGAGCTTTCAATCACCGCGCGCCCTACGAGGCTGCGGCATTCGTCCCGCTTGACCTGCGACTGAGCGTCATGGGCAAGTTCGTCGACAAGCATGAACCCAAGATTGTGCCGCGTCTTTTCATACGAGGCTCCTGGATTTCCAAGTCCGACAATAAGCCAGTCGCTCAAACTTACTCGCCGCCTTCGCCTTCACCGGCCGGGGTCTCGCCTTCGGCACCCTCAACTGCCGGCTCTGCACCTTCTTCAGCAACCTGCGGTTCAAGCGGAGCTTCCTTGACGATCACGATCGAGGCAACAACGGTATCTGGTGGCTCGACGATCTCGACACCTTCGCCTACCTTAAGGTCGGAAACGTGCAGTGCATGACCGCCTTCGAGATGAGAAACGTCGAGGTCGATGAACTCCGGCGTTTTTGCCGGCTCGCACAAAACCCTGATCTCACGCATCGCCTGCGACAGCACGGCGCCTTCTTCCTTCAAAGCTTCCGGCTCACCGGTCAGATGGATCGGTACCGTCATTTCGATCTTTTCGCCCTTTGCAAAGCGTCGAAGATCTGCATGAATAAGCCGGCCCCTGATCGGATCGATCTGCCGGTCCTGGAAAATGACGTCGTTCACATCGCCGGCGATATCGAGCGAGAACACGGTGTTTACGCCAGCGTCCGTCCGGAGGATCGCAGCGAGTTCTTTTAACTCCGCAACCGCAGCAACGCTTTCCGTTCCGCCGCCATAAACCACAACCGGAACCTTGCCCTCTGCACGAAGGCGACGGCTGACGTTTTTACCGCCAACATCCTTTTTTTCAGCTTTAACTACAAATTTTTCAGCCATAATTCACCAAGTTCAATGTTCAAAGTTCCGAGTTCAAAGTAAGTTCAAGCGACATTGAACCTTGAACTTTGAACCTTGAACTAAATAAAAAGCGATGAAACGCTTGTCTCGTCATGGATCGATTTGATCGCCGACGACAATAATTTCCCGACACTTAAGATCACGATCTTGCCGCCTTCTAGAAGCGGTCCTCCGTTTTGCTGCACCGGTATCGTGTTCGTCACGATCACCTTCTTCAAATGCGAACCCGTTATGTTTTCGACTGCTTTGCCGGAAAGCACGGCGTGGGTAAAGCACGCGTAAACTTCATTTGCGCCAGCTTCGTGCAGTGCCTTTGCAACCTTGCAAATGGTCCCGCCGGTATCACACAAATCATCGACGATCAAGCAGTTTTTACCCGCAACATCCCCTACGATGTTCATCACTTCGGCCTCGTTGGCCCGCTCGCGGCGTTTGTCGCACAGAGCAAGGCCGGCGTTCAGTCTTTTCGCGTATGCACGCGCACGCTCAGCACCGCCGGTGTCCGGAGCTACCACTATCAGGTTCTCGATGGGGTTGTTTTTGAAATATTCGACCACGATCGGGGCCGCATAAAGGTGATCAACCGGAATGTCAAAAAAACCCTGGATCTGCGCTGCGTGCAGGTCCATCGTCAAGATCCGCTGAGCGCCCGCTTTGGTCAAAAGATTTGCTACAAGCTTTGCTGCTATCGGGACCCGCGGGCGATCCTTCTTATCGGAACGCGCATATCCAAAATAAGGAATGACCGCTGTAACCCGTTCCGCTGAAGCGCGAACGCACGTGTCGATCATTATCAAAAGCTCCATCAAATGGGCGTCAGTCGGCGGGCACGTCGGCTGCACAATAAACACATCGGAACCACGAACGTTTTCGCCGATCGAAAAATTGAATTCGCCGTCCGAAAACCTATCGGTCACCGCCTTACTCAGATCGCAGGAAAGGTGTCCGCAAATCTCGTCGGCGAGTTGCGGATGGGCATTGCCCGCGAATACCTTTATGTTGCCGCTTACACTCATTCGTGTCAGTTGCCCGCACGTAAATAAGGGCCCCCGTTTAGCCCTCCCTTACGGTTGGGCGTCTGCAAAATCGCAAAAACAAAAACGGCCGCTTGATCGATTCAAGCTGCCGTTCCGATAACTGAAAGAAGTGGCTGGGGCGGGAGGACTCGAACCTACGAATGCCGGATCCAAAGACCGGTGCCTTACCACTTGGCTACGCCCCAAGACGTAATTTTCAGAAACTATCGGAAACGGCCAGACTGGAGCGGCAAGCATCTTGCTTGCGGAACGCAAAGCGTTCGAAATGGTTAATTACCAATCTCCAACTTCTCGCGATATTCATTTCGCGAAACAGCCGCTACGGCAAAACGTCGCCAGTCGGTCTCTTGACCAAGGGCTTTCAATGCTGTTTGCCGTGTCTCTTCGTTGTCAAAAATTCCAAAGACGCTCGCTCCGCTCCCGCTCATAAGTGCCCGTCTGGCACCGAGATCAAGAAGCCTTGTTTTCGCATTCCCGATCTCGGGAAATGCAGCAAAGACCGTCTTTTCAAAATCGCTTTTCAATTCCCCGGGCAGAATTTCAGCCGCACAGGAAACGTTGAGAATACGATTCGCACCCTCTTTTGTCAAGTTTGGGGCGTGAAGCTCTTCAAAGGCTCGCGATGTCGAAACGTGAACACTTGGTGTGACAATTATCAAGTATTTGTCCGGAAAATCGGCCATGGGATGAATAATTTCGCCCCGGCCCGAGCCTATTGCAGTTCCGCCGTGCAGAAAGAACGGAACATCGGAACCAAGCTTTTCAGCTATCGATCCCAGCTGATTTAGTGAAGCATTCAGCCTCCAAAGTTGCGACAAGCCGATCAAAGTGACAGCCGCATTGGACGATCCGCCGCCGAGCCCGCCGCCCATCGGGATTCGCTTCACCAAGCCGATTCGAGCGCCTAATTTAACGTCAAACCTGCTCTTAAGCTCGTTTGCGGCACTAATTATCAAATTCTTGTCATTCGCCGGCAGTTTCGGATCGTCAGAAACTAATTCGATCTCATCGACCCCTGTTTCAAACGTCAGCTCGTCGCACAGCGAAACCGTCTGAAACACGGTAAGTAACTCATGAAAACCATCGTCTCTCTTTCCGAGCACTTCGAGATGCAGATTGATCTTTGCAAATGATGGCAGCGTGAACGACATCGTTTAGAGGATAGTGAGGGCGAACGACAAAGTAAAAGGGCGTGCCGTTAATCGACACGCCCTAAAGCATAGATAGTCGGTGATCGAAATTACCGAGAGAGAAATACTTGCGCGAAAAAGACCGTACCGTCGGAAGCGATCGCAAACCCGATCGCTGACTGGTCATAAACGCTGTTTAGGATGTTTTGTTTGTGCGAAGCTGACTGCATCCAGGTGGATACAGCTTTGGTCGCAGGATCGTCGTAGCCTTTCATC
>QHXS01000092.1 GCA_003223975.1 Acidobacteriota bacterium
AACCGCGTCGGTACCTTGATCTTTTACAAGCTGCTTCCCTTCGTCAGAGCTTGCCGTCCCGATAACTTTCAAACCAGCGTTCTTTGCCCACTGAACTGCAGCGACGCCGACACCGCCCGAAGCTCCGTGGATCAAAACGGTTTCGCCCTGTTTTGCCGCTGCTTTTTGAAACAACGCCCGATAGCTCGTCGCATATGGCGTCCAGACGCCGGCCCCCTGTTCGAAAGTTACGTTGTCGGGCAGCGTTCCTAAGTGGCTCTCGTCGCACAACGCAAATTCCGCGTACGTGCCCGAGATGGAGCCAGCGGAATACACTCGATCCCCGACAACGAATTTCGAAACACGATCGCCGACAGCCTCCACCGTTCCCGCTCCGTCTTTGCCGGGCGTATACGGCAATTTAGGTGCGTGGGCATGAATCCCAGAGCGCAGATAGGTGTCGACGGGATTTACGCCGGCCGCTTCGATCTTTACAAGCACCTGCGTGCCTGTGGGCTGAGGCGTGTCGACTACTTCGACTTTCATCACCTCAGGCTCGCCGTATTCTTGAATAACGATCGCTTTCACAAATAACAATGGGACCTAATTTTCTCAGGCGATTATAACGGCCACATACACACTTTGCGAAACGCCGGTTTCGATGCATTTTCGCGAGGCAAAATAATTTCGGGATCCGAACGATAAAGAGTGTAGACTTCGTCCTAGTTTTACCGCCCTGATTTTATTTCCATGCAGTACTTCGTTTTGCTTTGATAAGAGCGCACGTACCGATGCGCCAACACGAAAAGTGTTAAAGGAGCCACAAAACATGACCAGATTCATCTGTTTAGCGACCCTCTTGCTGTCGGGATTCGGCAGCGCGTTCGGGCAAGGCAGAACGCTTGCGCCAGGTAACCCTGCGCTCACACAGTCCATGGCGGACAAGCTCGAAATTGTCTATAGCCGGCTTCTCGAGATCAAACTCAGCGCCGAACAGAAAGGACGTTTTCAAACCGGGCTTATCAAATACTGGAACGGCAACGATCAGGCCGGGATCAAATCGAGCCTGGATAATCTGAAGTATTATGATTCGCCCGATCAGCTCAACGAACTTCGAACATCGAGCCAGGCGACGATCGTCGAGGGACTTCGTCGTGATGCCGCCGACACCGGTGATCCGGTTTCAGGTGTTCTGGTCGAAGCGTTTGATATCGCGCACCCCGGACGAGGTGCTGAAACGCGCGTACGGACCTTCCCTGACCTGGTCGGCACTTGGAAACGGCAGGACGCACTAGGAGCGAGGGTCGATCCAAACAGCGGCAGCGCGGTCGGCGTTTCATACACGGACAGCGGCGCCCTTGAAATAACCCAGAAAGGCGCGTTCACCATGGTAAAGGTTCACAATCATTGCAGCGGAACCTGCTGTCGAATGGACGGCTCTGAGGAAAAAGGGACCGTCTCGCTGGTCGCTGGGAAAATGGTTTTGCAGACCGTGAGCGGCAGCAAACTTACGGAAGACCCCTGCGTGGGTGCGAAACAACGCACCGCTATCAAGGCTCATCGCGAATCGGTCGCCTGGTCTATCCGGCCCAACCCGAACAACAACGCGACGACGCTCTGCCTGAACACCGGCCCGGACACCGCCGAATGCTACGAGAAGCAGTAAGAGCGTTATTCAACAGTCACAGACTTTGCAAGATTTCGCGGCTGATCGACATCGCAGCCGCGGCGGACTGCGATATTGTATGCCAGCAACTGCAGCGGCACGACAGAAACGATCGGGCCGAGAAGGTCTGAAGTTGCCGGGATCTCGATGACGTGATTCGACACCTTCGAGCTCATATCATCGCCTTCGGTCAGGATGCTGATAATTATGCCGTCCCGGGCCTTGACCTCAACAATGTTCGAATGCGTTTTTTCGTACCGAAGCTCGCTGCCTTCATTTCCCTTTTCGCGGGTGTTTACAATGACGACCGGCAGCTTTTCGTCGATCAGGGCGTTCGGCCCGTGTTTCATTTCGCCGGCAGGATAGCCTTCGGCATGAATGTAGCTGATCTCCTTGAGTTTTAGAGCACCCTCCAAAGCCACAGGAAAGTTTATTCCCCGGCCGAGATACAGGAAGTCCTGAACGCGAAAATATTCCTTTGAAAGATCGTCGATCGCGTCGGCGTTGTTCAAAAGCTGCTCGATCTTTAGCGGAAGCCCGGCCAGGTCCTGCGCAAGTTTTTTCGCTTCATCCGGCGAAACGGTCTCGCGCAAGTCGGCGAGATACATCGCAAACAGATAAAGCGCCGTCATTTGGGCGGTAAATGCCTTGGTCGAGGCGACACCGATCTCGGGCCCGGCGTGCGTCAAAATCGTGCCGTCGGCCTCGCGTGTGATCATCGAACCCTGGACGTTGCAGATCGCGAGGACCTTGCAGCCCTGTTGTTTCGCTTCGCGCATCGCGGCGATCGTGTCGGCGGTTTCGCCGGATTGCGATATCACGACGAGCAGGTCGTTTTCGGTCAGTACCGGATCGCGATAGCGAAATTCCGAGGCGTAATCGACCTCGACCGGCACACGTGCGAGCCGTTCGAGCATGTACTTGCCGGCGAGCCCGGCATGCCACGATGTACCGCAGGCCGCGATCTTGATCGATGTAAAGGAACGAAATTCGTCTTCGGAAATATCCATCTCTTCGAGATAGACCTTGCCGGTATCGAGGGAAAAACGGCCTTGGACCGTATCGCGTACAGCACGCGGCTGCTCATAAATTTCCTTGAGCATGAAGTGCTTGAAGCCGCCCTTTTCAGCCATGATCGGGTCCCACGTGATCCTCTGCCGTTGGGGCTCGACCACGTTGCCGTCGAAATCCGTCACGCGAACGCTGTCTTTTGTAAGCACCGCGAGTTCGCGGTCGCCGAGAAAGAACACGTCGCGTGTATGCGCGAGGATCGGCGGAACGTCGGATGCGACAAAAAATTCCCCGTCCCCCAAACCGATAACGACCGGCGGGCCTTCGCGAACCGAGACGATCAGGTCGGGCTCGTCGACAGAAATTATCGACATTGCGAAAATGCCCCGGAGTTCCTTTACCGCTTTGCGCACGGCATGTTCGAGCGAAAGGTTTTCAGTATCTTTGTAATGCCCTATGAGATGAGCGACAACCTCAGTGTCGGTCTCGGTCTTGAAATCGTGGCCTTCGGCAGCTAGTCGTTCCTTTAGCTGCAAATAGTTTTCGATGATGCCGTTGTGAACCACGACGATCTTCCCGGATTGGTCGCGATGCGGATGCGCGTTTTCCTCGGTCGGACGTCCGTGGGTCGCCCAACGTGTGTGGCCGACGCCGTACGTACCATCGAGCGGTTTCAGGCGAATGCATTCTTCAAGATTTCGCAGCTTTCCTTCGGCACGCCGCAATTCGAGGTGATGAGCTTCATCTATGACCGCAATTCCCGCCGAATCGTAACCGCGATACTCCAGCTTCCGAAGTCCGTCGATGATCAACGGCACTACTTGTTTATTTCCAACGTATCCAACAATTCCACACATAAAAACAATTAAACCGAATGATATATTTCGTGGACAACCAGCAAAACCGACTCCTCGTTCGTCGCTGCGAGCACCGCGCCCTTTAACTCATCCGTGTATCGAGAAAGCTCTGTAATATTCTCTTCTAATTCGAGAGTCGTGTCAGCATAGACAACGTCAATGTTGTCGATCTCTTGCTCGCCACCTGAATTGAGATATAAACCCTTGGCGCCGCGAATAACGGTGCATCCGCCGAACTTTTTCAGAAATTCGACCTCGAATGCTCGACGAAGCCGCTGGTACCGTTCATCATTTTTTGTTGGGAGATAGACCTCTATTCTCGCTCGTTTGGACAGTGGCAATGGACCGCTCCGTTAGATCTCGTTATCAATCCTTTTTCGCGAGCGCCCTCAGTGTTTTCGCCGGAACGCCGACCACGGTCTCGCCTGGTTCTACGTCCTTGGTGACTACGCTGCCTGCGCCTGTGGTGGCCCCGTCACCAACGGTTACGGGTGCGACGAGCATCGTATCCGAACCTATCTTGACTCGATCGCCGATATGCGTTTCGTGCTTGTTTTTGCCGTCGTAGTTGCACGTTACAACTCCGGCGCCGATGTTGGCGTCTTCGCCAACGGTGGCGTCGCCGAGATACGTAAGATGCGCGGCTTTTGAATTCTTCCCAAGCCGCGTTTTCTTCATCTCGACAAAATTGCCGACTTTTGCGCCTTCGACCATAACAGCGTGGCCGCGAAGATGCGCCATCGGCCCGACAGAGCAGCGGTCGCCGACATCAGAATCGATGATCAGGCAATTGTCGCGGATCTCGACGCCATCGCCGATCATTGCATTCGAAAGCCGCGTACCGGAACGAATAACACAATTAATGCCGACAACAGTATTGCCTTCGATCGTTACATTCGGATAAATGACGGTATCGCGGCCGATCGCAGCGGTCGAGGAAATGTACGCATTTCGGGGGTCGATGAACGTCACGCCGCTTTCCTTCATCAGTTTTTCGATCGTTTCTTCGTTTATCATTTTCTCGATCGACGCAAGTTGTTTCCGGTCGTTGACGCCTTCGACTTCGAAGGTTTGATCGTGCAAAAACAACGCGACCGTCTCATCGTTATCAAGCAAAAGTCTTGGCACGTCAGTTAAATAGTACTCGCCCTGAGCATTATTCGTTTTTACGTTGCTTAGTGCATCGAAAAGTTTGCCGCTGTCAAAACAGTAGATACCTGAGTTGATCTCGGCGACCTTACGTTCGGCATCCGTTGCGTCTTTTTGCTCGACGATCCGATCAAGGCCGCCATCGCCTCGAATAACACGTCCGTAACCGAAAGGGTCGCTGAGTTTCACGGTCAAAACCGTGCAGGCTGCGTTCTCGAGCAGATGAACGGCGATCAGCTCGCGCAGGGTTTCGATCTTAATCAGCGGAACATCGCCGGAAAGCACTAATATATTCGAATCGACGTCGGCTAATCGATCGCGAGCCGCGTTTACTGCGTCGCCCGTCCCAAGTTGCTCTTTTTGTACAACGAATTCAATTCGTGCATCGTGAGTTGATCCAGGCAGAGCTGCTCTTACATCATCCGCCTGATGACCAACTACAATGAATACTTTTTTTGGATTTAGGGAAAGAGCCGTCCTGAAAACGTGCTCGATAAGAGGACGTCCGTCCAGGCGATGCAGGACCTTCGCAAGATCCGACTTCATCCGCGTGCCTAATCCGGCCGCCAATATCAAGACGTTGAGGGGCTTTTCAGCCTCGTCGTTCGAGTTCATTAGTGGAATTTTGCCATATTCCACTTACGTTGGACGAATTCGAAATGCTGATTATTGGTCGCAGGAAAGGCTTTATCGCACGCAGTTTATGACCTCGAGGGCGAGCCGCCCGGGATCATGCCGCACCATTTCATCGCCGGCCAATAATTCTGCCCGGATTACGGCTGCACCTTCTATAGTTTCGCCGGCTAGCGAACCGTGCACGCCGATCTGTTCGGCACCTTCGTCCGCGTAGAGCGTCGCTTGCCGCTCGCTGATCTGTTGACTGTTGACTATGAGAAAGTCGAAATTCAGTTGCGGAGCGTATTCACGAAGAATTTCTAAGTGCCGACGAGCCGTGAGGCCGTCTGTTTCACCAGGCTGCGTCATCAGATTACAGATGAACATCTTGGTGGCTTTCGATTTTTCGATAGCCTCCGATACTCCATTAACAAGCAGCGGCGGCAGTAGACTTGTATAAAGCGAGCCGGGCCCGACAGTTATCATATCGGCACCTTCGATCGCCTTGAGCGCATCTGGCATTGGCGAACAATTTTCGGGTTCCAGGAAAAGACGTTTTATGCGGTTTCCCACTTTGCCGACCTTTGTTTCCCCTTTCACGATCGAGCCATCTTCGAGCTCCGCAGCGATCCGCACATCAGAGTCAGTTGCCGGATAAATATGCCCCTTACTTGCAAGGATCTCGGATGAAAGCTTCACTGCCTCGGCAAAGTCCCCCGTTACCTCGGACAGCGCCGCAAGAAACAGATTACCGAAGCTGTGACCGCTCAGATCGCCGTCGCCCGAAAAACGATGCTGGAATAATCTGGATAGTAAAGAGGAATCTTCACTCAGGGCGACCATGCAATTTCTTATGTCACCCGGCGGAGGCATTTGAAACTCGTCACGGAGGCGGCCGGAGCTGCCGCCGTCGTCGGAAACGGCGACTATCGCTGAAAGATTCGCTATATGTTCGTCGCCGTTTCCGCGACCAACAAATTGCTTCAGCCCGGAAAGAAACGTCGCTAATCCGGTGCCGCCGCCAATTGCAACGATGTTTAAGCCGCTCTTCACTGTTTGGAATCTAGCGGATACCCAAAAGACTTGCAACAAAAAACGCTTGTCGCGGCGATTCTCGATGTGCTAATTTTAAAGGTGCGGTCCGTTCGGGCCGTTCCTTTCAACGATCGGCCCACTGCGCCGCCATCCAATTGCTTCAGTATAATTTACGGGAAACTCCTGATGTCGCAATCGCCGTTTATCCTCCAGGAACAACAGTTTTTAAAGATACGCTCCGTACTGGAACGGGTGCGTGTTGAATGCGCCGCACGCGTTGTATTTTTGGTCGATCGCGACGGGCAAACGATCGCATTCAACGGCGACATAGGGGACATGGACACGACCAGCTTCTCGTCGCTTGCCGCCGGCAATGTCGCAGCAACCACAAGCATGGCGAGGCTGATCGGCGAAAATGTTTTTCCGGCCGTCGTTCACGAGGGGGAGAACGAAAGTATTTTTATCAGCGTGATCGGCCGGAGTCTATTGGTTGTGGTTTTTGATGGCCGCTCCACGTTAGGGCTGGTCAAACTCAGGGCAAAGCGCGCGAGCTTCGACATTGCAGCGATCCTAGACGAAATGATCCGGGAATCACAGTTAATTGCCGCATCAGCAAAGCCCGCGTTCGCCGATATTACCGACGAAGATATTGACAGCTTGTTTAGCTAGTGACATTAAAGAAATGACTTTCATTAATTACGCATCTCGAGAGATCAACTGCAAGATCGTTTACTACGGTCCGGGACTCTGCGGTAAGACGACGAATCTCCAGCATATTTTCGATTCGACGGCCCCGCAGGCAAAGGGCAAGCTGATCAGCCTTGCGACCGAGACCGACCGTACTTTGTTTTTCGACTTTATGCCGCTCGAACTGGGCACTGTTCGCGGCTTTAAGACGCGATTCCATCTCTACACTGTTCCCGGACAGGTTTATTACGACGCTTCGCGGAAGCTGATCTTGAAAGGCGTGGACGGTGTGGTCTTTGTCGCCGACAGCCAGGAAGAGCGAATGGACGCAAACGTAGAATCGCTCTATAACCTTGAAGATAATCTCCAAACACAAGGATACGACCTAAATCAACTTCCATATGTCCTGCAGCTAAACAAACGCGATCTGCCGAACGTGATCCCGATGCACGACCTGACTCACGAATTGCAGAAAAAAGGTGAGCCTGTTTTTGAAGCCGTTGCAAAAGATGGCACGGGCGTTTTCGATACATTGAAAGCGGTAGCCAAACAGGTGCTTACCGAATTGAGAAAGACCTGATAATTGGTGCGTCGAAAATCAGAAAGGACGTGAGGGCCGAGCCTTCACGTCCTTTTTACTTCCCTTGCTCGAATAAGCGCGTTCGAAAACAATTACGCTTTCTGATAAACAGGCCCGACGACCCGATTGTAGATCGTACATGGACCGCATTTGCCGGTGATCACGTTTAGCAACAACATCGCGACCATCGACGAACCTAAGACGTATCCGATCGTGAAAAAGTCGAAAGCAAATGAGACCGCGATCGCGGCGACTATCACGGAAGCCATCAGGCACATGAATCGACGCGGTGCGCCGTATTCCGGCAACTTTTCGCCCCCGACGAAATAGCGAAGCCCGTAATTGTAGATCGCATCGAACGGATGCCTGGCAAGTGCAAAACAAAGCAAAGCAACAGGTATAAGTACAGCCATCATTAGGGGCGATCCCAGAACCAGACTGGTAGCGACCCACAGCATGCACGTCGCCGGTGCAATTCGAAGCCAGTAATTGAACATATTGATCTCGTCGTCGTTTAGTTCGAAGCCTTGCGCGACAAGTCTTTGTCTTGTGGTTTCCGAAACAGTTCCCATGACTTACGCTCCTTGTCTTTGAACGTTCACTGCCCCGTAGGGCAAGCGATAAGTTCTTTTTGGATGTAACGTGCTTCGGTCGCTCCGTACGTGCCGCCGCCCGCGTATTCCTGCACAACGTTGATGTACCAAACGCGGCAGAATGGATCTTCACTCGCCGGATTGCGTCCATAGATCAATCCGTGTTTGTAACGGGCCTTTGGGATCCCCATATCGTTTTTATCGATAACCCAGTTGGCCTGATTGAAGCCGATCTTGAACACTTTCATGCCGGGCACATCGGACATTTCCGCGAGCATGAGTTTTTCCTCGTCAGCGTTACGGTTAATGAACGACTTTGCATTGATCGTGTACTCGGGAAGCCGCTTGTATAGCGACGCCTTGAGCTCGTCGAGAATTGCATCAAGTCGTGCGTCCGGTGCGACCTTCTTGTCCTGCAACCAAGTTGCTCGGTCTTTTTTGGAAAGTGCGAGGCCGATGTAGTCGTCGTTCGAGTTCGGGTTTGGAAAGACCTGGTTTGCCGGGTTCCAGTTGTCGAGTCGCTCTTTGTATTTGTTGATCTCGCCGATCTGGTAATCGACCCACCAATTGGTCGAGCTATTTCCTGTTGTGCGGCTGGTGGTGGTGTTCGTCGTGTTCTCAACGGTCGTAGTTGTCGCATCGGTCTGCACAACCGGCTTGATCGTTTTCTTTATGTTCGGGAGTCTTATCGTTATCTGAGCATCTACGCTCCCAATTCCGCACGTAATAGCGGCTGCAAAAAATATGATCGTTAATAAATTGTTTTTCATGATCTCTCCTAATGATCGAGCGCGTAAATTCAAATTCTAATTGGCGCGATAAAAGTAATACTCAGCCGTGTATGGAACCGCCTTTTCTTCGCTCACGAAAGAACCAGGCACCGTCGGTTTCAGGCCGCCCGTTGTATTCAGCCGTTGAATAAATGTGACGCTCTCGAAGATCCCAGGCCCCTCCGTAACGACCTTTTGAAGCTTCAGCCATGGAATCGCGGCAGTGTCCGGCGTACATTCATCGATCTTCGCAGCGACAATTTTGCTTCCGCTGTTGCTCTCCCACGTTGGACCAACGTAATGCTTGCCGATCTGGCCGCGGTACATTTCATTCACGAACAACTTCGCGTCAGGTGCTACAAAGATCCACGCGGCGCCGTTCCACCGGTAGATCTGCGTTCCGGTCGCGTATGAACGAAATGCGAGTTTGTTACCATCGTCCACGCCGAGCCTTGCACATTCGCCAGTCAATTCCGGCGTTTTGTCATCTACGAATATCGATTTCGCCTTGGCTGCTGATACCAAAAATCCGGCAATGCCGATCAATAGGACCCCGGCAACAGTAAGTTTTCTTTTCATGTTCGTTGTCATTTTCACTTCCCGTTTTTTCAAATTGTCCTTATTAGCGGGCCGGCCGTTGTGCCTTAGTCAACCGGCCCGCAGGTGCGTTTTGCTCGATCAGCAAAACGTCGGCGCGATAGCTTCTATCCGATCTTTCTGTGTCGGGCTCAGTTGTTCCAGGCACATAAGGAATTTCGGATTGACCATTCCGCTTCCGATGTAGGTCCAGCGATTCGCTTGATGCTGCGTACTAATGAAGACCTCGCGTTCGTCGTCCTTCAGAGTTCTGCCGGTTGCCAACTCAAACGCCTCCAGGTCGAAAAGCGTCTGCTGCCTCAGGCCGGTATCGAGAAATCCACCGATATCAAGGAATCCGTCGAGCGCTCGTTCGATCGCCGCTTCGGTCATGCCCTCACCAAGTGATTCGACCATCCGGGTGTCGAGCTTTGCGTGTTGAGATTCTTCGAGCCAGTGGTTTTTCAACATGCTCTTGAACAATGGGTCCATATCGCCGTCGTCCTTCACGCTATCGATGTAGTGTCCCAACGTCATCCATTCGATCATCAAGATCGCCAACGCGACGCTGAGCGGTTCGTGGCCCAGGATCGCTTTGCCGATATCGGCCGCGGGTCCGATGATCTTGCATTCAGAGACAAAGTTCGCGCGAAACTCTTCGGCGAAGATCTTGAAGAGTTGAATATGCTTGACTTCCTCGCCGACGAACTGAAGAAACGCTCGGACACGGTAATCGTCGTCGTTTAGCGAAGGACGCACGTGATCCAGGACGAACGGCACGATGAACTCTTCTACAATTACGAAAATGTTTAAATACGTATTTCCCTTGATCTGATTCAGGACGCGCTTTTCTTCGTCATTAAGAAAGGTTAATTGCTCGACGCGAGCCAAAGACTCCGGCATAAACCGTTTCGTAAAATCGAGTCTTTTGTCACCGCCGATAATGTCCTCTATACGCCAGTTCACCCTTTCGGCGGCCTCGATCGTATCCCGATAGTCATATTCGGGTAACCGCGCTGGATTGTTTATTTCGTTGATTGTATTTGCTCCTAACATGATGATTGCTCCTGTATCGTTATGAATTAGCGCTGCACCCTACGCAGCATGGAATTAAACTCGGAGATTCCTCCAGTGCCCTTCGCTCGGACAAGACGCGGCCGCGGCTTGAAACAGGACATGGCCGTGAAAATATTTTTAGCCAAGTTAGGCCTGTGCTAGAATCTGAGCGTTCAAACACCATTTTTTCGCCCCCGAAATGGAAGGCAATTCTGCACAGATCACTCAGCTTCTGCTCGCCTGGCGTAAAGGGGAGCCCCGCGCCCTCGACGAATTAATGCCGCTGGTCCTTCGCGAGCTTAAAAAGATCGCAAGAAACTTTATGCGCGGCCAGCGCGAGGGCCATACGCTCCAAACCACCGCACTGGTGAACGAGGCTTTTATGCGGTTAGTGGATTCGAGCCGTGTAAACTGGCAGGACCGCTCGCATTTTTTTGCTATTTCAGCTCAATTGATGCGACGCGTCCTTGTAGATGTCGCGCGCCGGAAGAACAGCGCAAAGCGCGGCGGCGAGCGTATTCAGGTGTCGCTTGCCGATGATGTGAAGGCCGCTCCGCAAAAGAATGCCGACCTTATCGCATTGGATGAAGCCCTCGAACGTCTTTCCCAGCTGAATCCGCGTCATGGACAGATCGTTGAACTTAAATACTTCGGCGGCCTGACCGAAGAAGAGATAGCCGAAACTTTGAAGGTTTCTGTACGTACGATAAGGCGCGATTGGAATTTGGCGCGCGCGTGGTTATTCCGCGAGCTGAAAGCAGTATGACCCCGCACGAATGGGAGTTGGTCGGTGAGATATATCACGCCGCCTGCGACGTCCAGCCCGAGAAATTGTCGGAATTTTTAGATGTCGCGTGCGAAGGCGATGCCGCGCTTCGACGCGAAGTCGAATCGTTGCTCTCGGCGCGCGGCCAGGCTGAAAATTTCATTTCAGATCCGATCGCCGGCAACCTCGCGAAAGATCTTCTCCACTCCAACAGCCCGTCGGCTAACGATATGATCGGCCATTATCGCGTCATATCGAAGATCGGCTCCGGCGGAATGGGCGAGGTCTTCCACGCAGTAGATACCAAACTTGACCGTAACGTCGCGGTCAAAATGCTTTCGTCGTTCTACGACAAAGACCCCAGCTTCCTCAAACGATTTCGCAACGAGGCCCGCGCCGCCGCAACTCTCAATCATCCGAATGTCGCGACTGTTTACTCCGTTGAGGAGGTTAGCGAACAATCATTCATCACGATGGAGTTAGTTTCGGGCAGCACCCTCGATCAGATCACCCCCGACAACGGACTTGAGGTCAACAGGTTTCTTGAATGGTTCGAACCGCTTGCCGACGCCCTTGCTCAAGCTCATCGAAGAGGAATAATCCATCGGGACGTGAAGCCGGGAAACATTATGGTTTCCGAGGACGGTACGCCAAAGATCCTCGATTTCGGTCTGGCTCAGATCGAAAACCATGGCAATTCCAGATCGCTTTCGAGGACGCACATCACCGCTCCCGGCCAGATCATCGGCACGCCGTCTTACATGTCGCCGGAACAAGCCGAAGGTAGCAAGTTGGACGCACGCAGCGACATCTTCAGTTTCGGTGTCGTGATGTATGAAGCATTGACCGGGAAGCGGCCATTTCGCGGAGAAAACCAGGGAGCGATCGTTCAGGCCGTGATCTATGCGCAGCCGGAAGAAATCTCCAAACTGAGGCCCGACGTTCCCGAACTGCTGTCCAAAATGGTGATGCGGTGTTTAGAAAAATCACCGCAAAAGCGATTTCAATCCATGAAGGACGTCCGTTCGATCCTAAGAGACGCGAAAAGTGCTGTAAGTGCAGGCGTCTCGATGGACAGCTTCGCACGGCGTTTCTATCGCGAGGCAGCGTCGCCTTCAAGGCTATGGCGGGTGGCAGCCGTTGTGCTGATCCTTACCGTCGCGGTAAGCGGCTGGTATTTCTTTTCCCGCTCCGCGGCCGATCCTCCGTTTCGGCCGGAAGGAATGTCGATCCGCAAGCTGTCGCAATCGAATAACGTCGCATATGCCTCTATCGCCCCTGACGGCCGATCTATCGTTTACGTCACCTACGAAGACAACGGCGATCGCGCTCTCTGGCTCAGACGAATAAGCGACTCTAATGCGATCCAGATCGTCGCTCCCCAGCCCCTGCAGTATTGGGATTGCCCGCTGTTCAGCAACGACGGCGAATCGGTCTATTACATTACGGCAGCACGCTCGGCGACTCATGGAACAATGTACAAAGTTCCGACTCTGGGTGGCCAGCCAAGAAAGATCGTCGACAAAGTGAACCACCTTGGCAATCTGTCGCCGGATGGTTCCAGAGTGTTGTTCGTGCGGTATGGTGACGCCGATCCCAACATCTCGGTCAACACTGCTGAGACGAAGCTGATGTCGGCCGACTCAAGTAGCGGCGGTAATGAACAAGCGCTCGTTACAGTGACTGGAGAATCCATAGTCCGAGAGCCCCGCTTTTCTGCCGATGGCCGATCCATCTATTTCGTTAAGCGCGAGCTTATCGACGAAGTTGAATGGTGGTCGCTTCTGACAGCAAATGTCGACGGAACGGCCCCGCGGGAGATCGTTCGGCAGCGCGAACGGATCGGCGAGATTGCGGTGCTGCAAAATGGCGGCCTGCTATTGAACGCGAACGACCCTGCCTCAAATCGGCGACAGCTCTTTTATGTTTCTATTTCGAACGGAGCACTGACGCGCATCACAAACGATCTGACGTCGTATGTAGGCGTAAGCGTCGATCGTGAGGGACGCAACATCGTAGCGGCGCAGCGTTCGGAAGAGAATCGTGTTTGGGTCGGAGAGGCCGATTCGCTTAGCGGTGCAAAGCCGCTATCACGCGAACCGGGAGCATACCAGAATGTTGCATGGACGGCAGACGGACGGATCATTTACGACGCAAATGAGAATGACCGTGTCCACATATGGATCTCGGATGCCGACGGTAAGAACGCGCTTCAGCTCACGTCCTCCGATACGGACGATTTCGACCCGAAGGTTTCGGGCGACGGCGGATGGGTGGCTTTTGTTTCAAAGCGAAACGGCTATAACCAGGTCTGGCGGATGAAGGTGGACGGCACGGAGCAGTCGCTTCTGGCGGATGTGCAAGGCATCGCACAATATCCGAGATTTGAACCCGACGGCCGGACCGTCGTTTTCCGTTGGTTCAGCGAAGGTTCGATGCCGCTTGCACACGTGGATATTTCCGGCGGCCCGGTCGTCGGGATCGAAGGATTGCCAAAATCCACATCATATCTGTGGGCGATGTCCCCCGATGGGAAGTACGTCGCCCACTCGAGCACCGAACAAGGAGGAAAATTTAACATTCTCGTGAGGCCGGCCGATCTCGGGACGCCGATCGCGACGCTCGATATTTGGCCCTTTCGTATTTTTAAGTGGGCACCGGATGCAAAGACGATCCTATTTCAAGAGCGACAGCGAGGAGAGAATCTGGCCAGTAAGATCTTTCAGATCGATCCTTTCAACGGCCAACAGAAACTCTACCTCTCGACCGAACCCGACGAGATCCTCGATCTCGCGTTTTCGCGCGACGGCAAACGTTTTGCAATGATCCGTGGGAAAACGAGCACCGACGCCGTAATGCTTTCGACCGCCTCAACACAGAAAGATGCAAAATAAAAG
Organism: Acidobacteriota bacterium; assembly: GCA_003223975.1. Taxonomy (GTDB): domain Bacteria; phylum Acidobacteriota; class Blastocatellia; order Pyrinomonadales; family Pyrinomonadaceae; genus OLB17. The sequence continues at coordinate 14,238 of QHXS01000092.1, forward strand.
CCGCTTCGACGTGAAGCGGCTTTTGGAACTAATGGCGGGGCCGACGGGGCTCGAACCCGCGACCTCCAACGTGACAGGCTGGCGTTCTAACCAACTGAACTACGACCCCGCAAAATTGGTGGGCACGAAGGGACTCGAACCCCTAACTTCCTCCTTGTAAGGGAGGCTGTCTACCAATTGACGTACATGCCCAACGAACCTAAATAGCAGCAGATCGCTGCACGCACAGAACGCAAAATTCAAATAACAAAGCCCAAGTATCGAAAAATGAGCGAACTGCAATCCTACAAAACGGCTGCAAAGGCTGTCAAGCCACTGCCGCAAGCGAGACGTCATGAACGGCGGTTTAGAAGGTAATCCACGATATTTGCCAGTAATTCGGTAGGACGGTCGATCTCGGCCAACGCATTCATCGCACGTTCGCCGACATCCGCGGCGAATTTCCTCGATGCATCGATACCTATCACCGCAGGATATGTCGCTTTGCTCGAATCAAGATCTTTCCCTGCCGTCTTGCCAAGAGCAGCCGACGATTCGGTAACGTCTAGCAGATCATCGGTAATTTGAAACAACAGGCCGAGCTCGCGACCGTAAATACTTACAGACTCGAGCTCTTCATTGTCCGCATTCCCGATGATCGCACCGGCTGTCACGGAGAAATGGACCAATGCTCCGGTTTTATTCGAATGTATCAATTCGACATTTTCGGCGCTTAGCTCTTTGCCTTCGGCTTCCAGGTCGAGTTGCTGCCCTGCGACCATTCGTGCTGCCGATTCGCCAAGCGCGCGAAGTAACCGCGTGCGAAGTTGGTCACTCAATCGCTCATCTTTAACGATCGTTTCAAATGCCTTCGCCTGAAGCGCATCGCCCGCAAGGATCGCGGTTGCTTCACCGAAACGTTTGTGACACGTCTCGCGCCCGCGCCGAAGATCATCGTTATCCATGGATGGCAGATCGTCGTGGATGAGTGAATAGGTGTGAAGCATCTCGACGGCTGCGGCGGTTGTAACGAGAACGCCGTCGTTAGCATGGAATACCGAGCCGGTTGCAAAAACCAACGCCGGCCGAAACCGTTTTCCACCGGCAAAAACGCTCCAGCGCATTGCGTCCACCAGAACAGGCGACGCGTAACCTGACGGCGTCAAACGCCGCTCAAGCTCGGCATCGACCTTTGCCGAAACGATCTGAAAGAATTCATTCACCTGCGCCATTGTTGTGTGAATTATCCAGTATCGAAATTCGAATTACAATTTCAACGCAATCGGTGCCGGACGGCTTGCGCCTATAGAAGTGAAAGGTTAGATTTTGTGTTGCTTATGGCAGTTGGCGAAGATGATTTTAAAGCGGCGATGTCGCGGTTCGCAAGCGGCGTTACCGTTGTGACGACTAAAGACTCTACTGGACGATTGCACGGTATAACGGTCTCTTCATTTTGCTCGGTTTCGCTAAATCCGCCGATGGTCCTTATCTGCATAGAAAAGACCACGGGAAGCCACTATGCTTTCGGTGAATCAGGCGCATTCGTCGTAAACGTCCTGGGCGAAGAACAAAGCAGCATATCGGAACATTTCGCTTCGACGATCGATGAAAAGTTCGACCGGATCGAGCACACGTTGAACGAAGACGGCGTTCCGGTTATAACGGGCTCGATCGCGACCCTTCGATGCAAGTTGAAGCATTCGCTGGATGGCGGAGATCATTCGATCTTTGTCGGTGAGGTCGAGGATGTGATCGTAGACGAACATTCCCCTCTTATTTATTTCCGCGGGAACTACCGAAAACTTGCGTCTTGAAAGTTTCCGGAATCGCAATCGCTTTACTCGGCGATCACCCGATGAATTCCGATCCCCCTTGCATGTTCCGCAATTCGTCTTCGGTTATCTGATAAGTTTCATTGCAAAAACCGCAGCTCATAATGGCTCCGTTATTTTCCGCGATCATCGACGCGATCTCATCTTTTCCCAGTGCTTCTATCATTTGAATTGCTTTCGCCTGCGAACAGGTACATCTGAACTCAACCTCACGCTCCTCCAATATTTCGTAATCGATCTCGCCTAACGCAAGTCGAATGAGGTCTTCCGGCGACCCGTTATTCTCTATCACCGACGTTATGTGTGGGGCGTGAGCGATCGTGTCCTCGATCATTGTGATGATATGCTCGTTCGCGCCGGGCATCGTTTCGATCATCACGCCGCCAGACGCGGTAACAAACGGTGCCGCATTTTTAAGAAGGACCCCTAACATGACCGCTGAGGGGATCTGCTCGGACTTTGCCAGGTAAAACGCGAAATCTTCCGCTATCTCGCCTGAAACGATCGGCACCGATCCGATGTACGGATCGCGGTGTAATCCGATCTCAAATCCTGATTCGCGGATCACGTAAAAGGTTCCTTTGCCGACAATGCCGCTGACATCAAATTTTCCATTGCTTTTCGCCGGTAATTCGGCAATCGAATTCTTCACATAGCCGCGGACCGTGCCTTCATTTGTCGCTTCACACGTTATGCCGCCGACCGGCCCGTCGCATTCGATCTTTACCGTCAATCGATCGAATTCCTTTAAAGTCGCGCTCAATAAAAGCGTACCTGTGAGCATTCGCCCGAGGGCCGCAGAAACGGTCGGCGACGTTTGATGTCGGCGGATCGCTTCGGCGGTTATTTCGTTTGTGATAGCAGCGATAACGCGGACTTGGCTATCAGCGGCTATGGCGTGTAAAAGCGTGTCCATTTGTAGAAGTCTCGCGATTCAGCGCAGCGAAAGTCAAATCGTTGCTAACTTCAAGTATTACACAAGGTTACACTGCTAGTTGTTGTAATTGCGATATTTAACCACAAGATATTGTGGAAAAATGTATTGACACCCCGATGACTTTTGCTTTATATTTCGAATCCGGGGAACGCAGGTTCTCAACTCTATTCACCCAAACTCTCGACCAGAAACGTTTCAATCAACTATCTCAAATGTTAAGATAGTATTAATCGGAAATTCGTTTTTACGAACATCCAAAGGAGCCGGGAAACGCTTATGAGCAAGATTCTCGAGCCCGTTTCGACGGGCGAAACTGTCCAAAAAAATGGGACCGCCGCATCGCTGAGGCGCGAGTTTGCGCCGCTGGGCTTAAACGCCCAGAAGGTCGTTTCGAAACGCTATTCGATGAAGGACGAAAACGGCGAACCGATCGAATCATGGCAGGATATCGTGCGCCGAGTCGTCGGACATGTTTCTAAGGCTGAAAGCGACCCCTCCGAACGAGCATATTTTTACAATGAGATGTCGGCGGTGATGCTTGCCCGCGAATTCATTCCGAATACTCCGTGTTTGGTCAATGCCGGCAAACCGAAAGGCCAGCTTGCAGCATGCTTTGTGTTGAACGTTCCCGATTCGATAGAAGGAATAATGGAACATGCGCAAAACGTAGCGATCATTCATCAGACCGGCGGTGGTACTGGAATGACTTACGAATTCTTACGGCCCGCGGGCTCAATGGTTAACTCGACGCGTGGAGTCGCTTCGGGGCCGGTCAGTTTCATGAACATCGTGAACCAAACGACCGAGGTCGTGAAGCAGGGCGGAGTTAGGCGCGGCGCGAACATGGGAATCTTAGCCGTCACGCATCCCGATATTCTTCGTTTCATTCACGCGAAAAACGACCAGACCAGCCTGACGAATTTTAATATCTCCGTGACCGTAACTGACTTGTTTATGGACGCAGTCGATAGCGGAACGTGGTTTCAAACCGAGTTTAATGGCGAACCCTGGCAGCAGGCGATCCATGACGCGGCGACCGGGTCCGACTATGTTGTTTATCGCCGGCCCGATGGTTCGACGGCGACATTTGCTGACAAGCTTGCGTTCGAAACGGCTGATCTGTCGGATTGTACGGTCGAAGAGCCGCCGATACCGGGGATGGTTTTGGCTTCAGATATTTGGAATCGGATCATAGCCTCCGCGCATAAATATGCAGAGCCTGGCATTATCTTCATCGACGAAGTGAATCGGCATAACCACATGATGTCGTCGATGGGCCCGATATTCGCGTGCAATCCGTGCGGTGAGCAACAGTTGCATTTCAACAATTCGTGCAATCTTGGTTCGATCGACGTCGCGAAATTCTTCGATGGCGAAGAAATCGAATGGGATCGTCTGGCGCGGGCCGTTCATTTGTGCACACGGTTCCTCGACAATGTCGTCGATGCAGGACACTTCCCTCTTGCTGAGATCGACGATGTCGTGAAACGCACGCGGCCTGTCGGCCTGGGTATTATGGGTTTTGCAGATCTTTGCCTGAAGCTTGGCATCACATATGGCAGCGACGAATCGCTCGAACTGATCGAAAGGGTAATGGGCTTCGTTCGGCGCGAAGCCTGGATGGAATCGCTGCGGCTTGGCGAAAAGAAAGGCACGTTTCCTGAGCTCGAGCCGAACCGGGACGCGTATGCCAAATTCCTTTACGAAGACATCGGAATTCCAAAAGACGTGAAGCTCACGCCGCGAAATTACGAAGTGACGACCATCGCTCCGACGGGCACGATCTCGCTCGTGGCAGAAACTTCTTCGGGCATCGAGCCGAATTTTTCCTGGGCGTACGTTCGACAAGATACGCTTGGCACGCGTACGTACGTTCATGGTTTGGCCGCAGAAGCCCTTGGTTTGGAGGTTGATCAAACCAACGAGGAATCCATAAAGAAAGCTGCCGAGTTTGTCGTCGAGCACGAAAGCGAGCTGCCGCCGCATTTCATTTCGGCAATGAACATCGAATCGATCCAGCATGTGAAGGTTTTGGCGGCCGCCCAGAAACACGTTGATAATTCCATCTCGAAGACCTGCAACGGGGCGACGAACGATACTCTCGAATCTGTCGACGAACTCTATCATTTGGCGCGCAAGTTGGGCTGCAAAGCCGTCAGCTACTACCGTGATGGCAGTCGTGAGAATCAAGTTCTGAACACTATGAAGTCCAAAGTCCAAAGTCCAAAGTCTAAGGTCGAAGATTCGACTGACCTTGGACTTGGGACTTTAGACCTTGGACCAGTTTCAGCGCGAGTCGAACGTCCACGCGAGCTACAGGGTTCGACATGGCGAATTCCATTTGAGAATCAAAATCTTTATGTAACGGTAAATCATGACGGAGAGCGGATCTTAGAGGTCTTTGTTGCTGG
>QHXS01000093.1 GCA_003223975.1 Acidobacteriota bacterium
CGGACGTTTTGATGCTGATGGGTGTAATCTTCGTCTGCCTCGGTAAATCGCACGCCGCTAAAGCCGCGTTCGACGAAGGGAATATGGTCGCCGCCGCGGCCATAACGGTCGCGACGGTAGATCATCCACACTTTGAAAGTTTTCAGGTATCGATCGGCCTGTTCTTTGATAAACCGCGCGAGCTGGCGTGATTGCGAATCGTTCTCGCCCCCAACGCTTCGCCGGATCGCCGCCTGCTGCTCGGTCTCGTTCGATGGAATGCCCTCGCTGAAAACACGGACGCGGTTTCGGTTCGGCGAATCCTTCATCGACGTCACGCCACCGACGATGTCGTTGGTGAACATCCCATCGATGTCGATCTTTTTCTCGACCGCCTCCTTTGCATAATTAGTGGCCCCAAGTAGACCCTGTTCCTCGCCCGGAACACACATAAAGACGATCGTGGCGTCAAATTTTCGTTTTGACATTACACGTGCCAGTTCAACAACGGTTGCCGTTCCTGAGGCGTCGTCGTTCGCACCCGGAGCGTCGCACTTTGCGTCTGTGGGCGAGCCGCACATCGAATCGTAATGGCCGGAGACCACATAATACCGACCCGGATCTGTCGTGCCTTTCAGCGTTGCGACGACGTTCGTCAGTGTGACCGGCTCGGGAATGCGGTTCGCCTTCGGCTGTACAAAGCTCTGCTTTTCGACCGTCATGCAGTTGCCGCAGTCTGAATTTATCTTTTGCATTTCGGCAAACAGCCAATCGCGTGCGGCGCCGACACCGCGTGCAGGATTGTCTTGCTCAGAAAGTGTATTTCGCGTCCCGAACGAGACGAGTTTGCGGATGGTCCCTTCTATATTCTTTGCCGAGACGTCTTTGATCATTCTTGCGATCTCAGGGTCGGGTTTTGCGGCGGGTTGGCCAAAAGCGATTCCGGTTGCGAACACGAAGACACCGGCGAGCGAGAGGATAGTTAGTTTCATTGTTTTAATTTCCGTTTCGAGCTATAAATTTACGGCGAATTTGCAGGGAATCACAAATCGTAAGTCCGCATAGTCGAACATTTTGCGTCTTTTCTATCGGAATCCGAATCGCAAAGGTCGTCGAATTCAAAATTTGCGGTCGGTTATAACCCGTGAAATTTCTGGGCGCGTTTTGACTGAAATTGTGATATATATGCGGGAAAAATCACCCGATCATTGAGGAGAAATGGAAATGAAAGCGATTATCTTGATCCTGACGCTTACAACATTCATCTACGCTCAGCACGGCCATGGCACACAGCCGGGAGGCGAAAAACCGCCCATCTGGCTTGATACCGGTTTGGGAAATATTGACCATCCGGTGACCACAAAGAACGCGGAGGCGCAAAAGTATTTCAATCAGGGCCTCGCCTATATGTTCGCCTTCAATCACGCCGAGGCCATCAATTCCTTTAAGCACGCGATCGAGCTTGATCCCGACATGGCGATGGCATACTGGGGCATTTCGCTCGGCTTAGGTTCGAATTATAACGTCACCGCGGATGAGGCGGCGTTGACCGACGCATACGCAAATCTGCAAAAGGCGATCGCACTTGCACCGAAGGCTTCGCAAGCCGACCGTGACTATATCGACGCGCTTTCGAAACGGTATGCAAAGGACCCGAAAGCGGACCAAAAAACGCTCGGCGCGGCGTATCGTGAAGCCATGCGTGGGTTGATGGCGAAATATCCCGACGACTTGGACGCGGCGACCCTTTATGCCGAGAGCATGATGAACCTGCGGCCGTGGCAGCTTTGGACGCACGACGGCAAACCGGCGGAAGGCACAATGGAAATAATCGCCGTGCTCGAAGGCGTGCTCAAACGCAATCCGAACCACACCGGAGCAAACCACTATTACATTCACGCCGTCGAAGCTTCGCCAAACGCTGAACGTGGTCTTGCATCCGCAATGCGTCTGGGCAGCTTGGCACCAAACGCGGGGCATTTGGTCCATATGCCGTCGCATATTTACCTGCGTACGGGCGATTGGGAAGAGGCCGTGAAATCCAACGATCTCGCCATCGAGGCGGACCGAAATTATCAGCTCAAAAGCGGTTCACGCGGCCTGTATATGATGCTGTATTACAACCACAACATTCATATGCTCGCCTCGTCCAACGCCGCAAACGGTAATTATGCCGCTTCGATCAAGGCGGCAAATGACCTCGCCGCGAACGTCGGGCCGAATGTAAAAGCAATGCCGATGTTCGAGATGTTTATGCCGTACCCGATCATTGCAAACGTGCGTTTTCACAAATGGACCGAAATGCTTGCTTTTCCGCAGCCCGATCCGGCAATGCTGACGACCACGGCACATTGGCATTTCGGACGAGGGATGGCACTTGCAGAGACCAAAAAGACTGTTGAGGCAGAAAAGGAGTTGGCTGCTCTGCGAGAGACCGCAAAGAAAATCCCTGCTGCGGCCAATTTGTTTACGACTCCCGTCAGCGTTGCAATGAAAGTCGCCGATGATCTGCTTTCCGGCGAGATAGCTTTAGCAAAAGGGGATCGTAAAGGCGCGATCGCAACTCTCCGAACAGCGGTCGATTCCGAGGCGAAGGTGAATTACGCCGAACCAAGGGATTGGGACCTTCCGGTTCGCGAATGGCTTGGTAGGGCGCTTATTTTGGATGGCCAGTACGCAGAGGCGGAAAAAGTATTCCGTGATGAGATCGAGCGTACCCCGAGAAACGGCCGCGCACTGTTTGGCCTGGCGGAAGCGCTGAAAAAGCAAGGCAAGATGTCGTCTGCGACTCTGGTTCAACAAGAGTTTGAGCGGGCGTGGAGTGACGCTGACACAAAACTTGACGCCGTCGCTCTATATAAGTAGTCAGCGGATCAAAATATCGAATGCCTGCAGGCGGCTGCCGTCCGAGGAGTACAGCAGCCGCTCATTTTCGTCCACAAGAAAATCCGGATCGGGATCAGAGTTGAGAATGTATCGAGTGTCCCGGCCCGAATTGAAATTCACCCCAACCAACCCCTTTCTGTCGAACGGTTTCGCGATCTCCGTGTAGAAATACATATGTTCGCCGCGAAGCTCGGCGAGCCGTTTTCGTCGAAACAGCAGGCTCGAAAGGTTTTCGGCCTGTCGAGCTGGATCGAGCTTGTCGAAGATGCTTTCGTGCACGTCTTCGCGAGACGGCTTTATTTTCCCAAGTATGAACGTAGAAGGCCGCTGGACCTGAAAATCGTTTATTCGGTTCAGGATGTTTGGCGTTCGCGCCAGCGAACCGTAAGCGTAGATCCGCCGATTTACGTAATTGCGCGCCGCGTTCGACGCAAGCGTCGTCAGATCAAGCGAACCGAAACGCGTACTCAAGCCAGAAAATCGAAACGAATTGACCGTCCGGTACAGGTCGAGTCCGCCGCGTGCGACGTTGAATGCGGACGTCGCAATGCCTCCATATCGAAAATAGATCGCCGCCGCGCGCAACGCCACAGCACCAACAACACGCAAGATCCCCCGGCCGGGCGCCTTGTGTTTCACGCGCCATACTTCATGAGCAGCGTCAATACCAGACACGCCAGTGAAAGTGTAACTAATAACGTCCGGATTACGCCCTTGCTCACGCTCGGGCCTCTGCAAGGCTCGAGCGCCTTTGACGGAAAACGCCGCGATCTCGTCGCGTCCGCCGACGACGAATTCGCCGTTCGCATTTATTAACACGAAGCGCGCCTTCTCTACTTTGTGTTCGAAATTGGACAGCCGCTTGCCGTTTCTTGCGTCCAGAATTATTACCTCGTCGCGGTCGGCTATCGCCAGCGTAACCGGATCGATAAACGTAAGGTTTGACAGGCCCTTATCTGCACCTTTGAATCGCCAGATCACGTCACCGTTTTTCGTATCGATCGCCGAAATTCCGTAGGGACCTTTCGAAACGACGTCGCCATCCTTTAGACGTGTGAACTGTCCACCGGTACGAGAATAAAGCGTCGTGCCGACCAGGAACATCTCAGCGCAATTGCCGAGGTCATCTGCCTTCCAATCCACTTCGCCCGTGCGGCGGTTGACGGCGCGAACGCGGCCGCGGCCAGACGTGTAAATATGCGCGTCGTCGAAAACAGGATCGGCTTCGGTGAGGGCAAGACCGTCCTCATTAATCTTGAATTTTTCGCGTTCCTTTTCCTTTCCGGTCCGCGCGTCATAGCTGGTCGCACCCTCGTAGAAAAGAAACAGACGACCGTCCAAAATGAGCGGTGCTCGATAATTATCTAAAGTGAAATCTACATCGCCGTCGCGAAAACGGGCCGGCATCATCTCGATCGACGAATCTAGTTCCTTCTTCCACAATTCGGCGCCGTCTGAAAGCCGCAGCATGTGAACGATCGGCTTCCGCTTGAAGTCCGAACCGAAATTTCCACGCGGATCTTTCACGACCACCAGGGCAAGCAGATCAAGCTCTGGTTCGATCGTAAGCTGCATCACGTCGCCCTTCACCTTGTCGCTTTCCCAGATCCGGTCACCTGTCAGTATGTCGACTGCTTCCAGCCTCGATTTGCTGCCAAGGTCACGCGTCAAAACCGCGAGATCGGTGCTTGGTATAGGCGTCACGGCTGTCTCGTTTACTTTGCCTGTTTTTCGACGCCACTGGATCGAGCCGGTCTGCGAATCGATCGCATAAAGGCTCTTTTCCGTGCCTGCGAGGATCAACCCAAAGTCGGTCGACTGATAAAACCCAACCTTAGAATCGAGGTTCGCCTGCCATGTCGTTTGGGGCTGGGAACTTGAGGCTAGAATGAAACTGAAGCATAGAAACAGGATCAGTTTTTTCATGAATTTAGTTTATCAAAACCGCCCAGGCGGTTGATTTTTTTTGCCAACTCCGCCCTTCTTCGAATCGTCTAAATAATGCGAGAAAATCGTGGCCGGCCCGCGCGGCTTTGCCTCTCGGGCGGTATTCAAGGAGGTATTTATGAGATTCAATAAACGATTTGCTCTCCTCGTATTTTCATTTTGGATGTTCTTTGGAATGGTGGCGTTCACCGCTCCCGAAGCTTCGGCGCAGACGCGTGTAACACGCGTGGTTTATCGTCCGGTCTACGTCCGAAGGCCTTTTTACAACCGCTGGTATTACGACTCGTTCTACGATCCGTATTACTATGACCCCTATCTTAGAGCACAACGCGATCGCTACTATGCGGAATCGCGGGTTGCTCGAGAACGACGCGATATGGCTGAGCATAAGGAAAAGTATTATGCCGACGGTTATATTTCGCCGAAGGAACGCGAACAAATGCTCGACGATCAGCGACAGCTAGCGAACGCCGTTCGCGATCTGCGACGGTTTACTACGCGATACTAAAAAACTTGTAGTTTTAGGAAATTCAGAGCTGTCGATCCGGCAGCTCTTTTTTTATTGAACGCGGAAAGCCTTGCCGTTCCAAATTACCACGACCGTGCCGCCGATGGTATCGGCGATGCTCCGCAGACCGCCGTCGAGCTTTCGATAATCGTCTGACGAGCGTCGCACGTTTTTCGTCTTCTGGCCCTGGAAAGCCGTGTCGTACCAGACGCCTTGCTTGAGTTCAAACGTCTTGCCGCCGGCTCGCTTAACGGTTGCCGTTACGCTGTCGGTTGATTCTGCAGCAACGGCAGGACTTTCGGATTTCTTAGCCTTCATTAGGGCTCTGTCATCGAGCTGTCGGGCGTCGTATGCACGATTGTCGCGCTGAACATCGGCTCGGCTCGGGCCGGTCGTCTTGTTGCCTGCGCCTGGCGTCATTTGATTCTGTTGATTTCGAAAGACATTTCCCGCAGCGTCTTGCTTCCGCATTTCTTGCTCGGTAGCGGCAAGCTTCACTTCGTTCTTCGCACGTTCCTCTTCTTCACGTTTCGGCGCATCTACAGGCTCTGCGGGCTGGCCGGCTGCCGCCTTTTCCTTATCCAAACCGACCGGGCTTTGATCTTTATCAGGAGCACCGGCTGTATTCGAAGCAGCCGAAAAACCAGGTGGCGGTGCTGCGATGGCATTCGGTTCGGCTGGTAGTTGTTCGTCGGCAACACCAACGCTTCGGGGGATCTCGCCGGGCTCGATACCCGTTGAATTTGAGTTTGCGTTCGTCGTAGACGTCAATGAATTTGCGCCTTCTGCCCTTGCCGGCGCATTTTGCGCAGTTTGTACATCTTCAACCTTCGAAAGCGTTGTATTCTCTCCTAAATATGAATTCCGCAAAACGATGAATCCAAGCAGCCCGCCGAAAACGAGCACGAGTGCGCCCATTGTATATGCAAGATTTCGCGAGGCGAATAGAGCTCGGTACCAAGGTACGGATGCTGCAGTCGCTGGCGCGGCAGCGGCCGCCATTGCCGGCTCGGACTCGGCATTCAACGTGATCAAGCCTGCAAGCGTTGTTCGACACGGCTTGCATACCGCCAGATGCTGCGTATAGATCATCCGACTTTTTTCCGGAAGCGCATTTTCCGCAAACGCGGCAATAGCGTCCGCGTCCATGTGCTTTTTCGGGTCGTCGCCTACAAGCACACCGCGGCCCGCCGCTCGTCGCAGCAACGCGTCCATCTCTTTGTCGAATTCAAGATCCATTTCTAATTAGCCACCGAGGGCACAGAGATCACAAAGTAAACCGGAACAACCATTTCAATCATGACCTTGATACTGTATATCCTGTCCATTCTGTTTGAGTTCTCCGTACCCAAAATGGCTGCGGTTTTCGTAACCCATTTAATGAACGCATCATCCGATGAAATCTTGCATCAACGCCACTAACACTAATAATGCCAACATTTTCTCAAGATTGACGCCGAGCTTTGTCGCGGCATCCGCGAGGTATTTTTTGACCTCCCCGTCGCTCCAGCCGTGATGTTTTTTCAATTCCTTTTCAACGCACTTACGGACCTCGGTCTGTATCCGTACGAGCTTTCGGCTGGCGGTCGCCTCGTGATAGCCAAAGGTCGCCGCTATGTCCTTCAATTTCAAATCGTCAAAATAATACAGTTTCAGTATCAGCTTATCTTCCGCTTCAAGCGAATCGATCGCCGTCCGCAAAGCGGCGGAAACGTCCTCACCGGTCTCCTGTTCGCTGAACAATTCTTCCGGGCTCTGGCCATGATGCACGACCATATCATTGCCCGAATGATTCGAAGATTCCTCGGCCAAATTCTCGAAGTCGCGCGTTTCTTCGATCTGCACGTACTTCGATTGCTTTCGATATTGATCCACAGCAAGCTGTGAAACGACCGCACGAAGCCAGCCGGCCAAACTTCCGCGTCCCGAGTAGTACGCCAGCTTGCTCTTCTTGTTTCCGTCAGCATCCTGTCGCAAGCCGTAGAGCTCGGCCCAGATCGAAGATGCAAGGTCCTCAGCATCTTCAGTGTTCGAGGTGATATTTCTGGCAGCAGACTTTACAGTCGAATCGAAATTCGCCACCAGGTCTTCCCACGCTTTGTCGTCGCCTTTTTCGCACGCGACGATCAGGCAAAGGTCGTCCGCATGGATCTCGTCGATGAACGAGATCACCTTATGGTGTTCGGCCGTCGGTTCGTCCTTGAAAAGGTATTTTTCGAGGGCCGAATTGATGCGCGGTTTCAGATCATCAGGCGATATGCCGTGCGAATTCGCGGCCCTAGACACGAGCCGTTTTACGGCTTCGTCGATTCCGCCCGCATGTTTTTCAGCCGCTGAACTCATCGAAGATGGAGAGATTTTAACACCGATAGGATGTAAGAATGAACGGCATTCGTTGCAGAAGGGCAATTTGCGGCCGCGGCATTATCTCAGGTGCTGATGAAGATATCTGATGATCTTATAGCCCGCCAAATAGACCCACGGTTTTTCGCCTAAGGTGTAGTGGCCGCAGGGCAGCGAGATCTCGCTGTGCGGGATGCTGGCTTTGCGGAGCGCCTTCATCGTATCGATCGATAGATCGACAGGAAAGCTTAGATCATACTTTGTGTAGATATAGCGCTGCGGCCGCCACGGCTGCGCGGCGAGTTTGTCCATATACGCCATCGGCGAAACGGGCAGCCAATATTCGCGAAGCTCTTCGAGCGTCAGGTTGTCACCAAAACTCTCGCGCACATGATAGGTCGATAGACCGTGCCAAACTACGTCCGCCATGTACCCGGAAACGTGATTGAAAACCGCCGCGTCGATCCGCATGTCGTGGACGAACGCCATGAACGCGACGCATGAGCCGATGCTCGTGCCGACGATGCCGACCTTTTCATAGCCCTGATCTTTAAGCCACGAAACGCACGCACGCGTATCGGCGATCGACTGCCTGATCGATTGCAGCGAGCGGCCCACGTTCGGTGCGACGAGGTGATCAGCACGCTCAAGCTCGGGCGGCATACGCTCTTCGTGATACGGCAGCGTCAAACGCAATGCCGACAAACCGACCTTGTTGAAATATTTTGCGAGATCGAAATACGTCCCCGCCTTCGCATTCCAGTGCGGCAAGATAACGACGGCCGCACGTTTATTTTCGTGCGGAAAATAAGTTGCGATCGCTGTGTTGTTTTCAACCGAAGGGGTTTTGACTGCGCTTTGCCAGGATAGAAACGGTATCTCGGTTTGAACTACAGGCTTCTTCAGCTCGCCGGCGTTCATCGACGCGGCCGAAGGGTAAAGCCGCTTTTCCAAACTGAACTCGATGCCTTCGGGAGCCGCAAAATATTCGTCGCTGTTCGCGACTACGTGACGTGAATGCTCGCAAAGCGCTTCCCGCGGGTCGCCGCCGTTGGCATGCTCTGAGACAAATTCCGTGCCCCAGCCAAACGGCTGCACAACGCGGTTGTTATTCAACATCGCGTAATGCCGCTCGCGTTTGTGCATGTAATTCTTGAGCATAAAAAGTGAAACAGCTGTTAGCCTGTTACATGCCACAGACTGACAATCCGTCGTACTACGCCGCCGCGGCCTGTGTCTTATTCAAAACCGCCTCGTAAAACGCGATGTATTGCGGAATTATCTTTTCGGTGCTGTACCGCTCGACCGCAAGTTCTCGTCCGCGCTTGCCGAACGCAAGCCGCATCTCGTCGTCGCGAAGCAGTCTGATCGTATCCTTCGCCATCTTCTCGACATCGCCGATCTCGCTTAGGTAACCTGATTCGCCATCAGCGACAACCTCCGGAATGCCGCCGATGCGCGTCGCGATCACCGGCAGCTCGCATGCCTGAGCCTCGAGCGCCGCAAGGCCGAAAGATTCAAGCTCGGAAGGCAGAAGAAAGATGTCTGCAACGCCCAAGTAATCGGAAATATTCGCCTGTTTGCCGACAAAGATCGTATTGCCGTTCATCCCGCTCTGCTCGGCACGATAAAACACGGCAGACCGCTCGGGGCCGTCGCCGACCATTACCAGCTTTACGTTTTCGCCTGCTTCGCGCGCCTTCGCGAGAATGTCGATGCAATCCGCAGGACGTTTTACGGAGCGAAAATTGGAAACGTGAACAAGCAGCTTTTCGCCATCCGGCGCAAGTTCTGCTCGAAGCGGCGCGTCAGGCGTGCGTCGATAATGCTGCGGACAGATGAAGTTCGGTATCACCTCTATATCGTCAAAGTCGAACGTCTCGATCGTCGCCTTTTTCAAAAATCGCGACACAGCGGTCACGCCGTCAGATTGCTGCAAGGCATAACGCGTAATCGGCAAATAACTTCTATCGGCCCCGACCAAAGTGATATCCGTTCCATGCAGTGTCGTTATCACCGGAACGTAACGCTTTTCTTTTATTGATTCGCGGGCCAATATGGCCGAGATGGAATGCGGGATCGCATAATGAACGTGCAGCAGGTCAAGCTTTTCGGCACGTGCAACGGTCGCCATTTTGGTCGCAAGTGCAAGGTCGTACGGCTGGTGCTCGAAAAGCGGGTACGACATCATCTCCACCTCGTGAAAATGCACCCGCTCGCCAAGCTCCGTGACACGGGTCGGCAAAACGGACGAAATAAAATGCACGTTGTGGCCGCGGGCCGCCAGATCGCGCCCGAGCTCTGATCCGACTATGCCGCTGCCGCCATATGTCGGGTAAACCGTAATGCCGATATTCATCAGTATTAGTCTAGTCGAGTGGGACTACAGAGTCGAGAGAGTCTAATTGACGACTTCTTTTAGTACAAGCTCGTCTGGGTCGATCATAACGGCTCTCGGCGGCGCACTCTTGACAGTTATAGTGGTTTCCTTCGATTTCGGCTCCATCGTCACGCGCTGTTTTCCTTTTTCGGTCACGATCTCGACCGTAACGGGTTGCAGAAAGGCCTCGTCGGGTTGCGTTTGTTTCAAAGTCACTGTTATCGACCCGTTGCCGGCGTCGTTCCAACTAGTCTGATAAACGGGATGGCCCGCCTTATAGATCCAGCGGTCGAAAAATGACTTCAGGTCACGACCTGAGGCCTTTTCGAGGGCAGCACGAAGATCTTCGCTCGTCGCGGTCGAATCTTTATGTTTGTCGTAATAACTTCTTATCCCGGCAAAGAAAGCTTCGTCGCCGAGCATTCCCCGAAGCATGTGAAGGACCCAACCACCTTTTTCGTAGTTGTTCGGGTTCAGCAGGTCAAACAGCTTCTCCGTTTGAATGTCGTGTATCGGCGCGCGGCGTTTCTTTTCATATTCCAGGTAACTTTTCGCATTACCGCGCATATACTCGCGAAACACATCAGGTCCTTCATTCTTCTCTAAAAAAAGCCCTGCGAAATAGGTCGCAAAACCCTCGCTCAACCAAAGGTCGGCCCACGTGCTTTCCGTTACCGAATCGCCAAACCATTGATGCGCGATCTCATGGGCGTCAACGTCTTCAGTGCTCTTTGGAATATCAAACTTCTTGCTTCTGCCCGGCGCGGTAGTGAAGTTATTGAAATAATTCGGCGAAAAAACGATCGTGTTCGCGTTTTCCATCCCACCGAATTTAGTCGCGCCGACGATCAAAGCAAGTTTCTTATAAGGATAAGGCGCGACGAGATTGCTGAACGTTATGATCGCCGGTATCGCCGGCGAAAATGCCTTCTCGGCAAATTTCCCTTCAGACATCGGCACGTAATAACTTACCGGCACCGGCGACGTTCCCTCGAGCTCGCCGGTCGCAAATCGTCCAACCGCGACAACCATGTTGTATGGCGACACGGGTCTCGTTTCGTAAAAGACCCACGTTTTCACCGCGGTTGCCGGCGACGGTTTTACCGACTCCATCACGCCGTTCGCCACCGCGGTAAAATCTGACGGGGCCGTTACAGTAAATCTGACCGACGCTTTTGCGGACGGATGATCTAAGCATGGTATCCAATTATGAACGCGATCGGCCCAGTTGTCGCCGATTGCGGTCGGCGAGCCGTCCTTGTCTATCGACAAAATGAGGCCGTCCTTCGGCGTGCCGGAATATGTAATGGTTAGGCCCAGCCGCTGATCTTTCTGCGCAGGCGACGCAAGCTGCACATCGAGCTTCTCGTCGTGCTGCGTAAACTTGGCCGGTGCGTTATTTACCAAAACGCTCGAGACCGGCATCGAGCCGAAATCGAGATCGATAACATTTACATCGCTTCGCCGCGTCACTATATCGATCTTCGTCGTTGCCGATGTCAGCTTTGTAAGCCCCCTGTCGAATACGATCGAAACATCGAAATGCGTCGGCTTCCACGCTTCGATCAGCCGCTCTTTTCGCTGCGCAAATAGAAACGTGACCGAGCCGCAAATCAGAAGCGCTGCAAACAGAAACTGCGCAGCAGGCGAGGAAACGATGATCTTTCGCATATTTAAGATTCCTAACTCTTTCGACGTACGTAATAAACGATGCCTTTGTTATCGTCGGTGAACAGAAACGAATCCGGCCCCAGCTTTAAGATGTCGCATGGACGGCCATTAACGACGCTTTTGCTAAGAAATCCAGTGATCAGGTCTTGTAGCGGCTGGCCTTTCCGCATGATGACGATTCTATAGCCATGGGCGATCGTTTTATTGGTCGAACCGTGCAATGAAACGAGGAAAGCATTCTTAAAAATGCCGGGCGCGCTTGGATCATCGAAATAGTCGAACCCCAGCGCCGAGCTACGTGCGGGAAAGAACGCGTATGGCGGCGTTACGTTTGAGCAGCCTTCGCGTCGTTTGATCGTCGGGTCTGCGAATATTTTACCGTTCGAGGAATGACAATACGGCCAGCCGTAATCAGCGCCGTCTTTTAACGCGTAGAACGTTTCATCCGGCTTTTGAAGGCCGAGATGGTCCGAACCCTGATTCGTCGCGAAGACAAAATTACCGAACGCCCGCAAGCCGACCGCATTACGAAGTCCGCGAGCAAAAATCCGCTGGTCCGTGCCGTCTGGATTCATCTCCAAAACCGACGCGCGGACCTCCTCTTTTTCGACGCACGAATTGCAGCTCGAACCGACCGAGACATACATCTTGCCGTTCGGCCCAAATGCAATGGTCCGCGTCAGATGCCAGCCGCCGTACTTGTAACTCAAACCGTAATCGGGAAACGTCGCCAGTGTTTGCGGCCGCTGGTCGGACGGTCTTTCTTCGCCCATTCGAAATATCCGCCGCGTAAGCTTTCCGGTTTCGGCTATATAGATCCAATCGATGCCATGCCCGTCGCGATAAAATTGCACGCTGTTCGGGTTATGCAGTCCGGTCATGTACGGAATGGCACGCGCGAATTTTCCCGCCCGCTCGTTCCAGTCGTCAAGTATATAGATCGTGCCGCGCTTGTTGTCCGCCAGGTTGTACATGTCCGTGACGAAGATGCGGCCATCCGGCGCCTTTGCAAAAAAACGGACGCGTTTCAGGCCTTCGATCGCAGGAGTGATCTCAAACTCCGCCGGAGCACTAAGAGTGAAGCTTCGGCCGTCTTTCGTTTTGATCTGCCGAGGCACAAGCCGAGGCTGTGCGATGGAAAGTGAAAACGATCCGAGAGCTAATAGCAGGAGAAGTCCCTTCCGAATATCTGGGTGCATCTGTGTTAATCTGTGGCTAAATTTTTATGAACACCGACAAATTCCTCGTGCGCGAAGGCGCCAAGCTCGCCCTCAAAAAACACGCGACCGATTTCACCGGCGATTATACCGACAAAAAGCAGGCCGAGAAAGATTTGGCAAGAAACATCGAACGGCTGGGCAAGCTGCAGGACGTTATGTACGCGCAGGACGTATATTCGCTGTTGATAATCTTCCAGGCGATGGATGCGGCCGGCAAGGACGGCGCCATCGAGCACGTGATGAGCGGAATTAATCCGCAGGGCTGTCATGTCGTGTCGTTCAAACAGCCGTCGTCCGAAGAGCTCGATCACGATTTCCTTTGGCGATGTCAAAAGGCGCTGCCCGAACGCGGCAAGATCGGCATCTTCAACCGCTCGCATTACGAAGAGGTTCTGGTCGTCCGCGTTCACCCCGGAATTTTGCAATCGCAGAATCTGCCGCAGTCGGTAAAGGATGATCGCGGCGTTTGGAAAAAGCGTTTCAAAGCGATACGCGATTGGGAAGATCACCTCGCCGAGAACGGAACGCATATCATCAAATTCTTTTTGAACGTCTCACGCGAAGAACAGAAGAACCGGTTTCTTTCGCGGATCAACGAGCCCGACAAAAATTGGAAATTCTCGATGGGCGACGTCAAAGAACGCGCTCTTTGGGACGACTATATGAAAGCCTACACCGAGGCGATAGAGGCGACATCGACAAAAGCCGCGCCGTGGTACGTGATCCCTGCCGACAAAAAATGGTTTACGCGTCTCGCCATTTCCGCGATCGTCGTGGAAAAAATGCAGTCGCTCGGCCTTCACTATCCGGTCGTGACAGATGCTCACCGCACCGAGCTTGCCGAAGCAAAGAAACTACTCGAGTCAGAAAAACCTTAATCGTCCTCTATCTCGATATCGAATTTCTTCGCCGCGCGTTTTATCCTGCCCTTGATAAGTTCTGCCTCATCGCCTTTGTATTTCGCAGCGTTGTCCTTGTGGTTGATATAGTTCCACGCGGCCCGCACGTGCTCTTCCGTATCGATCGGATATTTGTTGTTTACCGGATCGGCAAACTTCACGTCGCCGTATTTATTCTCGCCGTATTCCGGATTTACGTCCTTTCGCTTGTGTATCGATGTCGCTGTATTTCCCATTTTAACCTCCGGTTTTGTCCTATTTATTTACACCTGTAGTACGATTCAACGGACATCCCTTCACATCGCAACGTGCGTGCCAGATATGAAAAAGATCGACTGGAAAACAGTTACCAAACGCAGGGCTCTAGGATTCGTTTTGATGGTTCTGGGTATGGTCGTACTGTTCATGCCTATTTTCGTCGGCGGATGGGTCATAGCACTGCTAGGGATCGTTCTGTTGGGCGCTGGTCTGGTGCAGATCGTAAATGTCGTGCGCTCCCCTGAAAGCGTCGACTCGTTTCTGGATCACATTGCCGGTGTTGTTTTTATACTTCTCGGCTTGCTCCTGTTTCTTAGTCCGCACATGGCTCTTGCGGCGATCGTCGCCATAATCACGATCGCTCTTTTGATCGACGGTGGTGCAAAGATCTATTTTGCATTTAAGATCCCGCCCGGCACGGAACGGCGATGGAAGCTTTTCAACGGCCTCGTGACCTTTGCTCTCGGGATGCTGATCTGGTTTTTCATTACAGCAAATCTCGGAATCATTGCCGTCGGAATGATCCTCGGCACGCGGCTGCTTGTGGAGGGTTGGACGATGTTCTTCCTTCCGGACAAAGGCTTTGCGCCTCCCGACGAGGATCCCGACCTGCGGGACCACCCGGACGCAAAACTGGGGCTTGAGCCCAGCGATCTTATCAAAGAGATGCGCGAAAAGCTGCGTCAGACTGAAGCGGCCGAGGCCACGGACAATCTGTTCTTTTGCATAAAAATATTGCTGGTATTTTTTGTCATCCACCTTTTGCGAACGGACGCGCAGTGGTCATTCATAGGTTTCATCTCGCCGTTTTCTGCGATCATTGGCGATGGCGTAATGGCGCTGATCCTCGGCGTATTTCTGATACTTCCGCTGCGGGTGCTCGCTCGCAAGTTTACGCGGCCGATAGAACGCGGGGCGTGGAGGCATCTCGACAAACTCGCAGCCGCGGGAGAAGAACCCTCGTATGTCGATAACACAACACGCTATTGGCTTGAGCATCGAATGCGGCTCGCACTCAAGCTGAAATATGCACGCTACTCACTAAATTCCGCTTTATGGTGGCTGATGCGAGTGGGGCTGCCGATAACTGCCATTTTTATTGCGATAAATTCCATTTGGGGATTTAGCTGGTATTTTAATTCGGAAAACTGGGCTTCCGGCGTATGGCAGGAAATAACAAAGGGGCGCGTGGACGCCTGGCGCAAACGCGGTGCAGAAGAGGCCGAAAGATACGCGATCGTCAACGGAATTTCGCCCAATAAGGTTTTCGCTGTGGAGACCGAGAACGAATCGCAACCCGGCGATTTCAGCTTTATCGTTATCGGCGACACCGGCGAGGGCGACCCGTCGCAAATGGTACTTCGCGATCAACTGATAGCCGCAAGCAAACGCGACGAGGTAAAGTTTCTCGTCCTTTCATCCGACGTGATCTATCCCGACGGCAAGATGAAAGATTACGAGACAAATTTTTACCTGCCTTTCAAGGGTTTTGACAAGCCGATCTACGCAATTCCCGGCAACCATGACTGGTTCGATTCGGACGAGGGCTTTAACGCGAATTTTCTCGACCGGGAATCGGCGGTGATTACGTTGAAAGCGCGTTTGGCGGAAGACCTAAAGACAGATGTCATCTCGACCGACCAGCGATTTAACGAGATCACTGCGGAAGCAAAACGCCTCCGCGAACTGTATCAGATAAAAAACGGCTACCAGCGGGCGCCCTATTTCGAGGTACATCGTGCGGGTTTTTCCCTGATCGCCGTCGATACCGGCATTTTGCGGAAGATCGACTCCAAAGAGCGCGAATGGCTGGAGGGGGCACTTCAACGAGCAGGCAGCAATTTTAAGCTGGTCGTCCTCGGCCATCCGTTTTACGTCGCCGGTGTCGACACAGCTGAGAATGACGCGGAGTTTGCCGGGATTCGCGAACTCCTGAGGCGATATAAGGTCGATGTCGCAATGGCCGGCGACACGCACGATTTTGAACTTTATAAAGAGAAATATACGGCCGATGACGGTGAACGCGAGATGCTGCATTTCGTCAATGGCGGCGGCGGCGCGTATTTAAGCATCGGCACGGCGGTCGCGTTTCCCGAGAAACCGTTCACGCCGAACTATGCCTTTTATCCGCGAACCGACCAGCTCGAGGCGAAGATCCGAAACGAGGCTCCAGGTTGGAAAATGCCTTTCTTCTGGTGGATGCAATATCTTGGCGGCTATCCGTTCGACAGCGAAATGGTTTCGGGCGCTTTTGATTTCAACCGCGCGCCGTTCTTTCAAAGCTTTCTTGAGGTCAGCGTCGAACCGTCGCAAGAACGCGTCCGATTTCTGCTTTACGGAGCAAACGGCCAACTTCGCTGGCGCGACATTCAGGCCGCCGGAAACGTAAAACCGCCCGATAAAAGCGGAGACGACCCGGTCGAGTTCATCGCGCCAATGCGAGCGGCAATTGCTAAGTAAATGCCTCCGCCGTTAAACGAGTGTCGACGATGATCGCATCCTGCCGATATATAGGCCGAGCGATTCGTTTATCGCCGCACGTAAAATTGTGGACGTTTGTTACATGATCCCTTTGTCGCGTTAATGGAATTTCGACGGCACGTTTTTGCGGCCCCATCGGAGCGTCCTTGCCATCCAGACCAACTCGTCCAGAAAGCCCTTGACGCGGTCTTCGTAGGCGAGGTCGACAAGGTTACCCGATTCGTCAAATTTGCTTGCGACCTTAGGGAAATGGAGATCGGAAAACGTAACGGCAAGCCCGAGTTCGCGCACCATCGGCACACATGCTTCGATCACGCGCGTTCCGCCCCAGGCGCCGGACGAAACGCCGACAAACGCAACCGCCTTGTGAATATATTCTTTCAACAACAGGTCGAGCACGCTTTTCAGCGCGCCGGGATAGCCGTGGTTGTATTCCGGTGTCACGATGACAAGCCCGTCCGCGCGAATTATCGCATCACGCCATTCAGGAAAACTCGCACCGAGCGACGTTCCGTAATCGTCGCGCGGTAGATCGAAATCTCGAACGTCGAAGAACTGAGTCTCAATATCGCCGCGTTCCTGTGTTTTTGAATAGACCCATTTCGCGACATGTTCGCTCTCACGCGCCTTTCGCGGCGTGCCCAAAACAATCGGCAGGAAAAGTTTGGCTTCCATAATTATGTTATTTCGACGTTAGTACCCGGAGAATTTCGGCGACGCTCCACGCCTGAGCGGCGCACCCGCGCGCCTTGTGCGGCGGGCCTGCATCAAAGATCTCCGACACCTGGCCGAGCATCGTTTCACTAATATGATCTTTGAATCCGGTGACGAATTTTTCAATGCCCGATTCGTCCGGGTGAGTTTTGCGATACGCTTCAACAAACGGCCCAATAAGCCAGCCCCAAACCGTTCCTTGATGGTATGCCGAGTCGCGCTCGAGCGGCGAGCCGATATAAATCGGCACGTAGTGCGCATCGCTTGGCGATAACGACCGCAACCCGAACGGTGTTAACAACTCAGCCTCGACCGTGTCAACTACTTTTCGGGCGCGATCCTGGTCGAGCATTGAATGACGCATGCTGACCGCAAAAATCTGGTTCGGCCGAATGCTTGCGTCTTTTGTGTCGCCGTCAACAACGTCGTAAAGGCATTCGGTCTTGGCGTTCCAAAACTGGCCGTTAAAACTGTCGCGCGCCACTTCGTCCATTTTGGAGAATGCCGAAAGCGTTTTCGCGTCGTCGAACATCGCCGCGAG
>QHXS01000174.1 GCA_003223975.1 Acidobacteriota bacterium
TGGGCTATATAACCCGCAAATACCGTCAATGGATGAGGGCTGGACCCGATTTATTTTCGAGCGACAGCGTTGTTTCACTTTCGAATCTGTCGATACTCGCCAGATCAAGCAAGCGATCCCTCGGAATACTGGTTATTTAGTGTTTGCGGATCAATCCGCCAACCAGATCCTCAACGGCTATGCGCCTGGGACAATGCCGGCTGAGTATGTGGGCGGCTTGGGACGGGAAGGCGTCGAGAATCTGAAGAAGTTTGTCGAGGCGGGCGGAACTCTCGTTTTTCTGAATCGCTCGTCACAATTCGCCATCGAGCAGTTCAACCTGCCTGTGAGAGACGTGACCCGCGGCCTCACGCGCAAAGACTTTTACATCCCCGGCTCGATCCTCCGCACCGAGCTCGACACGATACACCCGATCGCCAAAGGCATGCCGCAGCAGTCGATCGCCTGGTTCGAAAACTCCCCCGCGTTCGAACTGTCAGAACCGCCTGCGTCAGCGGGCGGCCAGTCTCGCAATTCACCAAACTGGCCCGCCGCTAACGCAGCGGGTTCCGACAAGATCCGCATCATCGCCCGATATCCGACCGACCCAAAACAGATACTCCTCTCCGGCTGGGCCCTTGGCGCCGAAAAGATCGCAGGAAAAGCTGCACTGGTAGAATTCACCATCGGCAAAGGCAAGATAGTATTGTTCGGCTTCCGCCCACAGTACCGCGGCCAGTCGCTGGCAACATTCCCGCTGCTGTTCAACGCGATCTCGCAGTAAGAGAGTTAGCCACCGATAACACAGATCTCGCGGATGGGAAGGTACCTATCTGCGGACATCCGTGTTCATCCGTGGCAAAAACTTCCTAATGTGCACCTTCGATCGCTTTGGCGTTGCGGACTTTTTTGAATAGAAAACCCGCCGGGATACAGAGGGCACAAAGTACGGTGAGCATCCAAAAATCGTCGATGTAGGCGAGCACGGCGGCTTGGCGCTGGACGAGATTTGCGATGGTTATGTAGGTTTGTTGGGTGGCGGTTACGGGGTCGACCGTGGCCATCAATCCGGCGCGGATCTGGTCGAACATCGCCCGGAAGGCCGGATCATACGGCGTCGTGTGAGCGGTCAGTACCGCCTGGTGAATCTGCTGATTGCGGGTCAGCATCGTGGTCATGATCGCGATACCGATCGAGCCGCCGGTGTTTCGCATCAGGTTGTAGATGCCGCTGGCATTCCCGATCTCGGCCTGCGGCAGCGTCGCCATCGACAGTGTTGTTAGCGGGACAAACACAAACCCCATCGCGACTCCGCTGATCAGCATCGGGATAATGATGTTGCTCTGGGCGATATCGAGATTGATAAGCGTAAAAAGATACGTCGAGAACGTCAGCACCGTAAACCCGAACGTGATCAAATATCGCGCATCGACGCGCGCAATGAGCCGCCCGACGATCATCATCGACACCACCGCGCCGACGCCGCGCGGACTGACGGCAAATCCGCTCTCGACCGCCGGATAACCAAGCAGCGTCTGCAAAAACAACGGCAGCAATGCAGTCGACCCATATAGAACGACGCCAACCGAGGCGATCATCGCGCAGCCGATGGCAAAATTTCGATTGAGAAAGACCTTTAGATTTACGATCGGCTCGGGCGTGTAGAGCTCCCAAGCTATAAATGCAATGATCGACAGCACGGATGTCGCGGCCGTGAACACGATCAGCGACGACTCGAACCAATCGCGCTGCTGCCCGAGATCGAGCGTCAACTCAAGAGCACCGAGCCCGAGGGCCATCAACCCAAATCCGGTGTAATCGATCCTTCCCGGTTTCTGGTTCTGCAGATACGGCGGGTCCTCGACAAAGGCGTTCGCCATAAAGGCCGCGATCAGCCCGATCGGCAGGTTGATGTAAAAGATCCAACGCCACGAGTAGTTGTCAGTGATCCAGCCGCCCAGCGTTGGCCCGATGATCGGTGCGACGACGATGCCCATCCCGTAGACCGCCATCGCCGCACCGCGTTTTGCCGGGGGAAAGCTCTCAAGCAAAACCGACTGGGCGATCGGCTGCAAAGCACCGCCGCCCATTCCCTGCAGGATGCGGGCGATGATCAGAACGGTGAGATTTGGAGCGGCTCCGCATAGAGCCGAGGCCCCGGTAAAAATGATGATGCAGATTATAAGAAAGCGCTTGCGGCCGATGTACTTGCCGATCCAGCTCGTGGCGGGGAGGATGATCGCGTTTGAAATGAGATAACTGGTGAGAACCCAAGTCGCTTCTTCCGGTGTGGCCGAGAGGTTGCCGGCAATGTGCGGCAGGGCGACATTAGCGACGGATGTGTCGAGCACCTCCATCACCGTCGCGAGCATCACCGAGGCGGCGATCAACCATGGATTAAAGCTTGGTACCCACTGGGCAGAAGCGTCCACTTGTGACATTTACCGGACCTTCACTGAAGGCTCCGCGGACATGCCGGGGACCAGTTTTTTGATCTTGTCGGCCGACTCGTCAAGGACGATCTTGACCGGCACACGCTGGACGACCTTTACAAAATTTCCGGTGGCATTCTCCGCCGGTAGCACGCTGAAACGCGAACCCGTGCCCGCCTGGACGCTTTCGACGTGGCCCGTAAACGACTCGCTCGGATACGCGTCGATCTTTACCGTCACCTTTTGCCCGGGCTGCATCAGCTCAAGCTGCGTTTCCTTAAAGTTAGCGACGACCCAAATGTCATCGGACTGTGAGATCGCCATCAGCGGTGCTCCGATCTGGACGAGCTGGCCTTCCTCGACCGACTTGCGCGTGACGAAGCCGTCCTCCGGTGCATAGATCTTGGCGTAAGATAATTCTAATTCTGCCTCATGGACCGCGGCCTCGGCGGCGACCGTCCCGGCACGGGCCGTTTCGACCTCAGACTCGCTGACGTCAATACGCTGGGGCGCGGCGTTCGCATCCTCAAGCCTTCCCTTTGATTCGCCAACCTGTGAACGGGTCACGTCGACCTGGGCGAGCGATTGTCGATAATTCTCGGTCGCGGTGTTTACGTTCGCACGCGCCTCGTCTACACGCGACTGCGCCGAATCCACCTGCTTTTGCGCCGAGTCGACACGCGAACGGGCATTTTGCATTAAGCCGCCGCTGGTGCTCGACCTCGGCAAGACGAACGTCCGCCTCCGGCTGCGCGACCTGGGCTTTTGATTGTGCAAGGTTTGCCTGGGCCGTTCGCAAAGCGGCCTGGGCCTGCGAGATCTGAGTGTGCTTTGACTGTGCCGCGATGCGAGTTTGCTCGACGTTCGTTTTGGTGGTCTCGACATTCGAAAGTGCCTGCGTCTGGGAGGCCATCGTCGATTTTTTTGTGAGTTTTGCGTTTGCGACCGCCTGGTCGTATTGACTCTGTGCTGTTTGAAGCTGGGCCTTTGCCTGCTCGAGCTTTACCTCCAGATTCCCGGTATCAAGATCTATCAGCGGCTCGCCCCTGTGCACGAACTGATTGCTGACGACGTGGACCTTTGTCACGATTGCCGACACCCGCGGACTGACCTGGACAATATCCCCGTCCACAAAAGCGTCGTCCGTCGACTCAAACTGCCGTGCGTAAAGCCAGTAGATCAGGCCGCCGATCAAGACGACCGCGAGCCCTATGCCGCCAAAAAGGAACAGTCGCCGCTTTCGGTTGCCGTTTTTTGGCGTGGCTGTAATTTCGTTCGAAGTCGAATCTATCGGATCGTCGTTATCAATTATGACGTCTTCGTTCTCGACCAAATCCCGCTTGTTTTCGACGGAATTACCGTCCCCGCTCGCCTTGTTACTATTGCTCATTTACACCCGAAATCGTATAAGTAAGTGATTACTTACTTTCTCATTTCCCTATACCAAAGTCAATATTTGCCCGTGCATCAAGCCTTGCACCTCTGTTAGTCTCTATCCTTTCGCCATGAAGGAAGACATAAAACAAACTCGTCTTGATAACGGCATGGTCGTCCTAACGGACCGGATGCCGGACGTACGGTCGGCCACGCTTGGGTTTTTCTTTCGCATCGGCTCGCGGAACGAGCCAAACGAGCTGAACGGCATCTCGCACTTTATCGAACACTGCGTCTTCAAAGGCACCGAAAGACGTTCGGCGTTAGACATCGCTATCGAACAGGAGCGGCTGGGCGGAAATCTTGATGCCTTTACGACGCACGAAGAGACCGGTTTTGTCCTAAAGGTGATCGACGACCGCGTCGAGGCGGCATTCGACCTGTTGGCAGACATGCTCGCGAATTCGCGTTTTGATGGCGCCGATCTTGAAAATGAGCAGCGCGTGATCATCGAGGAAATGAAGATGAACGAAGACGCTCCGGAGGACCTTTTGAGCGACATCTTCCAGCGCCAATTTTTCCCCGGTCACCCGCTGGGACTAAACATCGCCGGAACGCCGGACAATGTGCGGTCGTTCGATTCTGAAAAGACGCGAAGGTTTCATCAGCAGAATTTCCATTCGGGAAATCTGGTGATCGCCGCAGCGGGAAATATCGAGCATGAAAGCGTGGTTCGTCTTTCAGAAAAGTATTTTCACTTGTCGCTCGTCACTCCTCCCTCGTCCCTGTCGGCTCCGCCGGCGCCCGCTGCACCTATCTCATTGAATCATCGTGCCGACCTTGAGCAGGTGCATTTTGCGTTCGCAACGCCTTCCGTTTCAGAACGCGACGACCGGCGTTATGCCGCCGACCTGCTCGCCGAAATTTTGGGCGGCGGAACGGCAAGCCGGTTGTGGCAAAGGGTACGTGAGGAACGGGGGCTGACATACAATATCGGCTCGGCGGCGGTTATGTATCGAGATTGCGGTTTTGTTTCGATTTCGGGCTCTGCTTCGTCGGATCACATGTCTGAGATCATAGACATTGTGACCGCGGAAATGCGGAATTTGGCCCGCGATGGCGTTTTGGAAGACGAACTCCAGCTTCAGAAAGATCAGGCGCGGGCGTCGATATTGCTCGACCTGGAAGATTCGGCCTCGCGTGCCGGCTCGATTGCGCAATCCGAGTTGGTCCACGGCAGGCAGATCTCGGTCGAAGAAACACTCGCGAATTTGGATGCGGTTACACGAGACGATGTAAACGCGATAGCCGAAGAATATTTTCGAACTGAAGATATCGCTTTCGCCGCCCTTGGTGACCTCAACGGTTTCGCGATCGACCGAGACCGCCTGGACGTGGGCAACTGAACATAAACAAATGCAGCCGAAACGCATATTTCTATATTTGCTTATCGGGTCGGTCGCCATCAGCGCAGTCGTTGCGATCGGCGTGGTGCTCTTTGGCAATTTCGGCAATTTCGAGGTCCGGGTGATGATGACAACGCTGACCGTTACCGTAACGAGCATCCTCGGGCTTGCCTGTGGAGCGTATCTTGAATCTCGACGCGGTCGCACTGTGCCGATCGCGGGTATCGCCCTTTCGATCGCAGCGGCCTTGATGACGTTCCTGATCATCTGGAATGTTTACGATCGGTCCGAAACGTTCATCAAAGCGACCGGGTCGGTGACACTTTTGGCTCTTTGCTGCTCGCATTTGTCGCTGCTCTCGCTGGCTCGGTTGGATAAACGCTTTGCTTGGTCGCAGATGCTTGCATTTGTAGCTGTTTGGCTTCTCGCCACGATCCTTCTTTACCTGATATGGTTCGAGCCCGCCGGGGAAAGCGATCTGATATTTCGCATGATCGGCATTTTGTCGATCGTGATCGCAGCAGTCACCGTCATGACGCCGGTATTTCACAAATTGAGCGCGAAGGAAAACGGCGTTGCGGCGATCGACGCGGAGATCGAAGGAATGAAGAGCCGCATCGAAGAGCTTGAAAGAGAGAAGGCCGGAATGGTTCAGGAACCTGCAGCCGAGTAGGGAATAGGATCTTTGACATTGGCTTGGGCAAAACCACGAAGCCTCAACGCGCATGAATCGCACGTTCCACAGGCGAGGTCTTCGCTGCGATAACACGACCAAGTGAGATGCAGCGGCGCATCGAGCTCGATTCCCATTCGCACGATCTTGGCTTTCGAGAGATGGATGATCGGCGTGCGTATTTCAATATGCGTTTCGGGCTTTGTTCCTGTGTTTATGACCTTTTGGAACGCCTCGTAAAACTCCGGACGGCAATCCGGATAACCGCTGGAATCTTCGGCGACCGCGCCTATGTAGATCGCCGTTGCACCAATAACCTCGGCCCAACTGACCGCGATCGAGAGCATGTTCGCGTTGCGAAACGGGACGTAGCTCGTTGGCACATCTTTCGATTCGAGATCGGCTTCCGTGACCGCGATATTTTCATCCGTTAACGAAGAACCGCCGATCTTAGCTAGATGCTCGAGCGAAACATCGAGCCGCTCCTCGACAGCATAATGATCTGCAATCTCATTGAACGCCCAACGTTCCCGTGCTTCCGTAAGTTGGCCGTAGGAAATATGCAGAAACGCGAGCGCATCATTCTCGCGACCTGCGATTGCAACGGTGACGCAGCTATCCATGCCACCCGAGACAAGAATTATGGCTTTAGACTCCACGAGCATCTGCTCCCCAGATGTATTTATGAATTTGGAGATTCAGTCTGACTTTCAGGCCGCTTGTTGACACCGCCTCGGCAATTTCTTGCAGATTTTTAATACCGTAAACCGGCGAGATCAACACGGCTTTTGCCCTGCCGATAAGGTTGTACTCTGCAATGATCGTTTTCGCATATTCCCAATCGGCCATATCCGCGACGACAAACTTGATCTCGTCTTTGTCGTTTCGCAGTCGCGAGAGATTTGGCCAGTGGTTTCGCTCCGACTCGCCGGACGCCGGGCACTTGATATCAAGTATTATCGACGCCCGCGTATCGACCTCTTCTGTGGATACGAAATTACCGGTCTCGATCAAAACCTCATAGTTGCGATTGCAAACGGTGCTGATAAACGGAAATACATTTTTCTGTGCGAGCGGTTCACCGCCGGTTATCTCGACGAGGTTGCAGTCGAATTCTTCCAAACGGGTGAGTATCGCTTCGAACGAAAGTTTTTCGCCGCCGGTGAAGGTGTATTCGCTGTCGCACCAAACACAACGCATCGGGCAGCCCGTCAAACGCACGAAAGAGCACGGCCGCCCCGCATGCGACGACTCGCCTTGAATGGAAAGAAAAATTTCTGTGACTCGCAGATCAGGCACGGTTTACACGAATGAATATCATCACTCAATTCGTGGCGTTCGTGAAATTCGCGCCTAAAACATTCCGAACCAGTCGCAGCGATTCAGAATTTCTCCGGCGCCGAACGACGCGAGATTTGCAATGACGATCGCGATCAAACATCGGGCCCAATCTGTGTGGCTAAGAAAGCTCTTCGATCTAAACGCTAGCCAGAAAATGATGCATTCGCCGATCGGAGCAAAGGTTTCTGCGACTGTGAGGTATTGCCGGCGAGGAAAACCGTTCATCAGGGTCGGCAGAACGAGAATGACTATCGGATAAGTACATGCGGTAAGCCAGATGCCGCAGAGGAGTTTTTGTTTGAATGAAATTTTCGGGGAAAGGCCAACCAATAGGATCGGCGTTTCGACCAGGATGGTTAACAAGTAGCCGAACGGCAGGAAGTACCAAAGCTCCCTGATCGGCAGGTTTTGGGTTTGTACGAAGTCGACCTCGTCGAGCAGGAACATAGTTTCAAAGCATTTTTATGAGAAACGGAAATTCCGCTAATACATGCCCGATAGCGAAAGCAAAGTAGATGTCGCGAGTGGTTGTGTAATCTGCTGCAAAGCCAAACCAAAGGACGACCGTTATCAAAACGCTCGCGGTCAAAAAGGCAACAAAGATCTTCGGGATTCCGTTGATATTTGAAAACAACGGCACGTCGTTCAGTTTCCAGGGAATCGCACGTTTATCGACGAGCGGGATCAGCAGCAGCCATACAAAGTAATGTATCGACTCAAGAAAGACATGGGTGGCGACGAGCAAATGGCTTGAAATGTTTTGCAGGATCTCGCTGCCCGCATGTTGGTTTATTCGCCAGAATAGGTTTGTTTCTTGCGATAGATTTGACTTTCCATAAAGCGATGCCCAGAGAATGACCAGAAAAAATGGGATCGACGCGAGACAATAATGATAGGCCCGGAGCCACTCAGGTTTTGTTCGACGGATCTGTCGCTCTAGAAACCACATCGCTATGAATGGATGAACATAGACAAGTGCAAGGCTCCAATATTGAGGAACCACCCATGCGAGTGATGCGAGCAGAAAAACGATCGGGATCGCTATCGACCAATCTTTTCGACGCTGTTGGCCGCGCAAATAGAAAAGGGTGCCGACCCAAAGGATAAATGACGTGTTCCAAACTGCCGTAAACGTTTGCAAGCTTTCGAGCGACCATAGCCAGTTGCCGCTCGAAAAATAGAGTGTCAGGTATGCCGCAGTCAATGGGAGGACCCCAGCGATGGCGGCCAAATAAAATGTTCGCGATCTTCCCCAGCGGACCGGCATTCGGGACGTAAAATAACGGAACTCCATCACGTTGTGCGGCCCCGCAAAGAGGAAGACAGTGACGACTGAGAGTTGCAGTGGGAATGAACCGATCAGAGCTGCGGCGATCGCGCACGCAAGTACGAACGCCACAGAGAAAACGTGCGCGCTCGACAATCGATAACCGATGGTTCGAACTTCTTGCATCGCGTCCTATTCTTCGCCCGGCGATGGCGATGTTTTCGGATTCGGCACGATAAGCGTGATGCGGTCGTCGTCGTCGGTCGTCTCGACCTTTATCTTGCCCCAACCAAAACCATAAATATGCATCGCCTGCGAAAACATTTTGCCGGTGATCGACCGTGCTTCGGCCGGCGGACCGGCATTTGCGAAAACGAAAGTTGCCGACGCTACAAAAGACAATAAGATGGCAGCGATGACACCTTTATTCGCCCGTGGAGATTTTGCTGAACGCATGAACCAAACGCCGCCAAGCACGATCGCAAGGCTGAGAAACAGTCCGCTCATTATGGTTTGCAATCCGTTGATTCCGTTACCAGAGGTGAAAACGGCCGCGTTGTTCGAGCCCTCGTCGAGCGTTTCAAGCTGCGCCCGAAGCTGCTTGATCTGCGACTTCGGAATGATAAGCCTGGCTTCTTTTTCGTCCGGGCGTAGCCTAATATCCATTGTCGTTTCGATGGCGGCTCTTGGTTTCGGTGTCTGAGCGGACAAATTGTTTGGCCGGGCAATATCCGCAAAACAGTACGTAGACGTGAACAACGTCATTCCAATAAGGGTGGTCAGTTTTTTCATTTAGTTTACCTCGGGAAAATTGAGCGAATTATATACCAATAAACTTCTTTGGAAGAACGGATTCGCAGGGCCGAACTTGCGTTGCATTGCGGCGCACGATCACCCGCGATAGAATTCCCCTAATATGCGATCTCAGCTA
Source organism: Acidobacteriota bacterium (assembly GCA_003223975.1). Classification (GTDB taxonomy): domain Bacteria; phylum Acidobacteriota; class Blastocatellia; order Pyrinomonadales; family Pyrinomonadaceae; genus OLB17. The sequence goes on from QHXS01000174.1 coordinate 9,404, forward strand.
AAACGCTTTATATCTCAAATGGAGAAAAACTCCGTTGCCATAATTCCCGCCGCACACGAACAGACGCGAAGCTACGATACGGAGTTTCGATTTAGGCAAGACTCGGATTTTTGGTATCTGACGGGTTTTCCCGAGCCCGATGCAGTTGCTGTGATCGACCCATCGAACGATAAATCGCCATTTATGCTTTATGTGCGTCCGCGAGACATGGAGATGGAAACATGGTTTGGACGACGGCAGGGTGTAATAGGAGCAGTCAAGAACTACAAAGCGGACGCATCCTTCCCGATCGATAAGTTCGCGATCGACTTGCCCAGACTGCTCGACGGTCACGATACGCTTTACTATCGTTTCTCAGTTGATAAAGCTCTGGACCAGCAAATTTTAAACTACCTTTCTAACCAGCGACTCCGTCGACTGAAAACTGCTTATCCTCCGCACACGATCGTCGATCCGACCATCATTCTCGGCGAAATGCGTCTACACAAGACGGAGGACGAGGTCGAAATGATGCAGACCGCTGCGACGATCTCGGCCGATGCTCATACGCTCGCGATGAAGAAAGTAAAGCCGGGAATGAATGAATCGCAGGTCGAAGCGTTGATGGAATCGTACATGCGTTCGAAGGGTGCGAATGGAGTTGCATACAATTCGATCGTCGGCGGCGGTGATAACGCAACGATCCTTCATTACGTCGAAAACAACATGCCATTGAAGGATGGTGACCTTGTTCTGATAGACGCGGGCGCGGAATATCAGGGGTACGCCGCCGACATCACTCGGACATTTCCCGTGAACGGAAGATTCTCAAACGCACAACGCGAGGTTTACGATATCGTTCTTGATGTTCAGCTCAAATGCATCGATTACACCAAGACGGGAAACACGGTGAGAGCGCGACAGAATTATTCGATCGAGCTTTTAACGGAAGGAATGTTGAAACTCGGCCTTTTGAAAGGAAAAACGAAGGACCTGATCCGCAAAAAGGCGTACATGAAATACTACATGCACGGCGTAGGCCATTATCTCGGGCTGGACGTGCATGATGCCGGGCGATATTTCACGGATCAGGCCGCGAAATCTTCGCGGCCGTTTGAGCCGGGAATGGTTTTAACAGTAGAGCCGGGCCTATATATTCCACCCGACGATAAATCGGCGCCGGCGAAATACCGCGGTATCGGGATTCGGATCGAGGACGACGTTTTGGTGACAGAAGACGGCAACCGAAATCTTACAGAGCGGGTGTCCAAAAATCCGGACGAGATCGAATCGATAATGCAGAAACCGGCGAACCGCGCCGCACGTAATAGCTCATAGAACTCGCGAATTAGAGCGGCAACTTTTTGCAAAATATGCACGTCGAAGACCTGGCCAGGCATCTTCCCGCTTTGTTTTGTGCTCTCCTCGTGAGCATCCTCTTCATCCAATCGGGTCTCGATAAGGTTTTCGATTGGAAAGGAAACCTCGGCTGGCTCACTGGGCATTTTTCGAAGACGTTCATCGCCGGAACGGTTCCGGTGATGCTCGCGACGATCACGATGATGGAGCTTGCATCCGGTTTTTTGAGTGCCGCCGGCATGGTTTATTGGCTCGTTGCGGGCTCGACGTCGCTGATGTTCTGGGCTGGAGCCGTCGGTGCCGCTTCGATCGCGGCGCTGTTTTTCGGCCAAAGGCTTGCGAAAGATTATCCGGGCGCGGCGGTGCTTGTTCCTTATTTTATTTTGATGATCATACTGATGCTGCTGACAAATTCATACGCCGCACGCTGATCAAATAGGTATTCAATAATTATGAAACGCTCGTTTGTTGAAGGTCTTTCTGCCTTTTTAATAATGGTGTCGCTGCTATCCGCAACTCCCGCAGCAGCACTTGCACAAAACCACGGCATTAACATAGGAGCGATGGATCGGTCGGTCGATCCCGGTGACGATTTCTTTCTCTATTCGAATGGGACCTGGTTCAAAACGACCGAGATCCCGCCTGATCGCTCGTCGCTCGGAATTTTTCAAGGGATCGCAGCGGAGGTTTCAAAACGCAACGAGAGTCTGATCACTGAGGCCGCGAATGCAAACACGGCCGAGGCGAAAATGGTGGCGGATTATTACGCAGCCTTTATGGACGAGCGGAAGATCGAATCGCGCGGGCTCGAGCCGGTCAAAGCAGAACTCGCCGAGATCGCCGCGTTGAAAAACGGGGCTGCGCTTTCCAGTCTTTTGGGCTCGCAGATGCGTGCCGATGTCGATGCGCTGAACGCAACCAACTTTTATACTGATCGGCTGTTTGGCCTCTGGGTTTCGGCCGATTTCAACAATCCGAAAAAGAACGTCCCGTACATTCTGCAGGGCGGACTCGGCCTGCCCGACCGTGACTTCTACGTAGGCACCGATGAATCAAACATCACGCTTCAGGGCAAATACCGCACACATATCGCCAATGTGCTGAAGCTTGCCAATATCGCCGATGCTGAAGCCAAGGCTTCGCGCATCTACGGTCTCGAAAACAAGATCGCACAGGTTCACGCTACTCGCGAAGATTCTTCAGATGTTACGAAGGCGAACAACCCGTGGAAGACCCGCGATTTCGCAAAAAATGCTCCGGGTATTGATTGGAACGCATATTTCAAGGCCGCCGGTATCGCTAACCAGCCGATGATCATGGTTTGGCATCCGGGTGCCATTAAGGGCATTTCCGCCCTTGTTAAAAGTGAACCGCTCGACGTATGGAAGGAATATTTGACGTTCCATTCGTTGGATCGTGCCTCGGGACTGCTGCCGAAAGCGTTCGCGGATGAAAGCTTCAATTTCAGAGGCCGGGAGCTTTCCGGCGCGCGTCAACAGAGCGCGCGAAAACTTCGCGCGATCAATGCCACAAGCAATGCACTCGGCGACGTGGTCGGCCAGATGTACTCGGCGAAATATTTCCCGCCGAAAGCAAAGGCCGCGATTCAAGATCTGGTTGAAAATATACGTAAGGCGTTTCGCGCCCGCGTCGACAAGATCGATTGGATGACACCGGAAACCCGTGCGAAGGCGAAAGCCAAGGTCGATACGCTCTACGTCGGCGTCGGCTATCCGGACACTTGGAGAAGTTATACGGGGTTGAAGATTTCGCCGGATGACGCGCTTGGCAACGCCCAGCGTGTAAGTTTGTTCAATTACAAATGGGCACTGTCGAAGCTGAACAAGCCAGTCGACCCTGCGGAATGGTGGATGACGCCGCAAACGGTGAACGCGCTGAACATTCCTCTGCAAAATGCGCTCAATTTCCCCGCTGCGATCTTGCTTCCGCCGTTCTTTGACCCCGACGCTCCGCCGGTCGTGAATTACGGCAGCATTGGTTCGGTTATCGGGCATGAGATCAGCCACAGCTTTGACGCCACCGGAGCGCTGTTCGACGCTCAGGGACGACTTGCGAACTGGTGGACGCCCACCGACCTCGCCCATTTTCAGGATTCGGCAAAGAAACTTGCGGCTCAGTACGACACCTATGAAGCTCTCCCGGGCCTGAACATTAAAGGCAAACAGGTGCTCGACGAAAACATTGCCGACCTTGCGGGTTTGGCCGCGGCGTATGACGGTTACCGCGCGGCTTACGGCGGCAAGGAAGCCCCGACCGTAAACGGCCTCACCGGCGACCAACAGTTCTTCGTCGCTTACGGGCAAGCTCACGGTTCGAAGATGAGACCCGAACTGCTCCGTCAAGTAGTAATGACCGACGGCCACGCCCCCGACCGCTGGCGTG
>QHXS01000094.1 GCA_003223975.1 Acidobacteriota bacterium
GGAAGATCGGGGTGGCGCTGATAGCGAGTTTTGCTGCTCGCGAAGTTCTGGTTTCGACCCTTAGCATCATCTACAATGTCGGCAAGGAACAGGATGCGCAGTCGCAGTCGCTGGTTTCGGCCTTGCACGACGAGAAGAAGGCGGACGGCACACCGGTCTGGACGCCGCTCACGGCCCTGACCTTGATGGTCTTCTTCGTGCTGGCGATGCAGTGCATGTCGACGGTCGCGGTCGTCCGGCGCGAGACCAATTCGTGGCGATGGCCGATCTTCATGATCGTATACATGACCGGCCTCGCATATCTCGCGGCGTTCCTGACCTACCAGGGCGGGAAGGCGCTGGGGATCGGCTAACTTGATGGATATACAGATCATCATTGTCGGTGCAATTATCTTGTCTGCCATCGCATTTGGCGGTTTCACCTTCGCACGCAAGACCAAGGCATTCTCCACCAAAAACGATTGCGGCTCCGACTGCGGCTGCGACTCTCCCTCGACCAAAACAAAATCGGTTTGAATCTCCCGAAACCCCGATTCTTGCGCTACCTGGCGCGGTGGACAGGGTGGCGCGCGGGTGGCGCAAACATCGCGTTTTAAGCAAATCTGGACGAATCCGATACAAAAATGTCATTTTCGAGTGAAGAGTGATAAGTGATGGGTTCCGGACTGCGAACTTTGAACTGTGAAGCTTGAACTATCGACGGTAACAACGGAACGCGCCGAAAACGGCGGGAAACCGTGAGCACAAAGAGAGCCATTGGAATTGCGGTACACGAATCGGCGTTTGTGAAGCGTAGATCCTGCTCGGAACCACCGGCGAGGCGCTCGAAGTCAAACGCCGTGCGCTCTTGTGCCATAGATTACACAATGTGGCATCCACTGTCAATGCAAATCGATGCGTTCCCGGGATGCCCGACGTTCGGAAATATGTCTTCAAGCAGTCGATGGAAGAAAAACGGAAGAAACTTTTCAGCGATATGGAAGGATAAGCGCGAAAAACTGAGATAGACTGCGTTGTCTTTGGAAAATTAGATCGTCGGGATTCCATTCCGGGCGGTAAAGCGGTTAAACATTATTGTTGACAGCATATAGGTGTTGTAATAGAATTCCGGCGAATATCACAGCTTAAAGAATTCTGCGGGCTGAGGGCTACTCCCCGGGTTTCGGTTCGATGCAGGTGGGCTTCCCATCGTCAGTCGAGGAGATCTCTTTGTCACTCAATAGTAAATTTACCGACCCGACCTATCCCGCAGGATCGAATCTATCTGATCTCGTCGACGCGTTTGCTGCCACCGCGTTCTAATTTCCGGACCGATCGGGCGACAGGGATTGCTTCCGGGCCGCGAGTGAGTCTTTTCAATGTAAATATCAGCATCCGAGATATTAAGGAGCAAATCGCGAGATTTTTCCAAAGACATTTTCTGCCGTGCGACAGTAGTATTCGTTCGCGAAGCAATAACGGCCGAAAACCATGCGCGGTCAATATTTCTTTGAAATCTTGACATTCGTCTCCGAAAACCGTCGCGTTAGCTAATAGATGAAGAATGTTGTTCGATCACGAAAAAAGAATAACGGCTGAACACGACATCCGGTATCGCAACTAGGTCGCGATACCCAATTTTGGATGATCTCCAACGTAAAGGAGATATGAAAACAATCTATTCGTTTACAGGACGTGACGGGGCACCTGAGATGCCTGGCACACAGTACAACCCAACGCTCGTCGATCTGGAGACGGATCCGACGCAGACTGCCGAGCTGCTTTCCTACGCGGGCTCGATCCCGTCGGCTCAACTCTCACAACGCGAGCTTTGCGATCTTGAAATGCTTGCGACTGGTGCCTTTTCGCCTCTTCGGACCTTCATGTCAGCTGCGGACTATAAAAGCGTTCTCGAAACCATGAGATTGGCCGACGGGACTCTCTTCCCTATCCCGATCACGCTTTCGGTCAGCGACGCATCAAGGATCAAGCTCGACAGCGACATCGCGCTTCGAGGTCCTAAAAATGATCTGTTAGCAATATTGACCGTCACCGATATTTACGAAACCGAGCACACTGAATTCGCCGAGTCGGTGCTTGGTACCGTCGATCCGCGACATCCATTAGTTGCTGAGATGAGCAATTCGGGCCGTTTCCAAATATCGGGGCCATTACGTGTGATGCAGCTTCCTCAGTACCACGACTTTCGGGAACTAAGACTTACGCCGCTGCAAACACGAGAGCGTCTCGCGTCGATGGGCAGGTCGAATGTTGTTGCCTTCCATACCCGCAACCCCGTACATAGAGCTCACGAAGAGATGATGAAGAAGGCGACAGAAATGATGGATTCAACGCTTCTGCTCCATCCGGCCGTGGGGATGACCAAACCAGGAGACGTGGAGCATGTTACGAGAGTGCGGACATACAAGGCATTTGCCGAAGCGTGTTTTGCAAAAGGTCAAGCTCTGCTTTCGATAATCCCGCTGGCTATGAGAATGGCAGGTCCGCGGGAGGCATTGTTCCATGCGATCGTTCGCCGCAATTATGGGGCAAGTCATTTCATTGTGGGCCGCGATCATGCAAGCCCGGGCGCTGATTCATACGGAAATCCCTTTTACGAACCGCTCGCAGCTCAAGAACTCGCTCAATTACACGCCAACGAGATCGGCATTGGGGTGTTGGCGTTTCCGGAACTCAGATATTTTCCAAAGGACGACCGATGGGGCCCTGAAGACGATACTGATCTGATCAAACGGTCCGTGTCGGTTTCCGGGACATCCATTCGCGGGGACTTTCTCGCGAACGGCAAAGCGATCCCGGAATGGATGATGCGCAAGCAAGTGTCCGACATCCTTTCCACCGCATTTCCGCCAAGGAATCAACAGGGTGTTTGCGTGTGGTTCACGGGCCTTAGCGGCGCAGGCAAGTCGACCACCGCAGAAATACTCACAATGCTGCTTCAAGAGGAAGGCAGGCAGATAAGCCTGCTCGACGGTGACGTGGTTCGGACGCATTTGTCGAAGGGCCTCGGTTTTTCGCGGGAGGACCGCGATGCGAATATCTCCCGGATCGGCTTCGTCGCGTCCGAGATCGTACGGCACCGCGGCGTGGCAATTTGCGCGGCGATCAGTCCCTACCGCGAAAGCAGGAACAGGGTCCGCATGATGTTCGAACCCGGAAATTTCATTGAGGTTTTTGTCGACACTTCCCTCGAAGTGTGCGAGGCCCGCGACCCGAAAGGAATGTACGCAATGGCGCGGCGCGGCGCGATCGTAAACTTCACAGGCACAGACGATATCTATGAAACGCCCGAAAGCCCGGAGGTGATCTTGAACACAGTTGAGCGATCCGCACGCGAAAACGCCGAATCGATCGTCGAATATTTGCGGACTGAAGGATTTCTGGCCCCTCACACGCAGGTTAGGGCCGGCCGAGGAAGATCTGGAGGCGAAAGATGACAAGTACTGGAGCGAAGGCAATTCCGATCGAGAATGGCGACCAGCGCATTTACAGCACGGTGCAACAAGAGGTTGACCTCGGCGTGAAGGCGTTGTCCGGGAACGACGCAGAGATGGCGATCATGCTATTTCAGAGTGCCCTTCAGAAACTGGATGTAGGGCAGGCTTTCCACGATCACCTCGTTCACAACCTGCTTTTGAGCTACAAGCTGAAGATCGAGCAAAAGCTCGAGAGCGGCGATGACGTGGCTGCAAATTCGATTTTAGAAAGCGCATTAAAGTTGGAAGTCCTCGGAGAAATGTCTCTCGATGTTCAATTCCGAAAGCGCTTCGCCGGCGTTTTTGACAGCCTTGGCCTCGCGTTCCTTCGCAACAGGCAGTTCGAGGAAAGCGTTCTCCTGTGTCGCAAAGCGATCTCGGTCTATCCTTTGCCCGCCTTCCGCATCAATCTCGAGAACGCCCTGCGGGCTGCTGGCGGCACCGCTATCGCGTCAGATTTCGCACCCGAACTTGCCGACGAAGATCCCGGCCGACATATATTCATCGCTTGCGTGCCAAAGAGCGGCTCGACGTTTTTGAAAAACGTGCTCCTAAGTCTCTCCGGATATCGCGATGCGTTCATGGTCTATACGCCGGGGCAGTTCGAGCAGGATATCTACCTTCCTGTTCTGGAAAGCGTAGCCGGCGTTGATACCGTGACACAGCAGCATTGCCGCGGATCGGACGCAAACGTCCAGATGATGCAAGGGTTCGGGATACGCCCCGTGGTGCTCGTCCGAAACATCTTCGATTGCGTTGTCAGCCTTTTGGATTTTTACGATCGCGGAGCATCTTCGACCTCGTTCTTCCGGGCGGACTATCGCTCTCTGGATGAAGAAACAAAACTCGATCTGCTCATCGACAATCTTGTTCCGTGGTATTTCCAGTTTGTCGCATCGTGGAACTTAGTCGAAAAGGAAAGACGGTTAGATCTTAGGTGGCTGCGGTACGAAGATCTGATCGGCGATAAACCCGAAACGATCAAAAAGGTCCTCGACTTTTACGGCCTCGCGGCGCCAATGCGCGGGATCGAACAATGTATTCGAGAGATCGAGGCGCGAAAACGAACTACAAGATTTAACAAGGGGATCGCAGGCCGCGGCGAATCGAGGCTCTCCGATAGCCAGAAACAGCGGATCAAGAGCTACGCTCGGTATTTTCCGACAACTAACTTCTCCCGGATAGGACTGTGATCAATAAAGGAGGTCACTATGAAGAATGGAAGCGACAAATCGGGCAAGTCGGCTGAAAGTAATGCATCTTTGATGCGGCACTTCAAAGAATGGCGCAGGCGGATCAGCTATTATTCGGTGTTTACCGCCGTACCTGCGCTAATGTTCGGAAGCTCGCAAGAATTACAGGCGAACGAAGTGACGGCGGGTTCGCAATCGTCGCCTGGCGAATCGGAAAGGTTCGTCCGCAGGCGTTCGGTGAAGCCAAGATTCCTGGGCCCGCCGATTCGGAGTCTCGGATACTCGAGAGGCCCCGTTCTGACCGACTTTGTGATGACAGGTTCTGATGATTGTCCTGGAACACAAATTCCGGCGGGATCATACACTGCAGCCGCGCCTTACGTTGATACCGGGGATACAACGGGCGCGAATAATACCGTGAATGCCGTCGGCTCCAGGTTTTACTCTTACTACTACGGCTATTATTACTCCGCCATCGGGGCCCCTGGATCGGATCGGATGTATTCGTTCGTTGTAAACAGCTTCGGGGCCGATGCGCGATTAACCGTTACTACTTCGTCACCAACTTATCGGCCGATGATCTACCTTTCCGATCGATGTCCTGCCGGAACGGGCAATACGATAGCCTGGAATTACAATTGGGGCGTGAACGATTCACGGTGGACCTCCGACAACAATACAGCTACGGTCAGCGTTTCGCACCTGCGGCGTGGGCAGCGATATTATGCTTTCGTCGACTCGTCGGTAGCTGATGACACCGGAGCCTACACCTTCACATTGAAAGACACGCAGATCAATGCGGCAACTTCAGTTCGAGCGAATCATCCGGATTTCGATGGCGATGGCAAGTCGGATATCAGCGTGTGGCGGCCGGGCAACGGGAACTGGTATATTTTGCAGTCACAAAGCCAAAACATGCGGGTCCATGGTTGGGGCTTGGCGGGAGATAAACTGGTGCCAGCTGATTTCGATGGCGATGGAAAGACGGATCTCGCCGTGTTCAGGCCAACCGATTCAAACTGGTACATCATTAATTCTTCTAACAACACATTTAGTGTCGCGGGATGGGGATTGCCGGGCGATCTTCCGATTCCGGCGGATTACAATGGCGATCTAAAAGCCGACCTCGCGGTCTATCGTCCCTCCGAAGGCAAATGGTATCGCCGAGACTCGGACGCGAAGGTTCACATTTTTTCATGGGGGGCGCCTGGTGATAAACCGACTGTCGGCGATTTTAATGGGGACGGAATGGCGGATATCACTGTCTTTCGCCCATCCGACGGGAGATGGTTCATAATTTATGCGCCCGGACAAACCAATTCGTTCGACTGGGGAATCCAGGGCGATGTGCCTGTGCCCGGAAATTATTCCGGAAACTTCTGGACAGACTTTGCTGTGTATCGCCCCAGTAATCAAACCTGGTATGTGCGAACCTCCACCAACGGCTACCCGAAGATCGTCACTTGGGGATTGCCGGGCGATCTGCCGGCTCCGGGCGACTATGACGGCGACGGCGTAACAGACATAGCTGTGTTTCGCCCATCAAACTCGACATGGTACATTTTCGGATCAACAGCCGGCATATTCTCGCAGCCATTCGGATTGACAGGCGATATCCCGGTCGAGAATGCGTTTGTTTATTGAGCAAAATGTCGGATCAGGAGCTACGCTCGGTATTTTCCGACAACTAACTTCTCCCGGATAGGACTGTGATCAATAAAGGAGGTCAATATGAAGAATAGAAGCGACAAAGACGGTTGTCCCGAGTCGGGCAAGTCGACCGAAAGTAATCCATCTTTGGTGCAGTACTTCAAAGAATGGAGCAGGCGAATCAGCTACTACTCGGTATTCACGGCCATTCCGGCGCTCATGATCGGAAATTCGCAGGAATTACAGGCGAACGAGATGGCGGTCGATTCGCAATCGTCGCCTCGCGAATCGGATAGGTTCGTCCGCAGGCGTTCGGTGAAGCCAAGATTCCTGGGCCCGCCGATTCGGAGTCTCGGATACTCGAGAGGCTCCGTTCTGGCCGACTTTGCGATGACAGGTGGTGATGATTGTCCCGGAACACAAATACCGGCGGGATCATACACTGCAGCCGCGCCTTACGTTGACACCGGTGACACTACCGGCGCGAACAACACGCAGAGCGACGTCTACGGCTATTACGGAAATTACAGTTCTCTCGGTCCGGATCGAATCTATTCGTTCGTGGTGCAGGACGTCGGAGCTCAACCAACGATCACTATAACCACGACTTCACCGACATATCGGCCGATGATATACGTGTTAAGCGGATGCCCGGCAGGCACGGACAATACCGGGCAATACCCTTGGCTCGTATACGATTCAAGATGGGGTTCAGATAATATTGCGCAAGTTCCATTGCAATATCTCCCTCGAGGGCGTCGGTTTTACGCCTTTGTCGACTCACGAATAGACGGGGAGGGAGGAGCGTACACATTTACTTTGAAAGACTCGCAGATCAATACGAGAACGGCGGTTCGAGCGAACCAACCCGATTTCGACGGCGACGGCAAGTCGGATATCAGCGTGTGGCGGCCAGGCAACGGGAACTGGTATATTTTGCAGTCGCAAAGCCAAAATATGCGGGTTCATGGTTGGGGCTTGGCAGGAGATAAATTGGTGCCAGCTGATTTCGATGGCGACGGAAAGACAGATCTTGCCGTGTTCAGGCCAACCGACTCAAACTGGTACATCATTAATTCTTCTAACAACACATTTAGTGTCGCGGGATGGGGATTGCCGGGTGACTTTCCGGCTCCGGGGGACTACAACGGCGATCTAAAAGCTGACCTCGCGGTCTATCGTCCCTCCGAAGGTAAATGGTATCGGAGAGATTCGGACGGCAAGTTTTATACTTTTTTATGGGGACAGCCGGGCGATAAACCAATCGTCGCCGATTTTAGCGGTATGACGGTCTTTCGCCCATCAACGGGCGAATGGTTTTTCTTATATTCGGGGTGTACCGGCTGCAACAGTTCATACCAGTGGGGTAATCCGGGCGATGTGCCGGTCCCGGGAAATTACTCGGGAGACTTTTACCCGGGTCTGGCGGTATACCGTCCCAGCAATCAGACCTGGTACATTCAGAACTCCACCAACGGCTATCCGAAGATCGTCACTTGGGGATTACCGGGCGATCTGCCCGCTCCGGGCGATTATGACGGCGACGGCGTAACAGACATAGCTGTGTTTCGCCCATCAAACTCGACGTGGTATATCTTCGGTTCAACGGCGGGTATTTTCTCGCAGCCATTCGGACTGACAGGCGACGTCCCGGTCGAGAACGCGTTCGTTTATTAGAAAGCAAAATAGCCACGGCGGTACGTGGCTATTTGTTTTATCAGCTTGCTTCGCAAGCTAGCAGGCGGGACGCCTGCGTCCCAGTCTGCCTAAGGAATTACTTCCTTGCCGTTGTTGTAGTTAGGAAACGGACCGTTGGCCGGTTTCTTCGACGGGTTTCTGCGGACCTCGGCGAGCGTGACCTCGACGGCTTTTTCGAGCTGTGAATCGCGGCCCTGACGCCAAAGTTTCGGATCGAGATCAACCTCAACATCCGGTGCGACGCCCTTATTCTCGATATCGAGCTCGCCCTGTCGATTCCTGAAAGCGACTCGCGGCGCGGTGACCGTACCGCCATCGATCAGCATCGGGTAGCTGTAGATGCCGACGAGGCCGCCCCACGTGCGTTTGCCGACCAGCTGGCCGACCTTTGCCGCATGGAAAAGCCACGGCATCAGATCGCCGCCCGAACCGGCATATTCGTTGATCATCATCGTCTTCGGCCCGTAGATCGAACCGATCGGCGTGGTGAAATCTTCGCCCTCGCGTGTCGACCAATAGTTCATCAGCGGCCGCTGCATGTAGCTGATGATGTAATCCGCCGCCGAACCGCCGCCGTTGAAACGTTCGTCGATAACCGCACCTTCCTTGTCGATCTGGGCGAAGTAATAGCGGTTAAAGTTCGTGTAGCCCGCTCCGCCGGTGTTCGGCAGATAGACGTACGCAAGTTTGCCGTCGCTGAGCTCGTATACCTTTCGGCGGTTATTCTCGATCCACGCAAGCTGGCGGAGACCGCCTTCGTTAGCGACCGGAACTACAGTCACCTGCCGGGAGCCGGCACCCGATGCGTCACTGCCAACACGGATCACTACCTGGCGCCCGGCAGTTTCCTGAAAATATGAATACAGATCGTCAGAAGCCGTAAGATTTCGACCGTTCACGGCGAGTAGATATTCGCCTTCGCGAACATCGACACCGGGCTGCGTAAGCGGAGCCGTCAGGCCCGGATTCCAGTTTTCGCCGTCGTAGATCTTTGAAAAACGATAACGGCCATTCTCAACTTTATAATCGGCGCCAAGCAGGCCGACCGTGTAACGCGTGGGCTGCGGAATGTCGCCGCCGCCGGAATTGTGATGGCCGACGCTCATGTTGCCGAGCATTTCCTGGAATAGGTAGTTCAGGTCATTGCGGCTCGCCACGGTCGCGAGATAAGGCTCGTACTTCGCGCGAGTCGCGGCGAGGTTCAGACCGTGAAGGCCTGGATCGTAAAAGAAATCGCGTTGAATGCGCCAGACCTCGTTATAGATCTGCTTCCATTCGGCACGCGGGTCGACATAGACCTCCATGTCGCCGACGTTGATCACGCCCTCGCCGGGCTTCAGCGGCGCGACGGTCGACGCGATCGTGTACCGACCGCCTTGCTGGCCGAACATCATCTTTTCGCCATTGGCCGAAACCTGGAATGAATTCACGTTGTCGAGCACTTTGTCAGCTTTGCGCTTATCGACGTCGAACTTATGTACGGCGGTCGATCCGGGTGCCTGCGCTGTGCCGGACGGCGGAATTGCTTCGAGCAGGTAGAAGCTGTTCGCCTTACCGGCGACGAGGCCCGTATAGTTACGAACCGGCAGCGGCATCGTTACGATGCGTTGACCGATGCGGTCGAAATCGATATTCACGGTAACCGGCTCAGGTTTTCCGGGCGGTTTCGGCGCAGCCGCGGGATCGACGATCTTTTCTTCGTCGCTTTCCGGCGTCAAGGGCGAAGCATCGGTCTTTTTCAATACGACAGCGTAAACACCGCGGCTCGTCTGAAATGGATAGCTCGACATGTCGAGCCAACCGGTCGTCGGACCTGAGTCGGTGCTCGCCGTGAAGTAAACGTATTTTCCGTTTCGGTCAAAAACCGGATAACGCGCGTCGCTCAGTCCATCGGTAACCTGCGTTGTCTTTCCTGTCTCAACCGAATAAATGAACATCGCGCAGAGTCGATTGCGAAGCTGTTTCGTGTAGACGATCCATTTGCTGTCGGGCGACCATTCCGGATCGAAAACGAGAAACGGGTTTTCGTAGGTATTTGTATCGACCTTGGTCATCGTTCCCTTTTCGACATCCACATTCCAAAGGTTGAGCCGTTTGTCCGTTATGACGATCTTCTTGCTGTCCGGCGAGAACTGAGGTGAATAGAAATACGACGGTGAAGCACCGAGCGAGATCTTTTTCACATCGCCCATTCCGCTTTGCTCGCGAAGATGAAGCGCATATTCGCCCGACTCGTCGGATAAATATGCGATCCATTTGCCGTCCGGCGACCATGCCGGATCGCGTTCGGCGACGCCCGGCGTGTTGGTCAAATTGCGCGCGTTCCCTTTTTCGGCCGGAACGCTAAGAATCTCGCCGCGCGCTTCGAAAACGGCTCGTGCGCCGGTCGGCGACAAAGCGCTGGTTTGGATCCGCGTCGCTACCTTTTCAAAACGCGGCCGAACTTCCGGCAGATCGCCGCTCAATGTGACGTTGACCTGGTTCGCCTTATTCGACGACGTGTCGTACACCCAAAGCGTCCCAAATTGTTCATAGACCAAGCCGCCCGGACCAGCCGACATCGATTTGATATCGAGGCCGTTATTTGCGACCGCTTCGGCCACCTTCGCGCCTTTCGTGTTGTAGGAGTACAGCGTCACGTTACGGCCGTTTCGGTCCGAAAGGAAGAATATGCGGTCGTCGACCCATGCAGGCGTGAAGTCATTCGAATTTTGCCGGGGAATTTCCTCAACGCTGGAGTCCGCGAGGTTGCCGATCCATATCTTTGTCGTCCGGCCACCCCGATATTTTTTCCATTGGGCAAATGCGGGTGCCAGCGGCATATACGCGATCTTTGATCCGTCAGGAGAATAGGAGGCGCGTCCGCCGGCCATCGGGAAAGGCAACTCCGTGGGCAGTCCGCCGCCGCTCAATCCGACCGTGAACAATTTCGGCGAAGGCAACAACGAATTCTGGGTCGACAAAAACAAGATCGACTTACCGTCCGGAGTCCAACCCGCCACCGTGTCCGCGCCCGGATGATAGGTGATCCGCTTCGGCTCGCCGCCACTCGCCGGAATGACATAAACATCGACATTGCCGTCATATTCGCCGGTAAATGCGATCCAATTGCCGTCTGGCGAAAACATCGGATTGCTCTCGCTTCCGTTGCTGCTTGTTAGCCGCATCGCGGCTCCGCCCGTGCGGGGCACGCTCCATAGGTCGCCGGCAAATGAAAATACAATTTGTGTCTTGTTCATCGTCGGCTGACGGAACAACATCGGCATTCCATTCTCGGCCGCCGCCGAAAAACAGAACGCGAGGGACAGAACGATCACGGCTAGGGATCTCTTCATTTCGATTTTCTCCAGGTTGTAAAAGAGGTTGAATGTAGTAGCGACTATACAATACGGACGCGGAAAGGCAAAAGTTTCCTTTTAAGCTCTCAGTTCTGCTGAATTCCGAGATTTCGCATGCGCCGGTAGAGATGGCTGCGATCGACGCCCATGTCTTCGGCCGCCTTGCTTACATTTCCGTCAAATTCGGCAAGCTTGTGCTGAATGAATTCACGTTGGTAGGCGTCGGTGGCTTCCTTGAACGTCGGAAAACGGAAACTTGAAGCGGGCCGTTCGTCGGCGATCCCAAGTTCGGGCAGGTCGTTGGCACCGATCTTCTGTTTCGAATTCATGATGATCACGCGTTCGATCGTGTTCTTAAGTTCGCGAACATTCCCCGGCCAGAAGTGGCTTTGCAATTTCTCAACAGCTTCGTCTGAAAACTGTTTTCGTTTTTTTCCGTTATCGCGCGAAAAGCGGTAATTGAAGTGCTCGACCAGCAGTAGCACGTCCTCGATTCGTTCGCGCAGCGGCGGCACCTGGAAAGGAATCACGTTAAGGCGATAAAAAAGGTCGTGACGGAAATTGCCGTTGTCGATCAGGTCGCCGATCATGCGATTGGTCGCGGAGATCACACGGACGTCGACGTTGACCGGCGTGTTGCTTCCGACCGGCTCGAACCGCTGTTCCTCCAGCACGCGCAAGACCTTTGCCTGCACACGCGGCGACATGTCGCCGATTTCATCCAAAAAAAGCGTCGCGCCGTCCGCGATCTCAAACTTCCCTTTTTTTGCGACGGTCGCGCCCGAGAACGCGCCTTTTGCGTGGCCGAACAATTCGGATTCGACAAGTTCTTCAGGGATCGCCGCCGAATTGATCTCTACAAACGCGAGGTTGCGGCGTTTCGATTGCGAATGGATCGCCCGCGCGACCAATTCTTTTCCGGTTCCGCTTTCACCGGAAATGAGCACGCGTCCGTCTGAGGGAGCGACGATCGAGATCTGCTTCCGAAGCGCGCGCATCGCGATCGATTCGCCGACCATCACGTATTCCTCGGAAAGCTGCTGTTGGAGTTGGTCGTTCGTGCGTTCGAGGTCGCGCTGGCGAATCGCATTCTTGAGAGTAACCAGCGTTCGTTCGAGGCTCAACGGCTTTTCAATAAAATCGAACGCTCCGAGCTTCGTGGACTTTACGGCAGTTTCG
This sequence comes from Acidobacteriota bacterium, assembly GCA_003223975.1. Lineage (GTDB taxonomy): Bacteria > Acidobacteriota > Blastocatellia > Pyrinomonadales > Pyrinomonadaceae > OLB17. The sequence goes on from QHXS01000094.1 coordinate 12,535, forward strand.
ATGTTCCCGTGACCGGAGATCATCACGACCGGCGCTTCTTCATTCGAATCGCGGAGGCGTTTCAAAGTTTCAAGTCCGTCGATTCCCTTTCCAAGCCAGATGTCGAGAAGAATGCATGCAAAGTTGTTGGACTTTACGAGCTTCAAACAAGCTTCGCCCGTCGCGGCTGTCTCAACCGCAAAGCCTTCGTCCTCAAGCACTCCGCGAAGCGATTCGCGAATGCCGGGCTCGTCATCAACAATAAGGATAGAATTCATTTGAAGCGATACTTCGACACGGCATAAACTGCGGTCACGCCGGAGCGTACCGCGCTTACCGGAAGGAACAAAGCACCTGCGATCGCCAAAAAATTAGTCAAAACCCTTTGATCATAAATGCCGAAACAAATTTTTGCGGCGCATTCTGGTTCTGAAGGAGAAACAAGCCAAATGTATCCAAATAACGTTGCAATCAAAAACGTCCAGGTCAAAGTCGACAGGACATATTTCCTTTGTTGAGAAAACGAAAGAAGTGTTGCTCTTAATATTGTCAGCAACCCTATGAAAATCGCCAGTGCAATTCCTGGAATCTCAATCTGGACGACCTGACTCGAAAACTCCAGGTGATTTGCAGACACAGCAACAAAAAACCCCGAAATCTCGCGAATGGCCGCAAGCAACACGACGGTGGAGCCGATCACACCGACAATCCAAGTCTGGCGCATGGCGTCTTCATATCGATCCAAAAAACTCCTCATTTGGTAGAAACTGGTAATTCGATAATAAACTTTGCACCGTCCGGTTAATCTTTGATTCTTTCTTCAAGCCTTTCCCGTGATGAATTTCCGGTTCAATTCTAGTAGAGTATTGGAAAATTAAAAAACATTTCGATCTGATTGGAGGTTCAATCGCAATGCCGTTGAGTTTAAGTGAAACAAAAGGATGCTGCCATGTGGCGTATGACGGAGTTACGGGCGATAGTTATAGTTTTCCCGATGGGAATACGTGGTCGGTTACGGACCACTGGGCATCGAGAATAACGGGTTTCAAAGCCGCTTTGATCGCCGGGGGGTCAAAAAAGGTTTTGGCATTCGCCGGCACGGATTCATTGATCGATGTCGCTGCAGATATCCTGCAGGTTATCGGCGGAATGCCGCCGCAGTATCCACAGGCAATAATTCTTGCGTCCGACACGCAAACTAACTCAACAGGCGAGCTTCACCTTGCAGGACATTCGCTAGGCGGCGGGTTGGCAGCGTATTGTTCGGCCGAATTGAGCATTCCTGCCAGCACGATCAACCCGGCGCCGTTGATCGGCGCCGCAACCTTGCGCGCACTCTTCGCTGAAAATCGCCAGATCACGAATTACATCGCACAGGGCGGTGAATTGGTCAGCAGCTCGCCCGGAAGAAATCCGGGAACGGATGTAGAGGTGCCGTCGACAGGTGGAATGTTCGGTTTCTTCACCGATCACATGTTGGCAAATGTCGCACCGTCGATACCGCTGCCAACGAAGCTTTGACCAGAATTGGTTATGCTGCGATCGGAAGCTCGATAATGAATTTGGCACCGTTAGGTTGATTTGGCACCGCCTTGATCCTTCCGTGGTGTTCAGCAACGATTCTGTGCACTATCGCGAGTCCTAAGCCGGTTCCCCTGCCCTTTGTAGAAAAATAGGGCTGGAATAATTTTTGGTAATCCGCCGGTTCGATCCCTTTGCCATTATCTGCAACTTCCACAATAATGAGGTCGCGCGCTGCGTCCAATCGTGACGAGATCGAAACCGTTTTCGACTCGTCTCCGCCAGGTGCTTCGATCGCGTTGTCGATCAGGTTGACGACGGCGCGTTTCAATTGTTCGACGTCGATCTTGCTTTCGGAAACATTCGGATCGATCCGCGTTTCGAGTCGAAATTCGTCCGAACGATCGAGATAAAGCAACGCCGCTTGTTCGATCACATCATTCACGCTGCCCGACACCAATTCGACATTTGGCAGGCGCGCAAAACGCGAAAACTCATCGACCATCGCCTTCAGGCTCTGCACCTCACGAATGATCGTGTCTGTGCCTTCGCGAATTATGTTTGCCGTTACGTCCGAGGAATAAGTCGGCCGGACGTCGAATCCCGCCGCCTGCAAACCGGCGGCGATCGCTTCGGGCTCAGCCAGCGCGCGTTTTGCGATGCGCTCCGCAGAAAGTTGGATCGGGGTGAGGGGATTCTTGATCTCGTGTGCCATTCGACGTGCGACCTCCCGCCATGCCGAAGCTCGCTGCGCCGCGATGAGTTCCGAGAGGTCCTCAATAACGAGTACTACGCCGCCATTTTCCGGCAGTGCGGTCGCAGTCAGCGAAGCTGCGAGTCCTGCCCCGTCGGTTGAATGAGACAATCGAAGGTTTGTCTGATCTGATGCATGTCCGATCCGCGTCGCTCGCGCAATAATTCTCTCAAACCATTCTCTGTCGCCCTCCGGCAGCAAGCCTGAAAGGCTCTTTCCGATCATGTCCTTCGCCTCGAACCGAAGCATCTTTACCGCCGCAGGGTTTATCGTGCTCATGTTCCCCCCGGCGTCGACAGAGATAACGCCGGTCGGCAGTGTGTCCAAAACCGTTTCGATGTACCGGCGACGTTCAGCAAGTTCTTCGGCATTCTCAGCCAGAGTCGTCGACATCTGGTTGAACGCCTGCACCAGCGTATCGAGTTCGTCTTCGGCGATCGTTTCGACCCGAAACCCGAGTTCGCCACGCGCAACGTGATCGGCGCCTTCGGCAAGCGCGAGGATCGGAGTGGTCAGGCCGCGCGCAACGTAAAAGGCCATCCATGAGGAAGCGAAGATCAAAAGAAAAGTAAGTACGCCGAGGGTCAGCAACCCAAGCTGCCTAATTGTGTTTTGCTGCTGCTTCAAAGAGGCATAATCGTCAAGCGAACTTTCGATCAACTGCCCGACCGTCCCGCGGTCGGCTTTGTCGGCCGCAAGAACGAGCCGCCTGCCATCCTTCACGGGGGATGTGAATACATTAAATCGTTCATCGTCGGCATCATTTGCCGAAGGCCGTATCGCCGAACGGATCGTGGCGGCATCAACGGCCTGCGTTCCGGCGGCGGAAACGATGACTTCGTCGCGGTCGTCGATGATCGCAATAAAAGCAAACCCCCCATCCTTTGCGATCCGAGCGAGCGTCGCAGCGTCGTCCTTGCCCTCTCGAATTGCCGATGCGACCATGCGCGCCTCGGCCGCAAGGCGGTCGGTTCGTTCAACGTCGGCCTGATCGCGAATTTCGCGTGCCTCGCGAGCAACAGTTTCGGGAATTTGTGTGAACCAGCGGTCAAGTGCTCGGTTCATGAACAAATAGGAAAAGAACGCCATCGCGATGATCGGCAAGATGGTAATCGCGGTAAAGAACAAAAGCAGCCGCGTTTTAAGTTTTGCGCCGAGCGTGAGTGCGCGTCGTTCACGTGCGAGCTTTAAAATGCTTCGGAGGAGAATAAAGCCGAAGACGATGAAGGCAAAAAAATTGAGCGAGATCAATGCGTAGAGTAAAACGATGTCGCCTTCGGTAACCTCGAAAAGCGTGCGCCAGTAGTTGCTCGACTGCAAAACGACGAGCGAAGTGAACAGAAAAAGCACCGCAAGGCCGAGCACCCACGGCATTTTTCTTGGCTTACGTTTACCTTCCGTCATTCGCGGTTATTCTAACATACGGGCCTGCCCGCGACGCCGATTGTCAGGCGACCGCCGATTGGCTAAACTCACTTAACTCGATGAAAACACGCGACATATTTTTCGGCGTGGATGCCAAATTGCGAAGTGGTTGGCGATTCAGCGTGTTCGTGATCTTTTACGGCTTGATTTCGTTTTTTCTTTCGCTGGTTTCGGCACCTTTCCTGTTCTCTTTAGCAATGGACGAAAGTATGCCGAGGTACTTGCCCTTCGCAGTCGGGGGTTTTTTTGGTCTTGCACCTGCGATCTTGATCGGTTGGCTGTGCGGCAAGCTGCTCGAGGGGCTGCCGTTCCGGGCTCTTGGCGTCTGGTTCACAGGCGGCTGGCTAAAACATTTGATCATCGGTTCACTGATCGGCGCGTTGACGCTCGGCATTGCGGTTGCCATCGGAGTTGTGTTCGGCAATCTCGATTTTTCTTTCAACAGCGCCGAAACTTCGGCGATAACACAGACGCTGCTTTCGTCCCTGTTGGTCTTCGGAGTAGCTGCCGCGTTTGAGGAGGCACTATTTCGCGGTTATATTCTCCAAACATTTGCGCGCTCTGGCCTTGCCTGGCTTGCGATCATTTTGACATCGGTATTTTTTGGAGCGGTTCACCTCGGCAATCCCAACGCAGGTTTACTTTCAACGCTTAACACCGCCCTCGCCGGGGTTTGGTTTGGCGTTGCTTATTTGAAAACGCGCGACCTTTGGTTCGTTTGGGGCTTGCACTTGATGTGGAATTGGACGCAGGGAGCGATCTTTGGCATTGAAGTCAGCGGCCTGACGGAGATCGTTCATTCGCCGCTGTTGAAAGAATCCGACCACGGCCCTGCATGGCTGACCGGCGAGAATTACGGCATCGAAGCAAGCATTGCGTGCACGATCGCTCTAATCGTTTCGACGATCGTTATTTACTTCATGCCGCTGTTGAAACCTAGTGAAGAAATGAGAAAGCTGTCGGAACCCGGTGCGTGAGCGGTAGGCCTGTGATGTTATTTACAAGCTGGCCCGCCGTTCACCCCGCTCGGAGTTGCTCCGGCGGGGACCCCACACGCAGCGAGTTCTGACTAAAGCGTTTGGATTTTAAAAGAAATATCTACTGCTCTTGCGGAATGGGTTAATCTTCCCACCGAGATCAGATCGACCCCAGCCTCTGCAAACAAACGAACGCGGTCGAGGTCCATGCCGCCCGAAGCCTCGATCAACACATGCGGATTCAGATCGCGCGACATCGAAACAAGTTTCGCCGCCTCATCGGGAGTTTGGTTGTCGAGCATGATGATCTCGGCGCCGGCCTCGATCGCCTCGCGAAGCTGCGCCCAGTTCGTCACCTCGACCTCGATCTTGTGCAAATGCCCGACCTTGTCCTTAGCGGAACGCACCGCTTCGGTGATGCCGCCCGCGAGAGCGATGTGGTTGTCTTTGATGAGCACGCCGTCGTCGAGGCCCATGCGATGGTTCCTGCCGCCGCCGACCGTCACCGCGTATTTTTCCAGCAGCCTCAAACCCGGCGTCGTCTTTCGCGTGTCGACGATCACGGCCTTTGTCCCTTCGACCGCTTTAACGTACTGCCGCGTCAACGTCGCCACGCCGGACATTCGCTGCAGAAGATTGAGCGCGACACGCTCGCCGGTAAGCAGCACATCGGCGTAGCCTTTGAGCGTCGCGAAGACAGTTCCCTCTTCGACCTCATCGCCTTCGTTGTAGGTCGTGTCGATCTCAGCGATCTCGCCGTCGAGATGAAGAAACACGGCCTCGGCCACTTCCATGCCGCAGATCACGAGGTATTCCTTCGCAAGAAAGCGCCCGATCCCGCGAACTTCCGGCTCGACCGTCGATGCCGTCGTGATGTCACCGCGTCCAATATCCTCAGCCAAAAAATGGCCGATCGCTGACATCAATTCGCCGTTGTCTAGCCAGTTCATTGGTTGATGTTCGGCGCCTCGATGCGTGGAATGTTCGTAAATTCGTACACCGTTGAATTCCTCACTATTCTAGATTCGCCCACAGTTTCCGCCTCCATATCTTTTCTCAGGAGCATCCCATCGTACCGAAACCAAAAACGACTAGTACTAATGCGTACGACGTCTTTGCCATTTTCCTCGCGCGTCGATTTGCTGACCGTTTCGTAGATCGACACGAGTCCCTCTTTTGTGTCCTGTGTTTCACTTAACCTCGCAGTAAGCTCGAAACGAGGTCTGGATCCCGTCAACAGTTGCGATTCTACAGGCTGCCCGTAACCAGATGGCGGTGGTGACAACCGCTGCCATGGACCTTCATCTATCTTTCTGTAATGCTGACCCTCTATCGAGATAACTTCCATCCGTCTGAATGATCCCGGCGTCCCATCTTCTTGAATCGAACGCGTGTTACCGGCGACATCCACTTCAGTCGTCATAGTCGTTTTATAAGAATGCTCCTTTCCGCGTTCGGGAAACACCCACGACGTCCAGATCGAACGATATGGGCCCGCCCGAAGCATTGAAATCGCGGATTGCTCCATCTTGGAAATTTCGGTGGATGTAATCTCCTTACTCTGCGCTATGGCCGCATGCGCAAAGACTGAAAGGACAAGCGACGCAACCAAACCGAGTTTCCGAATGTATTTCATTGAAGTTTTCTCTGGCGCAACGCTTCCAAATTCGCGCCTAGTGTTCCGACTTGTCGTTCGATTTCAGACTTCCTAACTTCCAACTCCTGTACCTTTTCCGCCGGCGCTTTCTCTACGAAATTCGCATTCGAAAGCTGGCCGTTCAGACGTTGCAGTTCGATGTCGAGTTTCGCGATCTGGTTTTGCAGACGCTCACGTTCTTTGTCGAAGTCGATCAGGCCTTCGAGCGGCACAGCGATCTCGGCTCCGCCTGACAGCACGGCCTTTGCCGAAGCTTTTGGAACATCGAGTGAACTACCGAGAACAATAGTATCAGCACGTGCAAGCTTTTTGATCTGTGCCTCGTTTGCAGTAAAGATCGACTGCATTTCGGCGTTTGCGGCGACGTGAATTGCAACTCGATCGCTCGCCTTGATGTTCATCTCCGCACGGATATTTCGGACCTTTGTGATCAGATCGATCACCGACTGCATTTCGCTTTCTGCGGCTTCGTCAACAGCAGAAACGTCGCCGGTCGGGAACGTGGTTAGCATTATCGACTGCCCGGCGCCAGCGTAAGCAGCGTTGTGCATCTCGCTCGAAACGCCCGGAAGCTTTTGCCAAAGCTCCTCCGTCAGATAAGGCATGAACGGATGAAGCATTCGAAGTGCGATCTCGAGGATCGTAATGATCCGCGTCGTCGAGGCCACATCGCCGCCGGTGATCTCATCCTTTTTTAGCTCCATATACCAGTCGCAGAAATCGTCCCAAAAGAAGTGATACAAAAGCGAAACGGCCGTGTGAAACTCATATTTCGCCAGTGATCTGTTTACGTCGATCGCCGTTTTGTTCAGGCGAGAAATGATCCATTTGTCCGGCAACGGAAGGTCGACTGCGATCAAACTTTCGTGATCGACCTTTGCTCCTTCGGAATTCAGCAGACAGAACCGCGTCGCGTTCCATATCTTGTTCGCGAAGTTGCGATATGTCTCTATCAACAGGTCGTTCCACTTGATGTCGGCTCCGGTCGCG